>NZ_CAXSVO010000009.1:0-155592 GCF_964240875.1 Ruminococcus sp. 5_1_39BFAA | reverse complement strand
GGTTGTACTCATCGCAGATACGGATTTCTGTCATAGTTGCTTTGAGAATTGCGGTTTTTCCGAGGTAGGTATACAATACTGAGTAGTAGTGGGCATCATACTCAAGATGATAATTCTCAGGAACTTTAAGGAAGTACTTGTAATCGCAAAGCGTGTAGTTCTCGCCGGGAAGCCTGTTCATACGCGGTTTCTCATACTTTGTAAATCCTTTGAACCGTGATTCACAGATATCGGATTTTTTCTGAAACGGTCGCTGGTTGATGTCCGCTACTATTCTTTTAACAGCGGCATTTAAGGCTTCAAGAGAAGTGTAGGTGCCCTTCTTGAGTTCTTCAACCAGATGGACTTCCAGAAAGCGGACGTGGTTTTCAACAGTTGGCTTCCCTTTCGGTTTCCTGGGTGGTGGAGGAAGTATGATCGTATCGTAGAATGACTCCAGGTCTGAAAACGCAGACTGAAGAATAAGTTCATCTTTCGTATGTTTTGTAACAGCGGTTCTTAAATTGTCCGGAACAAGATATTTAGGAACGGCACCGTAGAATGACAGTGCATGTGCAGTCCCGGCAATAAACTGAGGGAGCTTTTCATCCATAAAAATCTCAGCATAGATGAGGCTGCTGAACCCAAGCGTTGTTGTGAAAATATGAACCTTCTGCAATTCACCAGTGGATGTATCCAACAAAAGCGCGGGGTGATCGCCAACCCAATCGATATACATTTTTTCTCCGGGGATTCGTTCCACTGGCATGGCAGCCCGATTAATGCCATAGGTATCCTTTACATAGTCACCATACAATTTATAAAATTGGGATAACTGGTAATCATCTGGATTTTCTTTTTTATATTCGATCCAGAGATAACTTAAATCCGCATGCTTTCCCATCTGTAACATCTGCCCATGAATCTTTTCAAAATCCGGCAAGGGGATGTTTTTATGGCGAAGATTATTTTGCGGATAAATCAGATCAACAACCTTCTCAGGAGGCATTTGCTTCAAATCATCCAAAGATAAACCAGAGTCCTTGAAGCGGTTCATGATGAGCGAGATTCCGCTTCTCCCAATGCGGTAACGCTTTTGTACGGTGTCGTAGCTTTTCTGATCGAGTCTCAGCTCTAAAACACCGATAATGGTAGTGTAATTGTGCATAATAAGCTCCTTTCTTTACACTGTGATGAGAAATAGTTACATCACAATAATAAAGGAAAGAACGTACCGCTGGAGTGGAAAATGCGTACCGCTAACCCGGAATAGTCATACCGCTAATTTCGGAATGAACGTACCGATCGACCGGAATTTGCATCCCCATCTTTTTTCTTAATTAAAAATGGAAAATAAACAAATTTTCTATCATCTACTAATGGATATGCCCCACTTCCTTTACCAAGTTGAATCAATTGCGAAATTGATTCAACACAATTAAACCACCCTATGACAAAAGCATCCCGACCATTTCCTTTGGTATCTATTTCATCCAAAAGCCAATCAAAATCTTGTTGAAATGCACTCCAATTCTTACTTACTGCCCGAGTCTTAGCTGAACTTATCCAATTTTTTAAATATTTTACTTCAATTTTAAAATCTCTTTGCTCAGTATATAAATCATGATTAATTTTCTGTGCCTTTTTTACTCTACTACTTTCCCCAGCTGTATAATGGACATTTTGCTTAAAAGGGTATCCAAGCCTTACTGTTATATCCATTTCATTAAATTTTTCATCAGCCTCTTTTTTTAATCTTTCAAAATCATAACCCCTATACAATATATTGAATTCATCAATTCAATTTAAGGAAAAATATTCAAAAGATGCAGATAACTTAAAAACCCGCAGGCTCTCGCCTACGGGTTCATTCGTCTTTATTATAATTTTTGCAGTAAAATTCTAATAGCCTAGTTTCCAGCCATCTGTTTTGTGAACTTTTGAGGCTGCCGCCTGCTGCCCTGTCATATCTTACTTACATTTTAAGCCCATATTTCCAACATTTTCCGGCATCTGGAATATTGAGACGATCTCAAATGCTTTCTTTCCTATTCAGGCCATCCCCCAAATATTTTTTGGGGGACAGTAAATCGCTTCCCGTCTTTTCCCGCTCATCTACATTTTCAAATTTGGGGGATAGCTGCTGGAATTTGGGGGAAGCATCTTCCCCCAAACCTTACCATCGACAATAGCCAGTATATTTATGATATTTTTTTCTTCCCCCTGTGAAAAATCTTAGGAAATCTGCTCCTCCATATACGGTAGCTCATACAGCGTATCTGGATCAATATCCAGACAGAAAGTACTATCTCTGTTTCCCTGAATATCCCACGCAAGTGTATCATTCAATACAGTACAGGTATTCATAAAAATAGAAATATCCTTCAAAGGCTGAAACACCTCTTTTTCAATCATCGGAAGTATATCATAGCATACAATTTTTCCATCTTCAAAATACACATAAACGGAATAATTCCTCATTGGTATAACTTGTACTACCTTTGGAAACATGACACCACCTCCCCAATTATACTAACGGATTGATTCGATTCAACGTTCTTCCATCTTTTGACGATTCTCAGTTTTGCATCAATTCATCCTGATGCAAAACACACCATGCCAAAATCAATTTTAATTGCCTTGATGGTAACGCACCTTTTATCACTCTTGCCTTGTCTTACCCAATAAGCGCCTTGTTTCCATTGTACAATTCTTTTTAGAACCGGAGCAGAACCACGAACCATCCATAGAACCAGAGATTTTAGCGGCTGATTCTACGATTTCTGAGCGGCAGATTCTTCAAAATTTTGAGACTTCTTTATTTCTGTTTTCTCATTTATAACAGAATCTTCTACCTCAGGAACTTCAAACTGCTTCATACAGTACGTTTCAGCCAACTGTATAAATTCATCTGCCACAGCAACCTGCCTCTCGGATTCCTCCCGACTGGCAATATAGAAATCATCATAATCACTAGCATGACGAATTTCTTCAGCTTCACTGATTTTTCTCCCTATCTCTCTGGGAAAAATCTCAGTTTTAACATAGTCCTTATTAAAATTTCCGATAGCATCTTTATGGCGTTTATAAGCTGTTCCGCTCAACGCATGAACAGCGTTGATGGCATGAAAAATAGCATAGTAAGCTCGATTATTCGCTCCCTTATATTCCTCCGCCGCCAATAGTATTCTTGCTGATTTCAAGTCGGCTTTAGCAGTCTGGAGCCGATAGAGCACAAGGTCTTTTCTCGTTCCAATATCTTCTTTAGGCCGCTCCATACAAAACCACTCCTTCTTTATTAATATTTGCATAAAACGGATAATTAACTACCCATTTTCTAAAATGATCCTCACTTTTGGCAATAGGCTTTATATCCAAGTCATTATCCAGATTAAAATCATAAGTCATATAAGAAAGCTGCTGGCTGTATGCCTTTAAGTCCACATCAGACATATCGAGCAATATCATAATATCTATGTCTGAATCTGCCTTGAAATCGCCTCTGGCATAAGAGCCATACAAAATTATCTTGCGTAAATGCGTACCATATATCTTTTTGATTTCTGCAATGTACTGTTCTATCAGGCTTTGCATTGTCTGTGGCATAGCCATACCTCCTTCCCATTACAATCACTTGCTTTAATTACATACACTATCAATATGTCTTCTATTTCCCTATATAAAAATATCTTTTATTTTTACTGCCAATATAATATATCGGCAGTAGCATCTTCTTATCTTCCAATTAAATTCTATTTTATATTATACCCTCTAATCATTTTTTTCACAACCGGATTTTTCGTCATCCAATTTTAGCACATAATGTTATTCTTCCAACTTTAGTTTTTCCTGTCAGTGTCGGTTATCCAAATCCGTTTTCTTATTAAAAAGATATGCCGTACCATCCAACATATCCATCATTATAATAGCAAACGTGTTATTTCGCGTTATGTATAGTTCCAAGCATCTTCTCACACAGTAGAATTAAAGAGAGGCATTACATAACGTATTCTAAAGGAATTCACATCAGATTGCCTCTATTATCATGATGTCTGTAAATCTCCATGTCCCGTATTAATACTGACCGAATCATTTTTTTCATGGGGATAGGTATTTTTATACCCATTGACATTTTCCCGGCAATTCGTTATATTGTGTTCAGTGATTGTGTTGCGGAAACTTGCGAAGCCCGCAACTGGGGGAAAGAACCTGCGGGTCTCTCCCTTTCTTACATTAAGAAGGACATATTGATACAGTCTAAACTTTCATATACCATTTGTAGGAAATCTTTCCAAAAAACCCCAAAAATTTGTGCTCAAAATGAGGTAAGATATGATAATTTATGAATTGCTCCCCAGGACGCAAAAAACCCTTGAAAATGCCCGTTTTCCGGGATTTCCAAGGGCCTTAAGTTCACTTTATTTTATGAGATTACATTCCCATCTGCTTAGCAACTTCTTCAGCGAAGTTCTCTTCTCTCTTCTCGATACCTTCGCCTGTCTCGTAGCGAACGAAGCCTTTGATGGTAACGTTTGCGTTGTTTGCTTTTGCAACCTGTGCAACGTAGTTGCCTACGGACTGCTTTCCGTCCTCAGCCTTTACGTATACCTGGTCAAGGAGGCAGATTTCCTTAAGCTCTTTCTTGATACGTCCCTGGATCATGCCCTGGATAACCTTCTCCGGTTTCTGGGATTCCTTCGGGTCGTTCTGGATCTGAGCAAGAAGGATCTCTTTCTCATGCTCGATATAGTCAGCGCTTACTTCGTTGTCGCTGGTGTAAAGAGGCTTCAGAGCTGCAACCTGCATTGCAACGTTTTTAGCCATCTCTTTGATTGCATCGTTTACAACATCTGTCTCAACGTCTACAAGAACACCGATCTTTCCACCCATGTGAACGTAGGATGCAACAAAACCGTTCTCCTCGGAAACCTGAGAGAATCTGCGGATGTTCATGTTTTCACCGATTACAGCGATCTGAGCTGCCAGAGCTTCTTTAACAGTCTTTGTTGTGTCAAGTGCCCATGGCTCTGCCAGGAATGCATCGATGTCTGCTGCTGCAGTGTTCATAGCCTGAGCTGCAACCTCAGCAACATAGTTCTGGAATTTTTCGTTCTTTGCAACGAAGTCTGTCTCGGAGTTTACCTCTACGGCAACACCCTTCTTTCCGTCCTCAGACACAAGAGTCTTGCAAAGACCCTCTGCTGCAACACGGCTAGCTTTTTTCTGTGCGGTAGCAAGACCTTTTTCACGAAGGAATTCTACTGCTTTATCCATATCGCCCTCTGTAGCTGTAAGAGCTTTCTTGCAGTCCATCATACCGGCGCCGGTCATTTCTCTTAATTCTTTTACCTGAGCTGCTGTAATAGCCATTTTATTTTCCTCCTGAATATATTGATAGAGTATTACTCCTCTGCAGCTTCCTCTGCTGCAAACTCCTCAGACTCAGCCTGGATTTCTCCGTCAACGTCAGCCTGTCCCTGATTTGCCTCGATAACAGCGTCTGCCATCTTGGAAACGATCAGTTTGACAGCACGGATTGCGTCATCATTACCCGGGATTACATAATCCAGTTCTTCCGGATCACAGTTGGTATCGCAGATACCGATAAGCGGGATACCTAATGTATGTGCTTCCTGAATGCAGATTCTCTCTTTCTTCGGGTCTACTACGAAGATAGCGTCCGGGATTCTCTTCATCTCTTTGATACCGCCAAGGTTCTTCTGTAATTTCTCAAGCTCTTTTCTTAAAGCGATAACTTCTTTCTTAGGAAGAACATCGAATGTTCCGTCAGCTTCCATAGCCTCGATCTCTTTCAGTCTTGCAATACGGCTCTGGATTGTTTTGAAGTTTGTCAGCATACCGCCTAACCATCTCTCGTTTACATAGAACTGTCCGCAGCGCTCTGCCTCTGTCTGGATAGCGTCCTGAGCCTGTTTCTTTGTTCCTACGAATAAGATGTTTCCGCCGTTTGCTACGATGTCAGCGATTGCATTGTAAGCATCGTCTACCATGCCTACAGACTGCTGTAAGTCAATGATATAGATACCATTTCTCTCGGTGTAGATGTACGGAGCCATTTTAGGGTTCCATCTTCTTGTCTGATGTCCAAAATGAACACCTGCTTCCAAAAGCTGTTTCATTGAAATAACGCTCATGATTTGTTCTCCTTTTTTGGTTAGATTCTTCCGCACAGGTCGCTTTCCTTCCAGACCCCGCCTTCACACCGTAGGGCACCATCCTTAGGGAATCGCCGTGCGTGTTTATTCTTACAACTTTTGCATTATAGCATAGGAAAACCCTCTGTGTAAAGAGGGTTTTCCTAAAAAATTCCTTTATTTTGCTATCATTCAGCAGGATTTCAGCGCCTTTATCTCCTCTTCTGTCAAAGGACGGTACGCGCCCTTTTCCAGTTCCTTCGGAAGTCTCAGCGGTCCCATGGAAATGCGCTTTAAATAGGTGACTTTTTTGCCCACAGCCTCCACCATCCGTTTCACCTGATGAAATTTCCCCTCATGGATGGTAAGAAGGATTTCCGACTGCCACACCTTTTCTCCGCTGGCATCCTCTTTTTCCTTTACGGAAAGGATTTCCAGCCGGGCAGGGAGTGTCACATTTTTCTCTCCGATGTCCACGCCATGTAAAAAACGTTCTCCATCCTCCACAGTCACCCTTCCTTCCAAAAGAGCGTAATAGGTTTTATCCACATGCTTTTTCGGCGAAAGCAGCTCATGTGCCAGTGCACCGTCGTCCGTGATCAAAAGCAGCCCTTCCGTATCCTTGTCAAGTCTCCCCACCGGAAAAAGCTTTCTGCGCTTTTCCTGCGGCACAAGCTCAAGAACTGTTTTTTCCTTCGCATCCTCTGTAGCGCTCACATATCCTGCCGGTTTATGCAGCAGATAGTACACAAACTCCGGCGCCGCACCGAAAATTTCCCCATTCAGCACAACCACATCACCAATCGGGTCAACCTTCTGCTCCGGTCCTTTGGCCGCTGCTCCGTTGATCTGCACAAGCCCCTTCTGAATCAGCTTTTTAACCTCACTTCTCGTCCCGGCTCCGCCGTCTGCCAGAAACTTGTCAAGACGAACTGCTTTTCCCATTCCTTTTATTCTCCCTTATCCGTCATATGCCATACCATAAGCAACTGCGCCTATATCCGCAGTACGCTTTACCAACTCAGGCCGGGCGGCCTTCTCATCCTTTTTCATAAACTCAGGATAAGTATCTTTTTCCAGCAGCCAGTCGTCCCCAGCTTCCTTCCCGTCAAGATACAGATTTATCTCAGACCAGTCGCATACATAAGGCTTCCATGACGGGTAAAGTGCCGTTGATACCAGCGCCTTCTTGATCTCCTGAAGCTGTTCCTTATCCACATAGGTAATGGTTTCTGTTTCCTCGCCGGAATCCCCGATCCAATACCGGATTTCCACCTTATCCAGAGAAACCTCTTCTAAAGACAAAGGATACCCTGTTTCCTTCAAAATTGCAATAGTCCGTGTGAATTCGGGATATACATAAAAACCGGAACTCATATAACATGTGCTGCTATGTCCCGGAACCATAGAGGTAATGGTTGTAATCCGCGGAACACCCTCGTAGCTCAAAGCAAGCATGGCGCATGGCATCCCTGTCAGAGTAGTAGAAGACGCCTCTTTTATATCCTCCTTCAGCGCTTCTACCAGTTCAACCCGCTTACCGCTGTCGTTTTGGAACAGTACATATTCATTTCCTGTACAGAAGGTACCTGTCACTCTCTTCAGATATTTCGTGTCAATCTCCAAAGAAGAATATTTTATGGACTTCAGTGTTCCCTCCGTGTAGCAGGCCAAAAGCAGCTCCTCCACCTGCTCTGCGGTCATGTAGTAATTTCTATATATCGTTTCTCCTGACTTCAGCAAATACCCAAATGAAAACTGTGTATAATCGATCCCGTACTCATCCTCCTTATAATGCGCCTGTTTGGTAAATTCTGCAGATTCCTTTATAACCTTATAGATATCCTGGCTTATCCCGATATCATAGCCGCTTTGTCCTCCGCTCACATAGGTATTTTCGTTGATTTTGTAATACCCATTTTCTTCTGTTACATCGCTAAAATATTCTCCCAGCATTCCCAGACTGGACGACATGCTGGCAATACTGTCATATTTCGGCATATAGGAATCGTATCCCTGAAGGTCAAACTGGTAGTTTAAGGCGCACAATGCCACAACAGCACCGCACAGCAAAAGCTGCAGCTTATGCCCCAAAAATCTGCGGAAATCCATCTGGATAATGACCTCCAAAATTCCATGTACCAGGATCGTTCCCGCTATCATGCCGAAAATCCACCAGGGAACACGGGATTTTACATTCGTAGGTGTCATATAGAAAAGGATCCCGATTAAAAGTCCGCCCGGTATCACTACCAGTAAGCGCAAAACTATGGCTGTCCACGGATAAACAAGCGCTTTTCCTGTATTTTCAAAGGATCTTTTTACATAGGCAAAATAACCTGCTGTTCCCAGAACCATCGTCACTGCCAGGATCATCAGTACAGCCGGCCCGCATTTTCCATCGCTGTATCTTTCGATGGACACCATGCCCAGATTTACCGGACTTACGTAATCATACAGAAATTCTGTAAGCCCATATGACATGTGTGCATAGGTATCGAAAAAGCTCGCCTGGTAAGCTTTGATCAGCTCGCTAAGCACCGGACCGTAAAGGACCAGCCCTCCCAGACAAATTCCTCCCATAAGAAGGTTTCCTGTCAGTGAAATTACCAGCACGATCCCAAAATAGAGCATCAGATATAAAAGCAGATGTAAAAGCAGCATGATAAGTGCCAGCTTCATCAAATGCAGACTGAAGAATCCCCGCATAGCTCCAATGCAGACAGAAAGGAATTCCATTACCACATAAGGGATCAGGTAATACAGAACACTTACATATGCCTTATGCCAGAACATTGCACTTCTTTTTACAGGAAGGCAGTGATAAAAATCAACCTTTTTTGCAGAATAAAGATACCAGAACTGGCTGATACTGTTTATCGCCGCAGCAATTACCACAATCACATATCCGGTAGTCAGAAAACCATCCTTCCAGAGATTTTCATAAAGCATCCCGACCTGATCTCTCGTATACTCCATTCCAAACCAGTTTCCCAGCTTTATCAGCTCAGCCACCGGAAAAGCCATGAGAAATCCAATTGCCAAAAATACAGGGATCCAAAGTGTTCCCTTCGATGTAGTCTTTACGTATCCGCTAGAATAAATTCTGGATTTCATATCCTGCCACCTCCGTTTCACTGATAAAAATTTCCTCCAGCGTCAGAGAAATGACCTCGCAGAACAGAGGATTTTTTGACTGGATCCTCGCCATGATCTCTGTGCGCGTCCCTCTCGCTGTGATCAGCAGAAGGGACCCCTGACGCTGAAGCTTCAGGATATCTAATTCTTTTTCCAGATCCTTCTCTTTTTCTTTGTCTGTGAGAACACACTGAATCTTATGGATATGGAATTTCATATCCTCAAGATCCTTTGACAGAAGGATTCCCCCACGATGCAGAAGCCCCACATGGTCACATACGTCCTCCAGCTCCCGCAGGTTATGGGATGCGATCACAGGCGTAAACTCCCTGTTCATGATCTCTGCCGCAAACAGGCTTTTTACCGCCTGGCGCATCACTGGATCCAGTCCGTCAAAGGTTTCATCGCATAACAGATACTTTGTACCTGCGCTCACTCCGAGAATAACAAGAAGCTGCTTTTTCATTCCTTTTGAAAAGGTGCTGATCCTTCTGTTCTCGTCCAACCGAAACTGTTTCATCAGCTTGGCATAACGCTGAAGCTGAAAAGACGGATAAAAGTTCCGGTAAAAATATAATAAATCCTTTGGTGTATAATTGCCGGGAAAATAGCTGTCATCGGATATGTAGAAAAAATTGCTTTTCGCCTCTTCATTTTCATATACACGCTCACCGTCAAGCAGGATTTCTCCTGAATCCGGCTTCAAAATCCCCGCCATCATCCTCAGCAGCGTACTTTTTCCCGCACCGTTGCTTCCCAGCAGGCCGAAAACCTCCCGGTCACCAATGTCCAGCGTGACGCCATTGACAGCTCTGATATCATCAAAGGTTTTGCTGCATTCCTTTACCTCTATCATGTTGTCCCCTCCTTGTAACAATCTCTGATAATATAGATCAGTTCCTCTTCCTCAATCCCCATTTTCTTTCCCTTTTGTACCAGGGCATTCACTTCCTCCATATAGCTTTTTCTGCTGATTTCACGGATGTTTTCACTGTCAGCAATAAAGTTGCCTTTGCCCTTTACCGGATAGATCAGGCCTTCCTGCTCAAGCTGGTTATACGCTCTCTGGATGGTATTGGGGTTTATGGACAGCTCCATGGCAAGCTGCCGCACAGACGGCATCCGCACTCCCGGCGACAAAACGCCGCTTAAGATCAGATGACGGAATTTCTCTACCACCTGTTCATAAATCGGACGTCTGTCCTGATAATCTAAAACAATCATTCGATTATCCTCTCCTTTCCGTCAAATATAAATCTTCCTCGCGTGTAAGTGTATTAAGTGTTTTAATACACTTATGTTATCATACACGAGTCATTTCGACAACCCGCTGAAATATAAAAGTTTTATAAATCCGTCATATGATACAAAAAAGGCGCCTGTGTGCTCCTTTTCCTGCACACAAACGCCTTGAAAAATTAACCTGCCGCCGTTTCGTAAAACTCGGGCGACTCAGCTATTTTCTTTGCGAACCGCACCGCGGCAGCTTGCCTCACCCGGCGGCCCAACTCTTTTTACTCTACAGATACGACTTCATATCCTGCATCCGTCACAGCCTTTGCCAGAGCATCTTTATCTGCCTCGCCTGCTGCTGTGATATACGCAGCCTTGTCCTCCAGATTTACATCTGCGGTCACGCCCTCAAATGCTTCCAGCGCTTTCTTAACTGCTGCCTGGCAGTGCGGACACATCATTCCGTTAATTTTCATTGTGATCATAGTGACATCCTCCTTATTAATTCTGCTTTGTTCTATCTCATTGCTTTGAAGCACTGCTTCCTGTGTAACCTTCGAAACATTTTCTGTCCCTGCTCCCTTTGATGCCTCAAAACGCTTCAGCCGCAGAGCATTTGTCACCACAAAAATGCTGCTCATGCTCATGGCTGCCGCCCCGATCATAGGATTCAGCTTCAGCCCGAAGGCATGGTAAAACACACCTGCTGCCACCGGAATTCCCAGGGTATTGTAGAAAAATGCCCAGAACAGATTCTGCTTGATATTGCGGATCACGGCCTTGCTGAGACGTACCGCTGTCACCACATCCAACAGATCGTTTTTCATCAGCACCACATCCGCGCTTTCGATCGCCACATCCGTTCCTGCGCCGATCGCCATACCCACATCAGCTCTTGCAAGAGCCGGCGCATCATTGATCCCATCCCCGACCATGGCAACCTTTTTGCCCTGCTCCTGAAGACGTGCGATTTCTTTTTCTTTATCCTGCGGCAAGACCTCTGCGATCACAGTATCAATATCAAGCTGTCTCCTGATTGCCTCTGCCGTCCTTTTATTGTCGCCTGTCAGCATGACTACCTGGATTCCCTGCTCTTTAAGCTGCCGCACCGCTTCCCTGCTGGTAGGCTTCACCACGTCTGCCACAGACAGGATTCCCAGAATTCTCTTTTCATCAGCAAAAAGCATAGGCGTTTTGCCTTCATCCGCCAGAATATCCAGACGTTTTCCGACACTGCTCTTTATGATCTCCCCGGCGGCATTCCGGAATGAAATCTCCTGCTCTGAGACGATTCCAGCTTCCTCCATCATACGCCTGTTTCCGGCAAAATACCAGACGCCTTTAATCTTTCCTTTTACACCTCTGCCCGGCACGGATTCAAAATCTGTTACCGTTACAGGAGAAATGGAATTTTTCTTTGTATATTCCAGGATCGCCTCAGCAAGAGGATGCTCGCTCTTTTGCTCAAGACCTGCTGCAACCGCCAGGAATTCCCCAATCCCCAGGACTGTTTCCACATCTGTCACCACAGGCTTTCCCTGGGTGATGGTACCTGTCTTGTCCAGCACTACACTGTCAATATTATGGGCCATCTCAAGAGCTTCGCCGGATTTGATCAAAATGCCGTACTCCGCTCCTTTTCCTGTTCCCACCATAATCGCCACAGGAGTCGCAAGACCTAAAGCACAGGGGCAGGAGATCACGAGCACGCTGATAGCACAGGATAAAGCGAATTCAAAGGTTGCTCCCACAGCCAGCCATGCAATGGCGGTCACAAGGGCGATTCCCATAACCCCTGGTACAAATACTCCGGCAATCTTATCTGCGATTTTCGCAATCGGTGCTTTGCTGGCGCTGGCGTCCTCCACAAGCCGGATGATCTGGGAAAAGGTCGTGTCATTTCCCACACGGGTCGCCTTAAATTTGATAAATCCGGTTTTATTCATAGTAGCTGCGATCACCGTATCATTCACCTGCTTATGCACAGGAATACTCTCACCTGTGATCGCTGCCTCATCCACGCTGGTACTTCCCTCCACAATAAATCCGTCTACCGGAATGCTGCTTCCCGGACGAGCCACCACAATATCCCCAACCTGCACCTGCTCCACCGGAACCTCGCTCTCCGTACCGCCCCGTTCCACCACAGCGGTCTTTGGTGCAAGATCCAGAAGCTTGGTAATCGCCTCGCTGGTCTTTCCTTTTGAGCGTGTTTCCAGATACTTGCCCACTGTGATCAGTGCAAGGATCATGGCTGCGGACTCAAAATACAAATCATGATAATACCGATGCACCAGCTCCATGTTTCCCTGCCCCAGGCCGTAGCTCATACGGTAGATGGCAAAAATGCCGTACACCAGGGACGCGGTAGAGCCAATGGCGATCAGGCTGTCCATATTCGGTGCCAGATGAAACAGGGTCTGATAGCCTTTGATATAGTATTTTCTGTTTACAAATATAATGGGAATACACAGCAGAAACTGTGTAAAGGCAAAGCTGACTGCATTTTCCATACCATCCAGAAAAGAAGGAAGAGGCAGCCCCACCATGTGTCCCATGGTCACATACATCAGCGGCACCAGAAAAACAAAGGATACGATCAGACGCATCTTCATGTTTTTCATCTGCTCCTCCACAGGATTCTTTTTGGGAGAATCTGTCTGGACAGCCGCTCCCGCTGCTGCGCCTCCGCCATACTCTGTCTGGGGGCTCGCGCCGTATCCGGCTTTTACCACAGCATTTATGATCTGCTCTTCGCTCAGAATACCCTCGTCATATTCCACTTGCATACTGTTTGTCAGAAGGTTTACACTCACCTTCTCTGTTCCCTCAAGCTTTGAAACACATTTCTCCACCCTGGAGGAGCAGGCGGAACAGGTCATCCCTGTCACGTCAAACTTTTCTTTCCTCATGTTATCCTCCTTATGCCGTATTATTTCATAATTTTTCCCAGCATGGAAACAAGCTCATCGATCTTCTGCTCTCTTTCCTGCTCTGTCTCTGCCTGTGCCACGCAGTTCTTCAGATGCGCTGTCAGGATCTCCTTATTAACTTTATTTAAAATGGCCTCGGTAGCCATAAGCTGCTGCGAAACATCAATACAGTAGCGGTCTTCCTCCACCATTCGCAAGATTCCATCTATCTGTCCCCTTGCCGTCTTTAAAAGACGGGCAATTTTCTGTTTTTCTGCCTGCATTCCGTTCCTCCTCTCAAGATTTTGCCCTGTTATGCGCAAAGCATACGCCGTATAGCCAGCGCTTGCATTTCGCGCTTATACACCCCACCGGGGTATGGTGTAATCATATAATAAAAAAACTGTTCTGTCAAGACTCTTTCATCTGACAAAACAGCTTTCTTTTCTCAGTCAAATACCCCTCAGTTCCCCTGCTGGGTATTTGACCCTCGCAGCATTCGCCAAATGCGTGTGCAAGCACCCGCGCTTGGCTCATTGCTCGCGGTAATAACTGCTAAACGCTACGCTTTCTCCCCCTCTTTTCATAATCTCTGCGGCAGATCACAATGCCCGCAAAGGCCAGAAGAGTTCCTGACATAAAAATTGCCATAAAAATCCCATATGCACCCTTTTCTATTACAACCGGAAGGTATTCACCCAATAAAAGGCTGGCGATGTTTGCCCCCATGTGAAGAAGCGCACTGGAAGCAATCCTTCCTCTCCATTCCATGAGCATTGCAAAAGCCGCCCCCAGAATCAGTGCATAAACACCCTGGATCAGATTCATATGAAAAATTCCGAAAAGCAATCCGGAGAGCACGGCTGCCCCGGCGATCTGCATATGATCCCTGAGCCGCAGATAGATCAGCCATCTGAAAATCGCCTCCTCCGCCAGAGGTGCCAGAATGCCTATCCAAAAAATCATCACAAGCATGCTTTTCCCATCCATGATGGCGTTCATTGCCTCCTGATAGACAGCGGATGAGTCTGTAAGCTGCTTCAGAGGACTTACGATCAGATTTCCGTATATTCCCAGAAACGCTCCCATAATGAGAAACATTCCGTATTCCAAAACGGACAGCGGCTTTGCCTTTTTTTCCGGCACGATTCCGCCAGCTGCTCTGGCAGCACTGTCTTTTTTATAAAAATACATAGCGGGAATCAAAGCGAAAAGTCCCGTGATCCCTGTAAGCATCATGGCATACTGATTATAGGCCGTTCTCTCCAAACCTGCCCTGTCAACCAGAAAATATCTGCCCGCATAGGCGACGGCCTGCGAGATCAAAAAATGGATTCCAATCGGATAAAGCGCCCGCCATACCAACGCCCCCTTTCTCCGCTTTCTTAAGGGGCTTACGCGAAAAAATCCAACAATTCCTCCGGGGATCCTACGATCTTAAGCGGCTGCGCATTTGTAAGCTCTTCCATGGTACCGTAGCCATAGGAAACAGACACGCATTCCAAGCCCGCCTTTCTTGCGCCGAAAACATCGTGCTCCTTATCCCCTACCATCACAACCTGCTCCCGGTGATCCTCCAGTCCAAGCTGCTTCAAAGCCTCTTCCACTACTTCCGCTTTGTTTGTCCTGGCACCGCTTAACTCACTTCCCACAATTACATCGAAATACTCTCTGATTCTGAAATGATCCAGCACGATCAATACAAAATGCTCCGGCTTTGAGGATGCCACTCCCAGTCTGTAGCCTCTTGCCTTTAGCCCCTCAAGCATCTCGCGGATTCCATCGTAAAGACTGTTTTCGTAAACACCAACGGGTGTATATCTTTCCCGGTAATATGCCACAGCCTGCCGCGCGGTCTCTTCGTCTATCCCGGCATACTCCATGAATTCTTTATGAAGGGGAGGCCCCACAAATACCCGAAGCTTATCCAGATCCGGCTCCGGCTTCCCGATTTTTTCCAGGGCATATTGTACGGATTTCATAATTCCTTCTCCGGAATCAGTGAGTGTTCCATCCAGGTCAAACAAAATTGCGTGATACATTTCAGATTCCTCCCTTTTCAGATCTTTTTTTAGAAATGTTCTTATTATAGCATCTATTATTTGTGGAGTCTATCAAAATATCCAGGCAGGCATTTCCGTCACGTATGCTCCGTCCAGGGCGGCAAGCAGTTCGATTTTATTATTCCCTTTCTTTATTTTACTTTCCAGCACGATCCGGTTTCCTTCCCAGTGCCATGGGCACTCTTTCCCATTCAGGCGCAGGGAGAGAACCGACAAAACGCATTCCGATCTTATTTCTATTTGCAGAATCTCTCCTTCCGCAATGTTCTTTTTGTGGTGAAAATCCACTTTATAATTCTTCGCCTCTTTTCTTCCTTCTAAAATGTTATGATTGTTATAATATAAAAAGCTTTTTAGCTTATCCTCCTCTAATTCTTGTGTGTTTTCCGGTGTGATCGCAGGCGACGGGGTCGGAACAGGTGTCGCAGACAGCACTGGCTTTGGCGTAGGAGACAGAGCAAGCTCCGGCGTAGGTGTGCACATAGATGGCTGCGGTACTTCATGCCTTTCCAAAGCCCCTTGACTTTCCGGATCTGCCGTTGCGGAAGTTTTCTCCTTTTTTAACACGTCACCGCTTCCCACGACATTTTCCACTGTATTTTCAACGGCATTTTCCACTGACTCTTTCCAAACTGTATCCTCGCCTTCTTCGTAATTTGCGTAACCGTCATAATCATCACTGTAATCTTCACTCCAGCCCCCATAATCCGCTTCCATATTCCCCCACGCCTCCGTCACACCTCCTATATCCGCGGTCTCCTCTTCCCGCACGTAAGAATCCTCCTGTCCCGTTCCCTGCTCCCCGCCGGAATTCTCCCACCATACCTCATCCCCGGCGTCCCCCGGCGATACATCTATGTCAAATCCGCCCATCTCACCTGCCAGAAGTATCCCCGTCCGCCCCGCCAGCAGCATCGCTGCCAGCATCATGACTGCCAGACAGCCTTTCTTCTTTATTAATCTCCTCATCTATTTTCTCCTTCCACATAGAAAGCGCTTTTCCGCTCCCATTCTCCAGCAGCCCTTCCTTTTCCAGCTTTTCATAATCTTCCCGCAGCCTAATGCTTGCTTCCCTCTGCCCGGTACGCCACAGAAACATTCCGTATTCCCCGTAGCCTTCCCGGTATTCCGGATCATAGAGAAGAAGCTGCTCATAGTAGAACGCCGCCCGCTCCCATTTTTCCTGCAGTTCCCCGTTGACCGCCAGTAGAAGCAGCAGCCTCCTTTGCTCCTTCTGATCCGTATATTCCTTCAGGAGTTTCTGAAGCTCTTTCTCTGCCTCCTTGCAGATTTCCGCCGCTTCCTCCTTTTCGCCGGATAAAAATTCCGGCTGCCGATACAAGCCTGTGACCTCCTCCAAGGCCTGAAAAAAATCCGGTTTTCTGTTCACGCTTATATAAGACGCCCCTGCTGTGCAAAGAAACAATGCAGTTACGAAAGCCGCCATTACCGTTCTCCTTCCTTTGCCAAGCCTTTGCCTGATTCTGAGAAGCGCCCTTCCCGCTTCCTCCATATCTCCATAGCGGGCTTTTTCTGACCTCCGGCAGCATTTTTTTACAAAATACAGAAGTCCCGGTGCCTGCAAAAGCACACCATACCATCTGTTTCCCGCTAGTGCCCTGATTGTCTTACCCAGAGCATATACATCGCTTTTTTCGCACATTTTTCCTTCAAACTGCTCCGGCGCTGCAAAGCCCTTTGTTCCCTGGCAGATTCTCTGCTCCCTGCTGTATCCCGGCACTGCGCTGCCGAAATCCACCAGATAAAGCTTTCCTGTATGGTCAAGCATCAGATTAGCAGGCTTTAAATCTCCGTAATAGACAGGCGGCTTTCTGGTGTGAAGATAATGCAGCACCTGGGAGATATGCAATCCCAGTTCCAAAAGCTCCTTTGCCGAAAAATGCTTTCCTTCCTCCAGCAAAGCCTGCAGGGATTTTCCCCGGATATATTCCATCACCAGGTAACAGGCTTCCCCCTGTTCCGCAAAGTCAACCATCCTTGGTATAGCAGGATGTTCCAAAAGCCTTAGAAGCTTTGCCTCTTTTTTCCGGGAAATGGGAATTTCCTTCACAGCCCAGTATCCTCCCAGCTCAATATCCCTTGCAAGATAAAGCCTTCCCTCACTGCCGGAACCAACCTGTTCTACAATACAGTACCGTCCCTTTAAGATCATTCCTGTAAGGTCAATCGTAATCACCTCTTTCCAGTATTCTATTTTTGTTGCTCATAAGCTTTTTTGAAAATAGCCAGAGATTACCGGCTCTCAGATTTTCAGACAGATTTACAGATATAATGATTATAGCACAATATGTTCTTCTTGAAAAGACTAAATTGCAAATTGGCATACAGCAGACTATCCGCCGTATGCCAACCTGTAAACAGTAATTACATCTTATCCGGAGCAGAGAAGCCAAGCAGGTCAATGCTTGTTTCCAGAACCTTTTTGGTCAGAAGCAGAAGCTGGATAAAGGACTGCTTCTGCGCCTCGTTTTCCTCACTCAGGATTTTTGTTTCGTGATAGAAGCTGTTGAAAGCATTGGAAACCTCATAAATATATGCACAGATCTTATGAGGCGCTTTTTCCTCAAATGCGCTCTCCACAGTGGAACCAAAGCCTGTAAGCTGCAGCATCAGGTTCTTTTCGCTGCTGTTTGCTGCTGCCAGGATCTCCCCTGCCGCTAAATCGCCGCCAGCCTCCACGTAACGGTTAAGAATGGACTTGATCCTAACAATAGTATATAAAATGTATGGACCTGTATTTCCCTCAAAGGAGGTGAAGCGGTCAACGTCAAACACATAATCCTTAGTCGCCTGATTGGACAGATCGCCGTATTTGATAGCAGAAAGCCCTACGATCTTTGCCGTTTCCCCTGCATCCTTGTCCTTCACGCTGCGGTTTTCCACAATTTTGCGGAACATCTCCTCATCAATATCTGCGATGAGGTTTTCCAGACGCATTACACCGCCCTCTCTTGTCTTAAAGGGCTTGCCGTCCTTGCCGTTCATGGTTCCAAAACCAAGGAAGGAAAGCTTTGTGTCCTCTTTAACAAGACCGGTCTTTCTTGCGCAGCGGAATACCTGAATAAAATGCAGCTCCTGACGCTTATCCACCACATAAAGAATCTCATCCGGGTTAAAGAGCTTCATACGCTCCACTATGGTAGCAAGATCCGTGGTGGTATAAAGGGAAGCTCCGTCCGATTTCAGAAGCATACAGGGCGGAATCTCCTTGGTATCGCTCTCCTCCTTTACATCTACCACGAGGGCACCCTGATCTTCATAGGCAAAGCCCTGCTCTTTCATCTTTTCTACCATCTCCGGAATATACGGCTGTGCATCCGATTCCTTTTTCCACAGATCAAATTCAACATTTAAGTTCGCATAATTTCTCTTAAGGTCCGTAACGGAAACATTCATGATATGATTCCACAATGCCATGTATCCGGGCTTTCCCTGCTGCAGCAAATGTGTGGCCTCAAGCGCCTCGCTCCTGTATGCCTCATCTTCCTTGGATTTCGCACTGGCGCTTGGATAAATCTCCTCAAGCTCCCCGATGGTAAAGGGTGCTTCCTCCGGATATTCTCCTGCATAGCTGTCGTCAAAATAAACAAGCTCCGGCTGTCTGTGCTTCAGCTCTGTGATGATCAGACCCATCTGAAGGCCCCAGTCGCCCAGATGCACATCTCCGATCACCTTATGACCCACATAGCGACCGATCCGCTTAATGCTTTCTCCGATAATCGCAGAACGCAGATGTCCCACATGGAGAGGCTTCGCCACATTGGGTCCGCCGTAATCAATGATAATGGTCTGCGGTTTTTCGGCAGCATTGACGGAAAGCTTCTCATCCTCTCCCATTTCCTTGAGATACTGCGCCAGATACTCCTCGCTGACCTTCAGGTTGATAAAGCCAGGCTTAACCACCTCCACCATGGAAAAGATCCTGCTGTCCTTTAAATTTGCCGCAACATCATCCGCGATCATAAACGGTGCTTTTTTATATGCCTTGGCACCTGCCATGGCTCCGTTGCACTGATATTCACATAAATCAGGACGGTTGGAAACGCTCACCCTTCCGTAAGCAGGGTCGTAACCTGCCTTTTCAAATGCGGCAGAAAGCTCTTCTGCCATAAGTTCAATAAGTTTTTTCATGATCCTCTGACTCCTTATGTTTACTTGATATCCCTTACACAGTGATTTTTTTCGCACAGGCAATCGCCAGTGAACCGTGCCCGATGTGACATGCCACGCTTAAGGAAAGCGGATCCATATGGATCTCCATGCCAGGGAACGCCTGGGCAATCTCCTCTTTCCAATCCATAGCTTCCTCCAGGTTACCGGTATAGGCAGCCTCCAGACACATTTCTCCCTTATCCACATACTGGGCGAACCTTGTCTCAAAGTCAGCCTTCATAGCCTTTATCATAGTGCGGCGGGCCTGCTTTTTCCCCCTTACTTTTGCATAGGAATCCAGCTTTTCCCCCTGGATCTGCAAAACAGGCTTCAAATTCAGCACCGTGCCGATGGCCGCTGCAGCGGGGGTGATCCTTCCGCCTTTTTTCAGATATTTCAAAGTTTCCAATGTGATATAGATACTTGACTGGAATTTTTCAGCCTCGAGAATCTGTTTGATCCGGGCTCCGTCCTTTCCTGCCTCCCGAAGGGCAATAGCATCCAGAACGGACTGGCGCTGGGTAACGGAGATGCGCTGGTTGTCCACCACATGCACCCTGCCTTCATAGTCCTGTGCCAATCCTAACGCAGTGGAGCAGGTGGCGCTTAAGCCGCTGGACATGGGAATTTCCACGATCTCATCATACTCCTTTAAAAGCTGGTCCCAGAGGCCGCAGGTTTCCGCAGGGCTGGGCTGTGAGGTAGAAATCGGTTCATCATTTTTCAGACGCTCGTAAAATTCCTCCTGGGAAAGGGTTACCCCTTCCAGGTACATTTTTTCATTAATATAAAAAGGCATGGGGATAACAGAAATGCCGAGCTGCCGTCCCTCATCCTGCGTTATGCCGCTGTTACTATCTGTGACAATGGCAATTCTACTCATTCTGATTTCTCCTTATCTGTTTTTTGCATATGACTATTATAATACCCCGGGCAGGGTCTGGCAAACCTTTTAGACAATTTTTTTCATATTTATAATTCCCTTCAATTATGATATGATAAGAGCATATCGGTAACTGTGCCAGAGCCGCCAAAATCCCATTTCACGGCACGCGCATAATCTAAAAAGAAAGGGGCATATATCATGTCATACATATCTGAAAGCCGCCGCAAAACAGCGGAAAGCCTGAAGAAAAAATTTGAAAAAAGAAACATGGAAGCTTTTTACTGCGAGACAAAGGAGGAGGCAAAGGCGCTGGTCCTTTCCATGATCCCGGAAGGCTCCTCCGTCACCTGGGGAGGCACGGAGTCAATGGTCCAGGCAGGTGTCTGCGATGCGGTAAAAACGGGAAATTACGAATTTATCGACCGCTCCAGTGCCAAAACGCCGGAGGAGGCACGGGCACTGTATGGGAAGATCGTCTGTGCAGATTATTTTCTCACCAGCACAAACGCATTCACCAAAGAAGGTGAGCTGGTAAATGTGGACGGCGCAA
Organism: Ruminococcus sp. 5_1_39BFAA; assembly: GCF_964240875.1. NCBI lineage: Bacteria > Bacillati > Bacillota > Clostridia > Eubacteriales > Oscillospiraceae > Ruminococcus > Ruminococcus sp. 5_1_39BFAA. The sequence continues at coordinate 134,503 of NZ_CAXSVO010000009.1, read as the reverse complement.
GCAACCGTGTAGCCTGCATTGCCCACGGTCCTGAGCATGTGATTGTCCTGGCAAGCATGGATAAGCTGTGCGGTACCGTGGATGAGGCATACAGCCGCATCCGCACCATGGCATGTCCGCCTAATGCAATGCGGGTAAAAGCAGATACCCCCTGCGCAAAAACAGGCGTCTGTGCGGACTGCCTCAGCCCTTCCTGTATCTGCTGCCAGATCCTTGTCACCCGTTTTTCCCGCAAACCGGGCCGCATTAAGGTCGTACTCTGTGGAGAAAAGCTGGGCTTTTAACACCCTTCGGATGTTTCATAAAAATACCGCCGGACCAACGCCGACGGTATTTTTTTCATGCTGTAAGTGTCCGCCAAGGCGTACACTTTTTTGATCAATCCATATCACGAATCACTTTACGTACCGGAAGTACAAATGTTGGGGAAACGGAAAGCTCATCCAGTCCCATTTCCACAAAACGCTCGGTCAGGGTGGTGTCAGCTCCAAGCTCACCGCAGATACCTGCCCAGATTCCCTCTTTATGCGCATTATCCACAACCATCTTGATCATGCGGAGCACTGCCTCATGATGGGAATCATAGATATTGTCAAGCTTTGCATTCTGACGGTCGATCGCCAGCGTATACTGGGTCAGATCATTTGTACCGATGCTGAAGAAATCAACCTCTTTCGCAAGAAGGTCACTGATCATAACAGCAGCCGGAGTCTCGATCATAACACCCTGCTCCACATCATCGCGGAACGGAACGCCCTGCTCTGTCAGCTCCTTCTTTACCTCAGCCACGATCTCCTTGATCTGTCTTACCTCATTTACGGAAATGATCATTGGGTACATAATGGAAATGCTTCCAAACATACTTGCACGGAACAGCGCGCGGAGCTGTGTCTTAAATACCTCCGGGCGGTCCAGGCAGATACGGATCGCACGGTATCCCATAGCCGGATTCTCCTCGTGTGCCATCTGGAAATAATCGATCTGCTTGTCAGCGCCGATATCCAGGGTACGGATGATGACCTTTTTGCCAGCCATGTTCTGTGCTACTGTCTTATAGATCTGGAACTGCTCTTCCTCTGTAGGATAATCCTCTTTTTCCAGATAAATAAATTCACTTCTGAAAAGTCCGATACCTTCCGCATCGTTTGCCAGAACGTTTGCTACGTCTCCGGTGCTTCCGATATTTGCGTAAAGGTGAAGGGAACGTCCGCTCTTTGTCTCAGTGGGCTTACCCTTTAATTCCTTCAGCATTGCACGCTGGCGAAGCTCTTCCTCTTTCATTTCACGGTAGGTGCTCAGGGTCTCCTCATCCGGCTCAATGATCAGCTTGCCTGCCTTTCCGTCAACGATCGCCATCACGCCGTTTACATCATCGTCATACTCAATGTTAATGAGTGCCGGGATGTTCATGGTTCTGGCAAGGATCGCTGTATGGGAGTTCGAGGAACCCTTTCTTGTGACAAATGCCAGCACCTTGCTCTTATCCATCTGAACGGTCTCACTTGGAGCCAGATCCTCTGCTGCCACGATAACCGGCTCGTCGGATTCCAATCCGCCGTCTCCACAGCCGGACAAAACGCGCACAAGACGGTCTGAAATATCTTTTATATCGGCAGCTCTTGCTCTCATATAATCGTCATCCATCTGGGCAAACATGGATGAGAAATTGTCGCCTGTGGTGGCAACTGCATACTCTGCATTTACATTTTCAGTACGGATAATGTTATATATGGAATCCAGATAATCATCGTCATCCAGCATCATCTGATGTACTTCAAAAATAGCAGCTCCTGCTTCTCCGACTTCCTGAACTGCTTTGTCGTAAAGAGCACCAAGCTGTGCCACTGCCTTTTCCTTCGCCTCGTTCACACGGGCGATCTCACTCTCCGAATCCTCTACGTGAATTCGCTTTACGCTGGCATCTGCCTTCTGATAAATGGAAACTTTTCCGATTGCAATTCCTGAAAAAACGGATTTACCTTCCAATACTCTCATACGTTCATTTCTCCTTGATTTCATAAATTATTCTCAAAGAAAGCTTTCATAACTTCAGCATCAGCTTCTTCGGTATCACCCTCTACGTTTACCACAATCTCGTCATTCTCTTTTACTGCAAGTGCCATCACATTGAAAACCTTCCTTGCATCACCGCTCTTTGCCCCTTTGCAGATGGTAATTTTGCTGTTCAGTTTCGCTGCCTCTCTTACCAGAAGTCCTGCTGGCCGCGCATGAATGCCAAGCTTATCTTTGATAACATAATGAAATGATACCATATTCACTGCCTCCTGTGCTGAATTTCCCTAAGATAAGCATTATTATAACATACTTCTTTATGTTTCTACCATACTTTTTTCATTTTTCCCTTCCTTTTTGAAACGAGACTGTACCAGTAATCCTCTAATATAGAAAACCAGCGCAAATATCCCACAGAACAGGCTTTCCGCAGCCTTCCGGATCTGTTCTGTCTGCGGCACTGTCTTTGGCAGCATCAGGTACAGGCCAAGATTTTCACGCTCCTTTGCGATCTTTTCAGGCCAGAATCCAAAATTTGACCATTTATCCGGCAGCCAGTCACTGGAAATGCTGAAATTCTTGTAAATAAAAAACAACAGTGCTCCGGCTGCCAGGACAGATATCCCCAGCCACAGCCAGTATTCCCTTGTATGTTCCCCTGCCGCTTTCCGTCTGTCCCCGACAGCTTTAAAAAAAGCCGCCGCCAGCCCCGCGGGAAAAAGAAGCAGGGCTGCCCCTGCCAGGGCAGCAAGCCACCCATCATCCACCAACGAACCACTTAAGCCATAGCTCATAAGGAAACGGCTGCCTGCGTTCTGCAGGGTCTCCCCCTTTCGGGGTCTGACAAAAACGCGGGTATACATGACTTCTTTATCCGTAGGATGTATCAGCATGATCCGCTGGCTCCAGGGCACGATGCGGCGTATCTCATAGTCATTTTCCCCCAAAGTCACCGTACTGCCTGTACAGTTATCACTTCCGAAAAGCTCCAACGCCGTTTCACGGTCTATGATGCACCCTGTCCTGTCCTCCTGCGCCAGCGCGCCTCCTCTCCAGTTATACAGGGAGGCATCCCCTGTCAGACCTGCTACAAGAACCTTGCTGCTCCGTCCATAGTTTTCGTTTTTCACACTCTGCAAGCCTCCGTCCCAATAAAAGCAGACATCCACAGAATCTTCCCCTGCCTGGCAGTCCTCCAGAATATCCTCCGCTGCAGTGCGGCTGGGATAGGACGCCGAGAGATAAATAACTGCCGCCCCTGTCTTTTCCATGGAAAAGCAGGACCTTACGCCAAAGTAATAGCAGAGGACCGCTGCCAGTACAAAACAGATCCTGGCAATCCCGGCCCGCTGCCTCATCCCTCTCACGACTCCTGCAGCCGGACCCGGCTGCCATCTGATATTTCCCTGTCAGCGTCTACAATGATCTTCTGGTCACTTGAAAGACTGCCGCTTTCCAATGCTGCCAGAGACTGGTTTTTGTCCTTCACTAAAACCTCAGCCCGGCGCGCCACCAATACCTCTCCCAGCACGGAATTTTGGCTGTCGATCACATACACATAGGCAGAACCATTTTCTTCATGAAGGGCTGACAGTGGAATACAGGTGTTAAAGGGCCCTGCATCCTTTGAAATGACAAATTCCGCAGTTTCACCTATAGAAAGCGAACTGTCGGGGAGCTGTATGGAGATCACTCTTGCATCCGGGTCTGTTTCATCCTCCCGAACAGATTCCACAGACGCCCCCTGGATATCCTTTCCACTGCTTCCTTTCAGAATCACGGCAGCTCCTATCTCCACATATTTCAGATCATCTTCATAAATGGTTCCGTTCATGCGCAGATTCCCCTCCGTAAGATAGAGCACCGCTGCCGCTGACTCTGCTGTGATGCTTCCGGTTGCCGCTGCCAGGGATTTTACAACGCCGTCTGCCGTTGCCTTTACGTTTCCCTCGTCAGCAAGAAGCTGATTCAGCTTTTCCAGATCCTCCTGGCTGTTTGCCAATTGCCGTTCCACATTTTCCAACGTACTGTCCGAAGCCTCCGGAAGGCTGGCATCCTCAACGGTTTTTCCTGCTGCTGCAAGCTCCTGGTTCTGCCCTGCAATAGCAGAATTCAGCGCCTCCTGCTTTGCGCGCAGGTCATCTGTCAAGGCCTGTTCCTGCGCTGCATAATCCATGCTGCTTTCGCTGCCTTCGTTTTCTGTTTTGCCAGTCTCCTCCGTGTAATCCTGGAAACCATTTTCAGGATCCGTGCTCTCATTGCTGTCACCTGTGTTGTCCGTAAAGCCTCCTGCACCGTCTGTAAAACCTTCTGCTTCATCTGCAAGCGACTGTCTCTGTGCAAGCTCGCGGTCCCGGTAAAAATCCTCCAGCCTCTGCTGCGCCACCTGCACCTCCAGCCTGGCGTTATCTACAGAAATATTGCTGCCCTGCGCCGATATGTTATAGGAACGCCTTGCCCAATCCTGGTCAGCAGCTCTTTTCCGGCTGTTTACTTTTTCTAAGCTTTTCAGGTCCTTGATCCTTAGATTCAATTCCTCGATCTCATCGTTTTTGTCCTTCAAAGCTTCCTGGATACTATCCAGGGACAGCTTCAGCATCACATCGCCTTTTTTTACAGACTGTCCTTCCTGGACCAGAACCTGCTCCACCTTCAGATTTTCCTGGGCAAACACGGCCTGCTCCCGGATTCCCACCACCTTTCCGGTTCCGGTGACCTTATGGGTCACCATCTGGTTCTGGATCAGTTTCACCTGAACCTGCGCCACATTTACAGAATCTGCCGCTCTGGAAAGCACGGTAAAAACCATCATCACTGCAAAAAATATTCCAAACCACTTCATTATTTTCTTCTGTCTCATGTTATCACCTTTACTCCTTCAGCGCTGAAGCGATAATTCCCTGTTCCAGATAATCCTGTCCTGCCATAAAAACAAGAAGTGCAGGAAGCAGCACCACCACCGATGCGGCAAACGCAACCCCTGCTTTTTCCATTGTAATGTTGGGCAGATACAAGGAAAGAGGCCACAGCTCCTTTGTTTTCAAAAAAGCCATGGGCTGCTCGATCATATTCCAATATTCCAGAAACCCCAGCACCATGGCGGAAATGACGCCGGGAGAGCCTAAGGGGAGGGCTATTTCAAAAAACAGCCGCAGCTCTCCCGCTCCGTCAAGTCGCGCTGCTTCCAGAAGCGCATCGGGAATGCCTTCGAAAAAGCGGTACATGATAAATACGGGGAATGTAGAAAAGACCGCCGGGAGGATGATCCCCAACAGCGTATCCAGAAGCCTTAATTTATCCAAAACCAGGTAATTGCTCAGCATCATCACCTGAAAGGGCATCATCATCATGGCTATATAAACGGTAAACAACAGCTTTTTTCCGGGAAACTTAAATTTCGCAAAGCCCCATGCTGACGGCACTCCCACCAGAAGCTGCCCTGCCAGGATCCCTCCCGTGATCTTTGCGGAATTCCAAAACATGACAAAGAACTCCGGAGAATCCAAAAGGACCTCTACATAGGAACGGAGTGTGGGATAGCCGGGAAGCAGCTTCCAGGAGGCGTACCCCTTTGCGCTGCTGTCCATCACAGGCAATAAAAGCTCCTTCAGCTCAACCTTCCCCATAAAAGAGCCTGCTGCCAGAAATACGATGGGAAATACGGCCACCGATGCCAAACTTCCCAGGAGGAACGTCAGCATTTTTTTCACACCTTTTCCTCCTTCGCCCAGGCTCTTTGCAGCCCCAATATCAGCACCAGGATCAGCCCTCCGGTCACCACTGCCGCCGCTGACATTTTATCCAGCGCCAGGTCCCTGTACCAGTTATTAAAAAGATGCTGCAACAGATACATTTTTTCCTGTGGATAATCTCCTGCCACCAGGTACGCCTCACGGAATACCTTAAAGCCGTTCAGAAGTGAGAGTACCACAATGGTAAACAGTGACGGCATCAGATTGGGCAGCGTGATCCTGGTAAAGCATTTCCATTCTCCTGCCCCGTCTACCCGTGCCGCTTCATACAGCGCGTCCGGAATGGCGGTCAGCCCTGCCACCCACAGCACGATATCGTATCCTAAATTTCTCCAGAGATAGCTCACAACCAGCACATAGAAGGAAGCGCCTGTATTCATCCAGTCCACTGTTGGAATTGACAGAACATCCAGAAGATGGTTCAGAAGTCCGTGACCGTGAAATAAAAGCCGCCACAGAAGCACCACCGACGCCACAGGAATCGCCATAGGCAAAAGAAACATGGTCTTGATTCCCTGCATATATTTTTTCTGCCTGGTGAGCAAAACCGCAATAGTCAGTGACAACAGCACCAGTATTGGAATACATACGGCGAAAAAGCGCAGGGTATTTGCCCCTGCCAGCCGGAATGCCTGATTTTCAAATATGGTTTTATAATTTTTGATTCCTGTAAATTCTTCGCTTACAGCACTGTAAAAGGAACGCCGGATCACATCTCCATACGGAACCAGCCAAAATACCAGAACTCCCGCAAAGCTTGGAAGAATAAACAGAAGCCCTTTATAGCTATTGTGCTTTTTCATGATGCCTTGTGCCTCTTTTCGTTGAGTATGCACACAGAATAGCATGGGAATCTCTAAGTTATCTCTAAACGACCTTTAAATGGACACAAAAATACCACCGGACATTACTGACTGGTGGTATTGGTAATCTATATTTGCTAAACCAGATAATCATTTGGCAGGCGCACGCTTCTCCTGCATCTCTCGGGTTTCCCCTGTCTGTACCATCGGCGTGTGGACCGTGCGAAATTTTCCACCTCAAATAATTATCTGGGTAAAGCCTTAATATTAACAGTCGCTTCCATTCTTTCTCATCTATCTTCATAAAGGTAATGATGGAATTTTTATACTCAGGATTATCGTTTGAAGTCACCAAACGCAAAACAGTTTTAAACACTTCATTTTCATCTCGTATCTCTTTCAATATAAGAGCCGTGTTAGGCTTCTTGGTCTCAATAATAAAATCTGGTTCCTTTACAATTTCCTCAAAATGAGAAGCAAAGCGCTCATAGTCATTGGGATGTCTCTGTTGAATGTGCCTGATTTGCACATCCGTAATGATCACCTCATCTGTTACGATATCTTCTGTTATGCACTTATAAATATCCCTGTTAATTATTCCAACTGTATGCACACCATCTACCTCTTCCGTGCTTGCTGGTTTTATTATACCAGAGCAGGAATCTTTTACAACAAACTTTTCTATTTTCTTTAGCCGTCTATACTGACTTTCTTCTAAACAGGCCACACTTTTTTCTTTTCCGCATATCCTAAATAAAAAAGGAGAATTTCCTATGCCTGACGATTTTGACCAATTATTCCAGGACCGCCGCAGACGTGGTTGTCCGCCTTGTCCGCCATGCCGTTGTGACCGCCGTGATGACAGACGTGACGACCGTCGCGATGACCGCCGTGATGACAGGCGTGATGACAGGCGTGACGACAGACGCGATGACAGACATGAGCGCAATGATAACCGGCCTTGGAGATAATATAGATCGGAGCTGCTTCGGCAGCTCCTTTTAGAAGCTTTTGACATGCGTTGGCGGCATTGGAGCGGCAGACAGATTTAAGGCTGTATAATATATTTCGATTATTTAGAGATATTTTAGAGAAAAATATGCTATGATAGGAACACTGAGCAAATCCGGGCTATACCGGGAATGAATTTTTAAATCGAGGTTAAATATGCGAATTTTAGTTATTGAAGATGATATAGAGCTGGCGGAGGCCATGAAATTCCGTCTGGAAAAAGAAGATTTTGTGGTGGATGTGTGCCATGACGGGGAAGAGGGACTTTATTATATGCAGGAAAACATGCACGATCTTGTAATTCTGGACAGAATGCTTCCGTCTCTGGACGGTGTGAGCGTGCTAAAGGCAGCCAGAAAATCCCACATTTCCACACCTGTGATCTTTCTCACAGCATTAGGGGAATTAAATGACAAGGTTACCGGACTGGAATGCGGTGCCGATGATTATATGGTCAAGCCCTTTGCTTTTGAAGAGCTTCTTGCAAGGATCCACTGCATCATGAGACGCCCCGGAAAATGGGATGACTCTGACCTGCTGAAGCTGGGTGACATTTCCTTTGACCCGGAAACCAACCGGCTTTTCAAGGATTCCAAAGAATGCACCCTTTCCAAACGAGAGGGCGCTCTTCTGGAAGTATTTCTCCGCAACCCGGGCCAGACCCTCACCCGGACTGTGCTTCTCTCCCGGGTATGGGGGTTGGATTCCGATGTGGAGGAGGGAAATCTTGATAATTATATTCACTTTTTGCGCCGCCGGCTAAAAGCTGTAAACAGCACTCTTTCCCTAAAGACCATCCGCGGCATCGGCTACCAGATGGAGGTCTTTATATAAGCTATTCCTTTGGCAGCCGAATCTGAAAGGTGGCGCCTCCTCCCGGGGTATCCGTGAGCACAATGGTTCCCCGGTGCAGCGTCACGATTTCCTGTGCAATACATAAGCCCAATCCAAAGTGCTGCTTGTCTCCCCGCGACGCATCCGCACGGTAGAAACGTTCAAATACGGACGTTTTATCCTGATCCGGAATTCCCGGTCCATTATCGGAGACTGTGAGCCAAAAGGCTTTTTCATCCTCCGCCAGTTCCAGACAGACCTGACCTCCGGACGGCACATAACTGACCGCGTTGTCGAGAAGGATGCCCAGTACCTGGCTGATCCGTGATGCATCACATTTGCAGAGGGAAAACGCCTCCTCCGGGAGCTTTGCAGACAGCCGGATTCCTTTTTCTGAAAAAATAGCTTCATACTTTTCATACGTATCCAGGACCAGCGTATCCAGCTCGCAGGGTGAACACAGGATGCTCCAGGAATGATTGTCAGCATTTGCAAGGGAAAGCATATCGCCTATCAGCCTTGCCATTCTGCTCCCCTCACTTTGGATGGTGGAAATAAATCTTTCCCTCTCCTTTTCTCCTGAATCTTCCATAGCCTGGATGCTTGTGAGGATAACTGCCAGTGGAGAGCGCAGCTCATGGGAAGCTGCTGCAATAAATTCTGTCTGTTTTCTTTTGCTTTCTTCAAGAGGCCGCAGCATTTTTTTGATCAAAAACCAGGAAAATACAGACATGGCAATGATGGCCAGACACACCATCATTCCGAACGCGATTCTCTGGGATTTAAGCTGGTTCTTCAGATCATCCAGCGGATACAGGATCACTGCGCTTAAAGCCCCCTCTTTCTTCGGGACAAGAGCTGTACAGGCGTAGTAATCCTCGGTCCGGAAAAGAGCCGTCTTTGTAATGGTAAATCCCCCAGGAAAATCCACGTCAAGTCCTTCCGTTTCCCTGGAAATTTCCGCTGCCTCCTGGAACAGGTCCGCTTTTTCCTCCGTAGGATTCAGCTTATTAAAAAAAAGCTCGTGTCCATTATCAAGGATTTTCATATCTATGCCGTAAGCTTCCTTTGCCTGTAAAATCCACTGGTGCGACAGAAGTGTCTGCCCTTCCATATAACTGATGCAGGAATTTACATTATTTTCAAAGGTTGCATAACTGTTTTTTCTCATTCCACTCTCTGAGATTGCCAGACAAGCCAGAGTCAGCACCACCAGTATGGCACTGGTAATCAGCGCCGCAAACGCTGTCATTTGTATATGAAGCTTCCGAAACATGTTTTACTCCTTTTGCTGCCGATCTTTTCTGTAGTATAGCATCTTTCTCTTTAAATTTCCTCTAAACTTAAATAAAAACTTCTTTCTCTTCCTCCACTCTTCCGGAATTGGATGTATTATTATATGGAAAAAGTAAAAGGTTTAGAGATAACTTAGAGATTTTCATGATACCATACAAACATCAAAATAAGGAGGTTATCATATGAAACCATATAAAAATACAAAACGCGGGATGGCTGTCTCCCTCTCCTGTTGTCTGGCCGCCACCGGGCTTATGAGCCTGGCAGGATGCGGACAGGAAAAGGATGGTGCGGACGTGATCGTAGATACAGGCTCTGAAACACAGGAATCTCAGACTGCAATGGGGCGTTACCTGGAGGAAGATGTTTCTCTCCCGGAAGACTGCATGATCATAGATGCACTGCAGATTCTGGATGACGGCTCGCTGGCGCTTCTTTACAAAAATCAGGATTATCTGGCACGCTTTACGAAATCCTCTGACAAGGGCCAAACCTGGGAAGAAAGCGTATTCGTGGCAGATTTGATGGGTATCCCATACGATGAGAGCGGTGACAGCATTATGGAGATAGCCGCAGCAAAGGACGGCGGCATTTTTGCTGCCGTATACGTTGGCGGTGATGAAGGCTATACTGACGATTTCAGCATGGAATACTATTACCGCTCTCCCGATGGGGCAGCAAACAAGCTGGATATCCAAGACATTGTAAACAGTATCATGATCACATCCTGCCAGTTCGGAGACAATGGGAATATTTTCCTCCTTTCCCTCGGAGAGGGTGTGAAAGAGATCAACCCCAAAGACGGTACTCTCGTCCATTGCTTCGAGGAAGGAGGTTCCGTACAGTTTATGGGGATTTCAGGAAAAAATCTTGCTGTTGTCATTGATCAGACGGTTCACTATTATGATATTGAGACAGGAAAGCCCCTGGAAACAGGCGATCCTTTGACACAGCAGCTTACTTCCAAGGAATCAAACATGCAGATGGTCTCCTCTTCCTCTGTGCCCATCCTGTTTCTTTCCGGCGATGAGGAGGACAGCATCTTCTATCTGGATCATGATGGCCTGTACCGCTATTCCTTTGGCGGAAGTGTCATAGAACAGGTGATTGACGGCGCTTTGAATTCCATCAGCTCTCCAAGCACAGGCTTTACCTCTGCCGTAAGAGATGAGGACAGCTTTTATATAAGCTCCAGCGATTCCAGCTCCGGTGAGCTGAAAGGAAAGCTTTGCCGCTACGTCTACTCCAAAGATACGCCCACTGTTCCGGATACGGAACTGAAAGTCTATTCTCTGGAGGATAATTCCTTTATCCGGCAGGCCGCCGCTGTTTTTCAGAAAAAATATCCTGATATTTATCTGAATCTGGAAACAGGAATGTCAGGAGATGATGCTGTGACCACCACCGATGCTCTGAAGACTCTGAACACAGAGATCATGGCAGGAAAAGGGCCGGATATCATGATCCTGGACGGAATCCCTTCTGATACTTATATAGAAAAAGGCATGCTGGAGGACCTGAACGGTATTTTTAAAGAGGCTGGCCTTCTGGAAAACATTCAGAACGCTTACACCAGGGAGGACGGCAGCATTTATACCATGCCGGTCCAGTTCGGTATTCCCATGATAGTAGGACATGCAGAGGATACAGATGCCATCACAGATTTGAAATCCATGGCGGATGTGATTGAAAGCCACAAGGATGAGTACGGGGTCAACGAAAACAATCTCTACTCTATCTCCCTCCCCTCCAGCTTCGGCGCCCAGATGCTTTTGGAAAATCTGGCAGACTCCTGTTCCGCCGCCTGGATCAAGGAGGACGGAACCCTGGACGAAGCTCTGATCAAAGACTTTCTGGAACAGACCGGACGAATCTATCAGGCAGGGTTGGAAGGACTCCGGGAAATCGGAGAACTGTACGGAGATGATTTTGTCAACCAGGATTGGGGCGGATATGACCGTTCCTTAAGTATGGCATACTCTGCTAATGAAGTCAGAGGAAACTTGTTCCTCCTTGCAGCCGGTGCCATTTACTCCCCAATGGACATTGCAGAAATCGATTCTGTACAGAATCTGGATTCCTCCATCTCCAGAAAAGTCTGGAATGCACAGGCTCAGAACTGCTTTGTCCCGCTCAATGTGGTTGGCGTAAGCTCAAAATCCTCAGAAAAAGAAGCCGCTGAAAAATTTGTCAGCTTCCTGTTTTCAGATGAAGGTCAGCAGATCACCAGATTCGTCGGTTACCCGGTGAAGCAAAGCGTTTATGACGGAGATGCCTATTGGGATCAGGGTGAACCGGGAACTGTTCTTATGACCTCCTCAAGCTACAATGCTATAACCGGTGTGGATGAGTCCTTCGAGACAATTGCCCCGACCCAGGAGATCATAAATGAATTTAAGGAACTGGGCAAGAGCCTGACAACCCCTATTGCAGACAATGAAATTATCCTGAATGCAGTCAGTGATGCCGGTGTGCGGTATATGAACGGCGAGATAAGTCTGGACGAAGCTGCAAACAGCGTGATCCAGGAAGTAAACCTGTATCTTTCTGAATAAACAATACCCGCAAACATCCAATATGTAAAGAATCTGCCCCGTGCCGGGTCATCAAACCAGCCGGGGCAGATTTCTTTTTGCTCATATTCAGCTTTTCCTTTACTCACTTCTCAGCGCATCAATAGGATTCAGATTCGCAGCCTTCACAGAGGGCAGCAATCCGAAAATGATTCCGATCAGCATGGAGAATATTACGGAACCGATAATAGCCGGAACACTGATCGCCGTAGGGGAACCCGCCACCTTGGAAACGACCCTGGACAATCCGATCCCCAGCACCACTCCGATGATCCCTCCAATACTGGTAAGCACTGCTGCCTCCGTCAAAAACTGATGGAGGATCGTTTTTTTCCTGGCTCCGATCGCCTTTTTCAGACCAATCTCACGGGTACGCTCCGTAACCGATACCAGCATGATATTCATAACACCGATGCCGCCTACCAGCAACGAGATACTTGCGATCCATATCAACTGCTGATTGGTGCTCTCGCTGAGCTTCTGCAGGCTTTTTACCCTTTCCATCACATCATCTGCCCGGTACTCAAACTTACTGGAACCAGAAGAATTGCTGACAGCCTTATTCATCACCTTTGCAGCCGCATTTCCAGCGGTACTCATGGTGTCTGTACTGTCTGCTTTTATAATGGCATTTTCCGGTTCGTCAAACTTAAAGGCAATAGGCCAGCACTTGCTGGGGATCATCACAGTACCCATAATACTCTGGTAATACTCGTAAAATTCACTAATGCTCTCAATATTCGGAAGAGCATCCTCACTCTGGCTCACAACCCCCACTACCGTAAAAGGCTCCTCACCGATCTCGATCGTTTTCCCGATCGGATCCTCTCCCGGAAAGATACTTTCTGCTGCATTACTGTCCACCAGGGCTACTTTCCGGTAATCATCATAATCCTTCTGTACAAATCCTCTTCCCGAACGCAGCTTATATCCGCAGGTATCCAGATAATTCGCGTCAATACCGAAAATCTTTCCGCCCTGGAAGCTGGTGTTTCCGTAATAAACATTACTGGTGTAGGATCTGCTGTAATAAAATGTGGCATTTTCCACATGTTCTGTCTTAAGCACCTCATCCTTCTGCTCCTGCGACAAAAGAGGCGCATTGGATGAGCTTCCGTAGTCCGCACTGTAGGTATCGTCCCCTGAATAAAGGCTGATGGTCACCGTATTATTTCCCGAACCGATCAGATCCTCCTTAATCTGTTCACTTGTTCCCTTGATCGTGGAAACAATGGCGATAATGGAAGCAATACCGATAATAATACCGAGCATTGTCAGGAAGGATCGCATTTTATGGGACCAGATTCCCTGAAACGCCAGGCGTATATTTTCAAACATGAAATCCCTCCTTATCAATAACCATAAAATTCTTCCAGCGTTCCCTCTTTTGTCTTCAGGCCTTCTTTAATGGACTTGCTGTACGGGAATGCAATCTTGTCCTCTCTTGTGATGCCGCCTGTAACCAGAACGCTGTAGCCGCCGTCCACATTGCCGCCCACGGATACGATCTGCTTTTTCAGAACGCCGTTATCATCCTTATATACATAGCTGTTGCCGTCCTCTGTACGCACAAAGGCTTTTGAAAGAACAATACCTTTGGCAGAAACCTCTTCAGCCAGCATAATGCTCACATAATCTCCATCCTGTACCTTTACGGATTTGTCCGGAATCGTTGCGGTAAAGCTATAGGAGGATACATTTGGATTTCCGTCCCCATAATAATAGTTCCCGCTACTGCTGCTGACAGGATAATCAGAAACCTCCATGACCTCTGCTTCAAACTCACTTGCACCATCATCATAATAAGAATAACAGGTACATTTCAGCACAGTTCCCTCCTTCATCTGATCCAGCATCAGCTCACTCACCGTGCCTCTGACGAAAAATCCATCTCCGCTCTTAATGCTCATAAAAGGGTTACCGTCTGAATTTGTTCCGGTCACAGGATCACCCACAGTGGCAACAGTACCATCCAGCTTACTGGTTATAAGCTGTCTGGATACCTTCTTTTCCAGCTTCGCGATATTAATATCGCTTTCCTGGATATCCAGCTTTAAAGTAGCAATCCTCTTCTGCTGGATCTTAATAGCCTCAGCTCTCGAAAGATTGATTCCGGTGCCTCCATCAATAGGGATATCCGGGTCTTCATCCGGTGGAACCTCATCCTCATACTGGGATGCTCCGTCCAGAGTAAAATCCATCTCCGCAAAACGGTCAACCGGCTGCGTCAACATACTTCCGTCAATCAGATAATATCCTGTACAGGATTTTTTCCTGTCCGTGTAGTCTGCAATGGTGTCATACTGATGGAATTCCAGAAGATACCAATAACCGCCCTCCTGGATCACCTGCGTACCATCGGCATTATACCCCGCCATTTTGTTGAGAAATGCTCCCGTGGCGCTTACATATCCCTTTGCACTGGTGCACAGATAAATAAACGGATCTTCCTTTGTTCCACTTCCGCCGAAAGGCTCCGTATCAAATTCCAGTGTCTGGTAAAAAGGTTCCTCGCCGTCCGTAAAATCGGAATCCCCTTCCTTTTCATCCAGATCTGCAAATTCAAATCCCGGTATAGGCTCCGGTGTAGGAGTCGGCTCCGGCAAAAGAGGCTCATTTCCGCCTGATTCAAATCCGCTGTTATCTGAAGAACTGCCTCCATCTCCAAAGCCGTTGTCCGGTGTTCCATAATAATCCAGCGCATTGTCCCCTCCAAAGCTTCCTTGCTCAGGAGCTGTACTGCTTTCTGTCATTCCGGAATTTTGCTCTCCTGCCTCATCAAACACAGCAGCTCCGGCTTCTGCCGCGTCCGCATCTCCGAAGCCGTCTGTGATGACGGATAGGAGTAGCGGCTTCATGATTGCTGCCAGGTAATAATCTCCTGTTCCTGTGGCAGCCGACAGATCCATATCATCGGAGCTGTCATCCGAGCCGCTGTAGCTGCCGCTCAGATTATCAGCCGTTCCTTCCACATCATCCTCTGTGACAGGTCCGCCGTTTTGCAGGCTGCTGAGCCTTTTCTGGGCTTTTCTTAAATCCTGTTCCAGCTTCTGATGCTTCAGCTTTGCAATATTCAGTTCCATTTCCACAAGAGTCATATCAAAGGAAATCAGCTTATCTCCTTTTTTTACCGTATCTCCCTTCTGGACATAAACCTCTTCAATGATCATATCCTTATCCACTGTAATATTCTGGGATACACTTGTGGTAACATTTCCATCCAAAGTCGTGCTTGGAGAATAGTAATCGCTGGCAAGGCTGCTCACGCTTGCCACCAGAACTTCTTTCTGGTTGCTGTTTTTCATATAGATCAGGCCGCCGCCCGCTGCCCCTGTGATCAAAGCTGTAACCAGCACGCCAACGATGATTTTCTTCACCTTGCTCATGCTCTCACCTCTTTTCCTGCAGCACACCGTCACGGATGGTAACAACCCGTTTTGCATGGGCTGCAATATCCGCGTCATGAGTGATCATCAGTACAGACACCCCTTCATCGTTCAGCTTCTGGAAAAGCTCCATGACCTGCGCGCCTGACTTACTGTCCAGCGCACCGGTAGGCTCATCTGCCAGAAGCAGCTTGGGATTATTTACAATAGCCCTTGCAATGGCAACCCTCTGCATCTGACCGCCGGAAAGCTGGTTTGGCCTGAAATCCACTCTGTCCGCCAGTCCGACTCTCTCCAGGGCTCGGAACGCGCGTTCCCTGCGCTCCTTCTTAGGTACCTTTGCATAGTTTAAGGGCATCTCCACATTGGAAATGGCTGTCTGTCTGGGAAGAAGATGAAAGCTTTGGAAAACAAAGCCGATTTTATTCAGCCTCATATCAGACATCTGGTTCTCTGAGCAGGCACTGATATCCTCTCCATCAAGATAAAATTTTCCGCTTGTGGCCTGGTCAAGACAGCCGATAATGTTCATCAGAGTTGTTTTGCCTGAGCCGGATGGCCCCATAATTGCCACATATTCCCCTTCTTCCATAGTAAAATTGACGTCCTTTAATACCGGCACTGTCATTTTACCCTGCTGATAGTTCTTATAGATTCCATTCAGTTCCAGTATCATCCTGCTGCCTCCATGTCATCGGAATCATACAGATCGGCTCCTTCCATGTAATCATCGAAGCCATCCTCATCTATGATTTCGCCGTCCATAGAATCATCAACGTATTCTTCCGTAAATTCGCCATCCATATCTTCAATAGGCATCATAGCATCGCCATCCGAATAGTCTTCCATGACAGCCTCTCCGGCAGTTCCGTAATCCTCGATCATATCCACGTCACTGCCATCATACATATCGGTTCCCATGTCTGTGGAGCCCAGCCCCAGATCCGTCATCATAGAGCCATCTGCTGTCGCCATCCCTTCCACCAGGTTCTCTGCCGGGAATGCAATGCTGTCATCCTCCGTCAATCCGTCTGCGATCTCATACTCTCCCAGTGTCTCGTCATACTGACCCAACATGACTTCTCTCTTTTCCAGTCTGTCCTTATCATTTGCCGCCCACACATAAGGATTGTCTGAATCTGCATCCACAATATAGAAATCGCTGAGCCAGACGCCTTCCTTCTTCTCTTCCTGTCCTTCATCCTTTTCTATGTAGACATGCTGACCAAGCATCAGACCCTCTGAGGATTCCAGTTCCACATAAAATGGGTAGGAGCTGGAGCTGGTCTGGGAGTCTCCGCTTGAGTCGATCATGCCGTAATACATATTGCTGCTGCTCTCAGAGCTTGCATTTTGCTCATCGATAGCGCCCATGGTCCCATGCCAGACCTCCGTCTCATCAACTCTGGAGCGGATAATAACAGGCTCGCCAGGAGTGATGGATGACTTATTCTGTTCGTTTACCTTTCCCTTGATCCTGTACGCACCGGTACTAAGAATGGTAATAAAGGTATTGCTGTCGTTGCTGTCCGAATCCCCCGAGTAGGAATCCATACTCTCATCCAGGCTGTCCCCATCATCTGTGGTTAATTTCGTCGTGTCGATTTTCTGGATGACACCATCAATCTCGCTTCTCACCTCTGTATTGCCCGTGGCATTCTCCAGCTTGGTGATCTCAGCTTCCTTGCTGATCTGGTCATACTCATTCTTTTTGAGGTTCATCTTATTTGTCTCAATCTCAATAGTATAAGAAAGCTGGTTGCTGTTGGATGCCTTCTTTTTCTCCTTTTCCAGCGTCTTGATCTGGTCATTGAGACTTAATGCTTCATTTTTCAGACGGTCAAGAGCAAGCTTTGCCTCCTGAAGATCCTCCTGGATACTGGTCAGATCGTATTCGAACAAAAGCTGTCCGGCTTTTACCTCTTCTCCCGTCTTAACCTGTACTTCCTTAACTTTACGTCCGCTTTCTATACTTACTTTCACCGTCTCCTGGGGTTCCACAACGCCTGCAAAACGGTTCATAACTCCGGAATCATCTCCGCTTAAAGTGCTTATCTTTGTTACATATGCAACTTCATCACCGGCTGCGCCGCCATCTTTGTCCTTTAAATAGTACCATGCTCCAGCGCCCACAGCTCCGGCAATAATGACAATCCCTCCGATGACAAAAATCTTTTTTTTCATGGTTACCTCCTATGCCGCTCCTGCGGTTTTCATCAGGAATTTTTCTATAATCACTTTCCTATCATACCAGATTCGCCCCAAAAAGAAAACCCCTGACAGCCTCTATTGCAAATTTCACAAATTTTTCATTCTTTTTTTATAAATATCGTCTATTTTTAATGGATTTTTGACTTTTATACGATTATCTGATAGAATAGAGAGGAATAATTTGGAAAGGAAAGAATTCGTATGCGGATAGTGAAGCGTCTTCTGCCATTTCTTCTTGTAGTTTTCGCGTTTATCTGTGCAGGCTGCATGGGCGGAGAAAAAAAGAAGGTGGCCGGAGTCATAAAAAGCGAGCTGGATTTACTGAAAAATCTGGATTCTGACACCACACAAAAGTACGTCTCTTATAAGGAACTATTTCCCGATACCGAAGAGGGTATAGAACAATCTGATGAAATAGAAGAAGTCTTTTCTCTCTTTTTCCAGGACTTTGATTATAAGATCCTGGATATTGACGTCGACAAAGAAAAAGGAACAGCACATGCCTCCCTCCGCCTTGTGACACTGGATGCCCAGGCGCTGGCAGCGGATTTCGCCTCCGCCCGGCTGAAAAACGAGATCGTACAGGCTGCCGCTGATTCCGAGAGTACAGAAGAAAGCACCATTTCCCTGGAAAAACGCTTTCTGATCCTGAATGGTCTGTTAAAAAACCACAAGTATCAGACAGTGGAACGCAACTGCACAATGACTCTTACTGCCTCCGGCGGTGAGGACGATGCTTCCTGGGAAATTAAACGGACTTACACACTGGAAAATGACCTTGTCGGCGGTCTTATGACTTATCTCTCCGACCCGGATATCCTCTCACCTGAGGCAACTCTGGCGGTCTATCTGAAAACCCTGAAAAAAATGGACATGGATGATATGAGCAACTTCCTTGGCGTGGAAAGCATTGTTAATACAGAAGATGCGCCCAAAAATGATATTGCACAGGCACTTGTGGAGCAAGTACACAGTAATTTTGATTACGATGTAAAGGAAAGCACTGTCACAGGCTATTCTGCCGTTGTCACTGCGGAAATCACCACATTTGACAGCGATGCCATTCTGGATGCTTACCAGAAAGAGCTGGATGCTTATCTTGCCTCGCTGGATGCTGTTCTGGACGGCGCTTCAAAACGGTATCAAAAATCTTATGAAATGCTGTTGGATTCTATAGAGTCCAATAAAGAGTCCCGGACTGTAGAGGCTAAGTTTCATCTGATCAATGACGGTGCCTCCTGGAAGCTGGAGGATGCGGGTACTGAGCTGGGAAGTGCTATTTTCGGGAATTTGGCGACTTCGCCGGTGGAAGAATGAGCGAGGGGGCAATCTCGGAGTTGCAAAGGCCGAATGCCCCCTCGCGCTCCCCCCTTTGGCCCCGCTTTGCGGACGGGGACTTTGTGACAAAAAAATCCCTGTCCGGGTTTTGGGATTGAAACTGGACGGGGATTTTTCATGTATACATATATAATTTTTATTTATTAGGTTCCTCGGGTTGGATTGCCAGGCCTAGTTCGTGGAGTTGGGCTTCGCTTACACCTTGGGGGGCCTGGGTCATTAGGCAGGAGGCGTCTTTTACTTTCGGGAAAGCGATGACGTCGCGGATGCTGTCTACTTTTGCCATTAGCATGACAAGGCGGTCCAGGCCGTAGGCCAGGCCTGCGTGGGGTGGTACACCGTATTTGAAGGCATCCAGAAGAAAGCCGAACTGTTCATGGGCTGCTTCCTGGGTAAAGCCAAGCTCTTTGAACATTCTTTCCTGGATGTCGTCCTGATGGATTCGGACGCTTCCGCCTCCGATCTCGTTTCCGTTTAGTACGATGTCGTAGGCTTTTGCACGGACAGCACCGGGATCGGTGTCAAGAAGAGGCAGGTCCTCTTCCATGGGCATGGTAAATGGATGGTGCATAGCGGTAAAGCGGTTCTCCTCCTCGCTCCACTCCAGAAGCGGGAATTCTGTTACCCATACAAAACGATATTCGTCCTTATTTAACAGATTCATCTGTTTTGCCAGTTCCAGACGGAGTGCGCCAAGGACATCGTAAACAAGCTTTTTCTTATCCGCTGCGAACAGAAGCAGGTCTCCCGGCTTTCCGTCCATGGCTGCAACCAGAGCATCCATCTCCTCATCGGTCATGAATTTTGCAAAGCTTGATTTTCTGGTTCCATCCTCTGCAATGGCGATGTAAGCCAGACCTTTTGCTCCGTAGCCCTTTGCAAACTCAACCAGCTTGTCGATCTTTTTACGCGGCATTCCGCCCTGTCCCGGGGCATTGATTCCACGGACGCTTCCGCCGTTTTCCAGTGCTCCTGTAAAGACTGCAAATCCACAGTTCTTCACGATCTCACTGACATCATGAAGCTCCATTCCGAATCTCATGTCCGGCTTATCGGACCCGAATCGGTCCATTGCTTCCTGCCATGTGATCCTCTGGATGGGAAGCTGTACATCAATATCCATAACCTCTTTAAACAGATAAGCCAGGAATCTTTCGTTTACATCGATCACATCGTCCACATCTACGAAGGAAAGCTCCATATCGATCTGTGTAAACTCAGGCTGGCGGTCAGCACGGAGGTCCTCGTCACGGAAGCAGCGGGCGATCTGGATATACCTGTCATATCCGGAGCACATCAGAAGCTGCTTATAAAGCTGTGGTGATTGCGGCAGGCCATAGAAGCAGCCCGGATGTACACGGGAAGGAACCAGATAGTCTCTTGCGCCCTCCGGCGTGCTCTTTCCAAGCATAGGAGTTTCGATTTCCAGGAAGCCCTCTTTTGCAAAAAAGGCTCTGGTCAGCATCATAACCTGGCTCTTCAGCATAATGTTTTTCTGAAGGTCGGGTCTTCTTAAGTCCAGATAACGGTACTTTAAGCGAACCTCATCCTTTGTCTTGCTATTCTCTTCCACCGGGAAGGGCGGTACATCGGATTCAGAAAGAACTCTCAGGGATTTTACCTGAACCTCTATCTCTCCTGTTGCCAGATTCTCATTGACAGCGCCGCCTCTTTTCGCCACCGTACCAACTACAGCGATAACAAACTCGCTTCTAAGCCTTCCTGCTTTTGCAAAGCCTTCCTCATCAATGGTCCCATTCTCGAAAATCAACTGCATAATGCCGCTTCGGTCACGAAGGTCCACAAAGACGATCCCGCCTTTGTCTCTTGCCTTCTGAACCCAGCCCATCAAGGTTACTTCGCTGCCGATCATTTCTTTTGTGACTTCTGCACAACGGCAGGTTCTGTGCAGTCCCTGCATACTTTCAGCCATAATCATGCTCCTCCTCGTTACATTCTGTCTCTGAAAAATTCCACGAATTCTGTATATCCCTCTGCTGTCATCTGATCCTTCTGGAATTTTTTATTTTTCTTCATAATGGAGATATTGACCTGTGTGCCAGCCTTTCTCTCCTCATTTGCCTGCCTGAAAATCTCAGTAAGCTTGTCTGCAGGCATGTTTTTCTCAATAAGATATGCTTTTTTGCCGTTCTTTGCAGGAATCTCATATCCCCGTTCCAGAAGCAGCATAACAATCCTCTCAAATCCAATGGAAAAGCCGCAGGCGGATGTATTGCTGCCTGTGAACTTTCCGATCATCTCGTCATAGCGTCCGCCGCCGCCTACGCTGCCGCCGAACTCATCCATGGAAATCTCAAAGATCGGACCTGTATAATAGGACATACCACGCACCAGCGTAGGATCAAATGCCATCTTAAAGTCTGCAGTCTTGACTGCTTCAACGGTAGAAATAATGGTTTCCAGATCCTGGGCAATCTTTTCATCCAGCACGTCTTTTAATTTCTCCCTGCAGTACCGGACACCCTCAATGTCACTTGTGATCTCCTTGAACATTCCCAGATAGGTGTCAATGGAATCCTTTCCAAAGCCCTCTTCTTCAAGTTCACGGGCAACACCCTCCAGACCGATCTTATCCATCTTGTCAAGGATGATGAATACCGTATCAAAGCTTTCCTCCGGAAAACCGCTGTACTGTGCCATGGCCTTTAAGATTTTCCGGTCATTGATGCGGATGGTGAAATTATGGAAATCAAGCTTTCCAAGAAGAGTAGTAGTGGCAAGCACCAGCTCAATCTCCGCCATGTAGGTAGGCTCTCCCAGAATATCAATGTCACACTGCATAAACTGGCGGAAACGGCCTCTCTGAGGACGGTCCGCCCTCCATACATAGCCCATCTGCAATGCCTTAAAGGGCGCAGGCAGATCGTTTGCGTTATTGGAATAGTATCTGGAAAGAGGTACGGTCAGATCATAGCGAAGACCGGAATCTACCACATCCGCTTCTTCCTTAGCCTCCTCCAGTTTTAATTTTTCACCGCGCTTCAGAATCTTGAAGATCAGCTTTTCGTTATCTCCGCCCTGCTTGCTGCACAGGTTCTCAATATGCTCCACACATGGTGTCTCTATGGATGTAAATCCGAATGCCCCGTAAGTTTCGCGGATCATATTTGTGACATAATTTCGGATTTCCATTTCCTTTGGCAAAATATCTTTCATGCCGGTTACCGGCTTTTTCTTTAAAGCCATCTTGTGCTCCTCCTTACTGTTCTTTATGAACAACTCTCTGAAATGCAAGAAATACTTCCATATCAAAGTTTTTTACTTCGTCAATCATCAACTCCATGACTGTCTTTTTGTCAAATGCCTTACGGTAAGGCCGGTCTGAGCTTAATGCACAGAAAACATCGCAGACACGCAGGATTCTGGCTCCTATGGGGATGTCGTCCCCGCTTTTATTCTCAGGATAACCGCTTCCGTCATAATTCTCATGATGATACAGAATACTCTGCAGGATAAAATCCGAGTAGCCCTGGTCCTTTAATTCCTCATAGCCAAGTGCAGAGTGCATTCTCACGTATTTCAACTCCTCAATGACCATGGGATCCTGCTCCTGCCCGTTAATGTAGCTCCGCAGCTTCAGTTTTCCTATGTCATGGAGCATTCCTGCCTCTGCCAGCTCATAACACTGCTCATAAGGAAGCCCAAGCTCCTGTGCAACTGCATAAGCCAGATTGCTTACTGCAATCCCATGTTTTAATTCTGCTGATAGATCAAATTCCAGAAGTCTGTCCGGCGTACCTGCCTTTATCGTTGGTGCCGTACTCAAGGGTTTCCCTCCCATCCTACAGCCAGGTAGCGATGCCTGTCCGTTTTCTTTCAATCATTTCATCGATACGGGTGATGTAGCTGGTCACATCCTTCACATTCTCCACCCGCTCAATTCTTTTTCCGTGGTCAAAGACCAGCTTGGAAGAGCCGCCTGCCCCAAGTGCTATGATCGGCTGCTTTTCTTCCATAATCAGTATATTGTAAATTCCCGCTTTGTCAACCTTTGCGTAACCAACATTTTCAAAATTTCCCTTCATATTCTTCTGACGATACAGATAATAAGGGCTCATTTCCATTTCATAGGCTGTCCGCATTGTCAGATCCATGATCTCCTGGTTATTTTCAAAGGTCATTTCCTGGTATTTATCCCGGAACATATTCAGACGTGCTGCCCTCTTCACGGCAAGTGAATGTACGGTCAGACTGTCCGGATCAAGCGTCCTCACCTGCTCCAATGTGTTTTTCACCATAGAAATGTCCTCACCGGGCAGACCAACGATCAAATCCATGTTAATATTGTTATAGTCAAGTTCCCGTGCCAGATAAAAAGCTTCCTTGGTCTGCTCCACCGTATGACGCCTGCCGATGATTTCCAGAGTCTCCTGATTCATGGTCTGAGGGTTCACGGAAATCCTGGTTACAGGAAAATCACGGATAGCCAGAAGCTTATCCCTGGTAATGCTGTCCGGCCGTCCCGCTTCAATGGTAAATTCCTGAAGGCCGTCAAATCCAAAAGAAACTCCGATTGCATCCAGAAGACGCCTAAGCTGCTCCGGCTCAAGAGTAGTGGGAGTTCCGCCACCGATATAGATGGTATCCAGCTTTCTCCCCTTCATCATTCCCGCTACAGCCTGGATCTCTCTGCAAAGCGCATCCAGATACTGATCCACCCTGCTTTGCCACTGCTTCAATGGATAGGAGCTGAAAGAGCAGTACAGGCAGATACTGGGACAAAAGGGAATTCCTACGTATAAGCTGTACCCGTTTTCGTAATCAATTTCCTTTAGAATCTCACGTTCCCGGTTGGCAATGGCGATTGCAAGAGCTGTTTTTTCAGGGCTAACCAAATACCGCTGCCGCATCTCCTGGGCGATCTCCGTATTTTTCATCCCGGACTCGATCATTCCCATGGCAAGCTTGGCAGGACGGATTCCTGTCAGATTTCCCCAGGGCAGCGTTTTTCCTGTAAGCTTAGTCAGCACATGGTAAAGGGCAAATTTCAGGTTATCCTTATTCGCCTTTCTCAGCTCGTGTGCCGCCTCCCGGCTCCCGTCCGCTTCCCGGCAGGATTCCTCTTCCGGCGCGCAGCAAGAAAGAAGGGCATCCTTTTCATCTTGCCGGGACTGCCCTTTTATCACCTCTGCACTTGCCTTGCCTGTGCGCTCCTCGCTTTTAAAGCTTATGAGATAGCTGTCATCATTCCGTTCTACCTGGAAGAAGAGGTCATACTCCTCTTCATCCTTCTCATACATCGTATGGAACTCTCCTTCCGGATAAAACGCCTTGATCAATTCATATACATCATGTTCAAAATCCCTGTCAAGCAACAGGATGCCTATCTTACACAAATGGATTATACCTCTTTTCGTATCCAATGGTGGTGGAGGCGTCATGCCCCGGATAAACCTCCGTTTCCTCCGGCAGATTATCCACCAGCTTGTGCAGGCTGCCGACTATGGCTGCCGTACTGCCGCCCGGGAAATCCGTCCGTCCCACAGAACCATAAAACAGTGTATCACCGCTGAACAATACGCCTTCATCTTTGATATAATAACAACAGCTTCCCGGTGTGTGTCCAGGTGTATGGAGCATCTGAATGGAAAATCCCGCGGCTTCAAATACCTCAAGATCCTCAAGAGATACATCCGGCATGATCGAACAGGCACGTCCATAGGTTCCCGTCATGTTCAGGGAAGGCTCACGGAGCATCTCCTCTTCCTTCCGACAGGCATAAATCTTAATTCCGTATTCTTTTTTGATCTCCTCTGCTGCCATAATATGATCAAAGTGACCATGTGTAAGTAAGATTCCCACCGGTCTGGCACCCATCACGCTTACCTTATGGATGATCCTCTCTGGTGCATCGGCAGGGTCCACGATAAGAAGCTCCTTTGTATCATTGTTCATCACAAAATAGCAATTGGTAAAAACAGGTCCTAATGTCAATTGCTGCAACTGTAATTTTCCCATATAAATCCTTTCCTGCAGTCTGTCAGCCCGTGGTACGCTCCACGTCGATAATGCTTTCCACCTGGCGTATCTTCTCAATGAGAGTGTTTAGCTCTTCTTTACTGCCAACATTAAAGCTTAGAGAAATAGTCGCCTTCTCCTGCTTACTTGTACGGCTGTTGATGCTGCGGAGGTCGATTTTGCGCTCCGTGAAGATTTTGGACAGGTCTACCAGAAGTCCTGTACGATTGTTTGCATATACATTGATTTCCGCCATATATTTCTCGGAAACCTTGGTGTCCGGTCTCTGCCATTCCGCTTCGATCAAACGGCTTCTGTCAAGATCCGACATGTTCATCACATTCACACAGTCTGTCCTGTGGATGGTAATTCCCCTGCCTCTTGTAACAAATCCGACGATCTCATCTCCCGGAATCGGATTGCAGCATTTTGAAAAACGCACGGCAACATCATGGATGCCTTTTACCACAATGCCGCTCTTGCTCTTTGCCACATGAAGCTTATCCTGCGTTTCCTGGGCAGCCTCCAATACATCCTCATCCGTTATATTTTTCTTATGTTCCTTGTCATAGGCTTCCACAAGCTTGTTGAAAACCTGGCCTTCCTTCAGTCCGCCATGTCCGATGGCTGCCAGCACGGAATCCCAGTCACGGAAGCCGTATTTTCTCAGCACTGCATCCAGATACTGAGTCTTTGTATAATTACTGATCTTGAATCCCTTGGCCTTGGCATACTGTGTCAGCATCTCCTTGCCCTTCAGGATGTTATCTTCTTTTAATTCCTTTTTAAACCACTGGTTGATCTTATTCTTTGCCTGGGTGCTCTTTACCACCTTCAGCCAGTCACGGCTCGGTCCCTGGGAGTTCTGGGAGGTGATGATCTCAATCCTGTCGCCGTTTTGGATCTGATATTCGATGGGTACCAGCTTTCCGTTGACCCTTGCGCCCACCATCTTATTTCCCACGGCACTGTGCACGCAGTATGCAAAGTCAATGGGTGTTGAACCATTCGGCAGTGTTTTTACATCGCCCTGAGGAGTAAAACAGTATACGCTGTCTGCAAAAAGATCCAGGTCGTTTTTCAGAAGACTCATAAATTCTCTGTTGTCAGACATGTCTCTCTGCCACTCCAGAATCTGACGCAGCCAGTTCAGCTTTTCCTCTTCGCTCTTTCCTACCGGTTTCTTGCCGTCAGAGGATTCCTTGTATTTCCAGTGGGCAGCAATACCGTACTCCGCAGTCTTGTGCATCTCAAAAGTCCGGATCTGTATCTCAAAAGGCTGTCCGTTGGGACCGATCAGAGTGGTATGCAGAGACTGGTACATATTCGGCTTCGGCATTGCGATATAATCCTTGAATCTGCCGGGAATTGGCTTATACATTTCATGGATCACGCCAAGGGCTGCATAACAATCCTTTACTGAGTCTACCAGAATACGAACAGCAAAAAGGTCATAGATCTGGTCAATGGTTTTATTCTGATTAACCATCTTTTTATATATGCTGAAGAAGTGCTTCACACGTCCGTCAACCTGTGCCCGGATATTGGCATCATCCATGTGCTGCTTGACCTGCTTCACGATATTTCCCACAAATTCCTCGCGGACACTCTTTCTCAGTGCTACCTTCTCCACCAGGTCATAATAGACCTCCGGCTTCAGATATTTCAGGGAAAGGTCATCCAGCTCCACCTTGATCTTGGAAATACCGAGGCGCTGGGCAATGGGCGCATAAATATCCATCGTCTCTTTTGCCTTTTCCTGCTGTTTCTTTGGAGTCATGTACTGGAGCGTACGCATATTGTGAAGACGGTCGGCAAGCTTGATCAGAATTACACGGATGTCCTTCGCCATAGCCAGGAACATTTTACGGAGACTCTCTGCCTGTACTTCCACCTTATCCTGAGAGTAGGAGAGCTGTCCGATCTTCGTCACCCCATCCACCAGCAGGGCAACCTCAGAGCCGAATTCCTTTTCCACTTCCTCGTAGGTCATCCAGGTATCCTCCACCGCATCATGAAGAAGTCCCGCTACGATGGTCTCCTTATCCAGCTCCAGATCCGCCAGAATAATGGAGACACAGAGAGGATGGATGATATACGGCTCTCCGGACTTTCTCTTCTGATCCTTGTGAGCCTCACTTGCTACCTCGTATGCCTTTTGGATCATGGAAATGTCTGTGGACGGATGATATTTTTTTACACTGGCTATCAATTCCTGATATAATTCTTCAGGGCTGGTAAAATCACTCATGGACTTCACGGCTGCATCCGCTCTTTTTACGGAATCCAGCTTTGCCTGCTCCACCTGCATGGTAGTATCTCCATTTCCCGTACCTGAAATTATTTCCGTCATTACTTTCACCTGCCTGTTGAACAAATTTTAGGTAGTGCATTAGCGTGGGTATTTTACTTACCCTCGTAGCAGATTACAGAATCCACGTCATAGCCTTTCAGTTTTTCGCGGCCATTTAATCCTGCCAGCTCCATAAGAAATACAATCTTTACCACTTCTCCGCCAAGCCTTTCCACCAGCTTTGCAGCAGCCTCCACAGTTCCTCCTGTAGCGATCAGGTCATCGATGATAGCAACCTTCTGTCCCGGCTGAATAGAATCCTTATGAATTTCGATGGTAGCCTGACCGTATTCCAGTTCATAGCTCTGTGAAATGGTTTCACAGGGAAGCTTGCCTTTTTTACGGATCGGAATAAAGGGCTTGTGCAGATTATATGCCACTGGCACTCCGAAGATAAAACCACGGGATTCTGTTCCCATAATGATATCCACATCCACGTCCTTCAGACACTCCTGAATGGAATCAATGGCAAGCTGCAGTCCATCTGCATCCTGAAGAATGCTGGTTACATCCCTGAAAATAATACCCGGCTCCGGAAAATCCGGAATACTTCTTACATACTCTTCTAATCTTTTCATAACTTCCTCCTGGGGTCTCTCTGCTGCCTGTATATGATGCGGCAGCCTCTCCCCGCCCTCCTATTCGTATTTCTACTGATTTTGCTATTGTAAATATCTTTTAGTATAACACGCTTTAAGTCCAGAATCAATCCAAAAACCGACACGGAAAGTCACTATGCGCAGTAATTCTGGATTATGATCTGCAGGCTTTCCCGTCCCTGATAGCGGTTGATCTCAGGATAATAGGTCACGGATATCCGCTCTTTTCCCAATGCAAAACGCAAAAACTCCTCCGCCTCACCAAAATAGATCCCGTTCATTACCGTTCCGCTGTCGTCCATAAGCTGCAGTTTCGCTACATTTCGATTTTTGCCAAAAATCCGGCTGTTTAAAACCTTCAGTCCCTTCTGGGCAAACAAGGGCTTTGTATTTCCTTTTCCAAAGGGTTCCAGAAGCGAAATCTGCTCAACCAGTCTTTTTGTAATATAGGATACCGGCATGGGTACATCGATCACGATCTTCGGAATCAGATCCTCCGGAGTCAGGGTGCAGTTCTCATTAAGCTTTTTCCGGAAGATCTCTACATTTTCTTCTTTGATGGAAAGGCCGGCCGCCATGGGATGTCCCCCAAACTGCTCCATCAGCTCACCGCACTTTACAAGCTCATCATACATGGAATAGGCTTCAATGGAACGTCCGCTTCCCTTTACAGCCGTTTCCCCCTTTGTGAGTACAAATGACGGTCTGTGATATTTTTCCCTAATACGTCCAGCAATAATACCTGCCAGGCTTTCGTGACAATCCGGCAAATAAACCACCAACACCCTGTCATTTTTCAGTTCCGTACTTTCCACAAGCCGGATCGCCTCTTCCTTTCCCTTTTCCGTCAGAGCCTTCCGACTGTCATTTAACCCCTTTAAATCCCCCGCAAGGCGCGCCGCTTCATCCTCTGTTTCCGCCTGAAGAAGCTTCAGAGAACGTGCCGCGGTATCAAGTCTTCCGCTTGCATTGATACAGGGGCCCAGGACAAAGCCAATGTGATACGCCGTAATCCTTCCGCCTTCAAGTCCTGTTTCCCGAATCAGCGCCCGAAGACCTTTATTTCTTGTATCCGGCAGGCGCTTCAGCCCCTCTTTTACCAGAATTCTGTTCTCTCCCTGCAGGTCCATCACATCCCCTACCGTGGCGATGGCAGCCAGCTCCAGGAACTCCTCCCTTTCCTGTTCCGGAATCCCATAAGCCTCATAGAGTGCAAAAACAAGCTTCATAGCCACCACAGCACCGCACAGGCTTTTATTGGGATACGTACAATCCGGCTGCTTTGGATTGATGATTGCATCTGCCTGAGGAAGCTTAAGCGCTCTGCCATTTTCCGTTTCCTCGTAGGGGATCTCATGATGATCCGTCACCACCACCGTCATTCCCTTTTCCTTTGCAAAAGCTATCTCGTCTGCGGCTGCAATGCCGTTATCACAGGTCACGATCGTATCGATTCCATCCCGTTCAGCCTGATCAATAAGATGCCTGTGAATGCCGTAACCATCCGATACCCGGTCCGGAATATATGTATCTGTATTTGCGCCGACACGGCGCAGGCCCTTCAGCAAAATAAAGGTTGACGTGACGCCGTCAATATCATAGTCTCCGATGATCCGGATCCTTGCCTGGCTTTCAATTTTTGCTTTCAGGATTTCCACTGCTTTTCTCATATCCTTTAACAGCCACGGGGATGGAATATCCCGAATGCTTCCATGGAGATATTCCCGGATGCTTTCACTGCCTGTCACCTCCCGGTTCCTGATAAGCCTTGCGATCACCGGGTCAATTCCGAATTCCGCACCTATGGCGTTAAAGTCCGCCTTTTTTGCTGCAACTACCCATTTTTCCATAAATTCACTCCTGTTTTTTTCCTCTAAGGACATAAGATTTTCCAACGGAACCTCTCATCTCCTTGCAGGAAAAAAAGCAACCCGGGACAGGTTTCTCTCCTATCCCGGGAAATTCATTTATGAGCTTTTCTATTTGTCCTCAGCTCCGGATTTCTGTGCTGCCTCCTGTGCAGCAAGACGCTCCTGAACTCTCTTCCGGTTTTTCTTCTTAGACTCATCTGTTCCTTTCACCGCATTGCTCTGTACTCCGGCTTTCTTAGGAGCAGCAACTTTCTTTGCAGGTGCAGAAGCAGTTTCTACCGCTTTCACCGGCTGTGCGTTTCCTGTGAATTTCTTTTTCATTACAAACCACAGGGCGCCTGTGATGCAAACAGAAGAATATGCGCCGCAGATGATACCAACCATCAGAGGTGCTGCAAACTCACGGATGGAAGAAACACCCATGATGTAAAGAACAGCTACCATGACAAAGGTGGTAAAGGAAGTATAGATACTTCTGGTAAGGGTCTGTGTAATACTGTTGTTTACGATTTCCTCAAGTTCATCGATCCGTTTGCTTCCGTGAAGGTTTTCACGGATACGGTCAAAGATAACGATAGTTGCGTTGATGGAGTAACCAACAATGGTCAGCATACACGCGATAAAGGTATTTCCAACGGAGATTCTGGAAACCGCATAGAAGGTCAGGACTACCAGAACATCGTGGAGCAGAGCCAGAACCGCACTGCTTGCAAAACGGATATCTTTGAAACGGAACCAAATGTAAAGCAGCATAAAGATCGTTGCCACGATCACAGCTACCACTGCATCTTTTCTCATCTCACTGCTGATGGTGGAAGAGATGCTCTCTGCCTGGATCAGGCTGTCGTCAACTCCGAATTCATCTACAAGTGCTTTGTTAAGAGCCTCACGCTCTTCCAGATTCAGAGAACGTGTCTTAATGATAACCTGGTTTGTTCCAACAACCTTGGTAGGCTGAACATTTTTATCTCCTGTTACCTCTTCTACCAGCGGCGTTACCTCGGAATCAATCTGCTTGATATCCATTTCTTCGTTAAAGGTAACATTGGTAGCTGTACCGCCTGAAAACTCCAGGCTGTAGTTCAGTGCCTTTCCGTCTGTTCCCTGATGGATCATCATGGCAACAGGGCCGCACAGGATCAGTACGATAGAAATAATGAAGAAGGTTTTTCTCTTTCCAACAAAATTGATCGGTTTCTTTTCACTGGTGCTTCCGTAATATTTTGCATCGCGGACACCAACTGCATACAGGGCATTCATAACCAGTCTGGAAACAA
The DNA here is from genome assembly GCF_964240875.1 of Ruminococcus sp. 5_1_39BFAA. Classification (NCBI taxonomy): domain Bacteria; kingdom Bacillati; phylum Bacillota; class Clostridia; order Eubacteriales; family Oscillospiraceae; genus Ruminococcus; species Ruminococcus sp. 5_1_39BFAA. The sequence goes on along the minus strand of NZ_CAXSVO010000009.1, from coordinate 103,207 downwards.
CCAGCGCCGTAAACATGGAAACCACAATGCCCAATGCCAGCGTATATGCGAAGCCCTTAACAGAACCGGAGCCAAGCCACATCAGCACGAAAGCGGCGATCAGGGTGGTGATATTACCGTCAAAGATCGCGGAAAAGGCTTTGGAAAATCCTGCTTTAATAGAATTTCTGACAGAGACTCCTGCTCCTATCTCCTCACGGATACGGGCATAAATAATAACGTTTGCATCCACTGCCATACCAATGCCCAGGATAATACCTGCAATACCCGGAAGCGTAAGGGTAATGTCGAAAGCATTTAATGTGATCAGCATAGCTGCCGTATAGAAAATAAGCGCGATCGCTGCAACAACGCCAGGTACCCGGTACACAATGATCATAAACAGAATTACGATCACAAGACCGATAGCTGCTGCCTTCACACTGGTGGTGATAGCTTCCTCGCCAAGCTGTGCTGCAACAACGCTGGAACGAAGCTCTTCCAGTTCCAGGCTCAGGGAACCGATACGGATATAGGAAGCAAGCTCCTGCGCTTCCTCCACGCTTTTCTGACCGCTGATCTGGGCTTTTCCGCCTGTGATAGCCTCATTGACTACCGGAGCGCTTAAAACGCCGTTGTCATAGATGATGGCGATCTGCTTGCCGACATTTGCCTTTGTTGCCTCGGCAAATTTCTCTTTACCCGCGTCTGTCAGGGTCAGCTCAACCACGTATTCCCTTGCGCTTGTATTCTGATCCTGGATCGCACCGCCTGATGCATCCGCAACATCCGTTCCTTCCAGAACAACGGAACCAGCCTCCCGGATCTCATCCATGCTTCTTGCCAGGGAATATCCGGTTTCACTGTTTGCATCTGACTGGAAGTTCACATTGCCGTCCTCGTCCTGCTGTACGATAAAGCACAGGGAACCAGGCTTTCCAAGTTCCTCCAGAATAGCATTCGCGTCCGTTACACCAGGAATCTCAACGTTGATACGGTCAGAGCCTTCCTGATAAACCTGCGCCTCGGTGCTATACTGCTCAACACGCTTCTGCAGCTTGTAGATCGTATCTGACATATCTTCGCTGCTTGGGTTACTTTCTTTTGACTGATACGTAATGCTGACACCGCCTGCCAAATCCAGTCCGGTGTTAATGTGCTTTGCAGCTCCGCTTCCGGTAGGTCCGATGCCTACGGCTGAAGTAAAGCAGAAAAAAGCAGTGAGGATCACTGTAAGAATCATCACTACGATTCCTCTTGATTTTTTCATTGTTCCTGTCCCTTCTTAAAAATTAATGATCCGCCGGCGTGTCTTTTAGTCACACGCCAATGCGGCTTTTATCATGATAGCGCACTCCACACGCTTCCTCTGGAGCTCGCATCCGATTTCATAGTTTCCATTGATATCCTTCTGGAAATGATAGGCATTTGCCGCACATCCTCCGCTGCAGTAGAATCTCGCAAAGCATTCCTTGCAGGCAGGCTTTGTATATACATTGCAGCTTCCGAATGAGGTCTGGATGGAAGGCTTTGTGATTCCCTCATCCACATTTCCCATCAGATACTCTTCCTCTCCCACAAACTGATGACAGGGATATAAATCACCCCAGGGAGTTACTGCCAGATATTCCGTACCGCTTCCGCAGCCGGAAAGTCTCTTATAAACACAGGGGCCTCCTGTCAGGTCGATCATAAAATGGAAAAAGTTAAATCCTTTTCCCGCCTTTTCCCTGGCGATCATCTCTTTTGCGAGAAAATCATATTCTTCCAGGATGCGGGGAATATCCTCCTCGCGGATCGCATAATCTTCCTCTGGAGCCGCCACCACAGGCTCCACGGATATCTGCTTAAATCCCAGGTCTGCAAGGTGCAGTACATCCTGTGCAAAATCCAGGTTATGATGGGTAAAGGTTCCTCTCACATAGTATTTATCCTGATTACGTGACTCTGCGAATTTCTGAAACTTGGGCATGATCAGATCATAGCTCCCTGCTCCCTTACGGAAGGGCCGCATATAATCATGGACTTCCTTTCGTCCATCCACACTTAAGACCACGTTGCTCATTTCACGATTACAGAATTCCATCACCTCGTCGTTTAAAAGGACGCCGTTGGTGGTGAGAGTAAAACGGAATTTTTTATTATGAAGCTTTTCCTGCTCTCTCCCGTACTCCACAAGATCCTTCACGACCTGCCAGTTCATAAGCGGCTCACCGCCGAAAAAATCCACTTCCAGATTTCGTCTGGAGCCGGAATTGGCAATGAGGAAATCCAGGGCTTTCTTTCCCACCTCAAAGGACATCAGTGCCCTTCTCCCGTGGTATTCCCCTTCTTCTGCAAAACAATAGCGGCAGGCAAGATTGCAGTCATGGGCGATATGCAGGCACAGCGCTTTTACCACAGTCTGTCTGTTCTCTATAAATTCTCCAATAGCGTTTTCATAAATATCTTTTGTGAAAAGCATTCCTTCTTCTTTTAGCTTTTCACATTCCCGGATCGAGGTTTCAATCTCTTCTTTTTTAAAGCGATTTCCCAGTTTTTCCGCAATGGCCTGCCCGTCCAGTCCTTCCTCCAGCAAAGGAAGCACCTCGTAGGTCACCTCATCCACCACATGGATGCATCCGCTGTTAATGTCCAGCACAATGTTATAGCCATTGCTCTGATAACGGTGAATCAGACTCATATTACCGAAATCCTTTCCTTTTGTGTCTTTGGTTCATGCAGCGGTAATTCTGCGAATTTCCCTCTTACATGAATAAGCAGCGGATTTTACCCCGCTGCTTACCTAATCTCATCAGCGCTGCTTTTATTATTTATGCTCGCAGCTCTGGTTTCCTACTGTACAGGAAGTTTTGCATGCGGACTGGCAGGAAGTCTGACATTCACCGCAGCCACCCTTTTTAACCGTATTCTGCAGGTTCTTTGTATTTAATGTTTTGATATGCTCCATTGTATATCCTCCTTATGTAGTTTCGTCTTCGCCTAGTATAGCATAAAACTTTTTATTTTTAAAGCATTTTTTTGTATCATGACAGCATTCCTCCCAAAGCTCCTCCGCCCAGGCACATAAAGAAGGTAGTAACTGCGTGTGAAACCGTCATATCCCACTTTCCCTGCACTGCAAAAGACACGGTCACAAGAAGCAGATAATAGAATAAGCCGACCAGAATGCCCCACAGATACTTATCTTTGCGCAGGATTTTTCCCGCCATAAAGCCTCCCAAAAGGCAGGACAGAACATACACGGCAATGATCCCCGCCGCCACAGGCCCCTCTCCCAGATCAAATTGAAAGAGAAGAAACGCAAGAAGAAGCAGGAACAGTCCTGTAATTCCATAAGCAAATAGTAATGATTTTAAAACAGCCTTTACTCTCATAAAAACAGCCCTCCCATATGCAATATATGGGAGGGCTGAAAATCCTATGATTATAAAATTCTCTTCCTGATTTCTTTTTAACTTCTTTTCTTCTTAACCGCTGCCGCGATCACAATGACAACAACAGCTGCTGCCACAAGGATCACAAATGGAAGGATCACGGTATCATCGCCTGTCCTCACGGTGTTCACAGTGCTGCTTCCGTTCGTGTTTGTATTCTGGGTATTGCTGGTATTTGTGTTCTGGGAACTATTGGTATCTGTCTGACCGGACTGGTCACCGTAAATGTTCCGAACAGTCCCTTCCTTTGTTGCTCCGCCGCTTGCAGAACCGGTGGTATTATTGCTGCTGGTGCCGGTATTGGTTCCTGCGCTTCCGGCAGTATTTGTATTGGTTATATTGCCGGCACTGCCTGTAGGAGTCTGAACAGGCTTCATCGTGGCAGTTGCCTGAACAGTTGGCGTTGGAGAAGCGGTTATCTGTCCCGAATAGCCGTCCTGGGCAATATCACCGCCCACCAGCGGTTTGCTGCCTGCGATTCCGAATGGGCTGAAAGAGTGTGTGCTGAATACCATGGTTCCTCCATTCACACTTGGAACGATCGTCTCAGTAGCCCCGTTATCTAAAATATGCTCAATAGTGTATGAATAGCCTTCCTTAACCGGAACTGTAACACTTATGTATTCTCCATCCGGAATTTCGTATTCCGTATTATTTCTCAGATCCCAAAGCTCAAACTCATAGGACTGGAAGATCATGGCATCTGCTTCATTTTTAAACTCGTAGCTTTCTCCGCTGGAAACACGGAACTGCACGTACCATGGGAGCTCTATGCCTGAAACAAAAATACCGTCACAGCTATGATTCTGGCGGGCGCGCTCCATCTCTTCCTCCGGGCTTAAATTCTCTTCTGCCGTGGAAGGGCGTGTATCCTGCGCTGCAAAATCCGCCGGGTTGTCAAAAATGTTATTGTTATTTTCTTCCGGTGCCGCGGTTACTTCGGGTGTCGCTACAGAAGGCTCCTGCGTTTCATCCGTAGCAGGCTCCTGGCTATCAGCAGGAAGCGTGTCATCAGCCGGTTCCGCAGTTACTTCAGCTCCAGGTGTTGCCGTCACCTCTTCCGGTACTGTAGTCACTTCAGCTCCGGGTGTTACGGTCACTTCCTCCGGAACTTCAGTCACTTCAGCTCCGGGTGTTACGGTCACTCCCTCCGGGGCTTCGGTCACCTCAGCTCCAGGTGTTACAGTTACTCCCTCCGGAGTTCCACTCACTTCAACTCCAGGTGTTACAGTCGCTTCCTCCGGGGCTTCAGTCACTTCAGCTCCGGGTGTTGCCGCTGCTTCTCCGGATGCTTCCGTATACTCTCCATCTGCTGTCTGTCCGGCATCATCTGACCCGGAAATATCAGAAGAAGCCTCCGTTCCCTCTTCGCCGTTTTCTTCACTGTCATAGTAATCTTCTTTATAATCCTCATCGCTGCCCGCAATGCTGCTTACCACAACTGTAACATAGCCTGTCAGAACGCCTTTTTCCGCATCCCACCCGGAATAACCGGACAGATCCACGGAACCGTTTGGTTTAAATTCTACCTTGCAGGACTGTACACGGCTGTCCGGCACATAAGAACTGTCTGCCCAGGAAAGTGTTCCGTAATCGCTCTTTGGTAAGTCTATATTAGAAAGAGATGTTGGTTCATCAATGGTTACATTATCAGGAATCAGGGTGCCCTTTTCTACAGTCTGTGTCTGGCCCATGGCTATTGTCGGATATGCCTGACCACTAAGTAAAGCTGCCGTCATAGCGGCAGCAGCCAAAAAAGTAACGCTTTTTCTGCATGTAGCTTTAGTATTCTTTTTCATCTTCTTCACACCTCTGTTGAACTATCAATTCACACTAACAATTGTATCTATGTCTGCAATATGTCGGCTTCTTGGCACAACATATTGTTACTATATCAAATTTTTATCCTTTTGTAAATATTCTGTAACAAATTATTTTATTTTTCGTCAAAAATATTATATCACAGTTCTTCTTTTTTCGACACCCCCAAATTATACTTTTTTTCGACACGATGATTTCTCTTGCTTTTTTATAGGAAATCATGTATATTCTACTCTAATCACATAATAACATATGTATCTGTTCAAAGGTTTCACAGAATTTCATCCTTCTTCTGACCTTAGGCAGCTACAACCACAAACAAAAAGGAGTGAACTATATTTTGGATTCAAGTGTCCCTATACAGGCGGCTGCAATACTGATTTTGTTGCTGCTGTCCGCCTTCTTTTCATCCGCAGAGACATCTATGACAACCGTAAACCGAATACGTATTCAGGCCCTGGTGGAGCAGGGTGACAAACGCGCCGTGATCCTGGAAAAGGTAATTTCCAATTCCGCAAAAATGCTGAGCACCGTATTGATAGGCAACAACATTGTAAACATGGCAGTTTCTTCACTTGTAACTACCCTGACCATCAAGCTTTTCGGAAACCTGTATGTAGGTCTTGCCACCGGCTGCCTGACTCTGGTAGTCCTCCTCTTCGGAGAGATCACTCCTAAGACCCTGGCAACTCTGAAGGCCGAAAAATTTGCTCTGGCTTACGCAAAGCCGATTTATTTTCTCATGATCGTTCTGACACCCGTTGTCTATATAGTGGGAAAGCTTGGAAATGGCATTATGTTTCTTCTTCGGGTAGACCCAAATGCCAAACCCAACGCCATGACAGAACATGAACTCCGTACTCTGGTAAATGCAAGCCAGGAAGACGGTGTCATTGAGCGTGAGGAACAGCAGATGATCTATAACGTATTTGATTTCGGTGATTCTGCCGCAAAGGACGTGATGATTCCCAGAATTGACATGACATTTGTGGATGTAAATGCCACTTATGAAGAGCTGATGGATATCTTCAAAGAGGATATGCACACACGCTTTCCCGTATATGAGGATAATACAGATAATGTTATTGGTATCATAAATGTCAAGGATCTGCTCCTTTATCCTTCAAATAAGCCATTCTCCATCCGTGAGATCCTAAGAGAGCCATATTTTACTTACGAATACAAAGGAACTGCTGACCTGATGATGGAGATGCGCAAAGCTTCCGTAAACCTTGCCATTGTACTGGATGAGTACGGTTCCACAGCCGGACTTGTAACTCTTGAAAACCTTCTGGAAGAAATCGTAGGAGAAATCCGGGATGAATACGATGAAGACGAGGAGGAGGATTTAAAGGAGATCCAGCCTGGCCGTGAATATACAGCTCTTGGCTCCGCCAAGCTTGATGATATTAATGAAGCTCTTAGTACAGAGTTGGAATCCGAAGATTACGATTCGATAGGCGGCTATATCATTGAGCAGCTTGACAGCCTTCCTACCCAAGGACAATCCGTTACTCTTGAAAACGGTATCCGTCTTGTGGTTGATGAGCTTGACAAAAACAGGATCAGTCTTGTTCATATCTGGCTTCCTGAAAAGGAAGATGACCAAAGCGAGACAGCCGAATAACCGGACAGTAAATTCAAACAATAAGAAAAAGTACCGTTCGTCCATTTTAAAGGACATCGGTACTTTTTTATGTCATAGGAAAGCATTTCATTTTGTTCTGTGTGAAGATTCGCTGGATTTTTATATCCGCCTTTACGATTCTTTATAATCCAGCATTAGAGAAAACTGTTTTATGATCCTGGATACTTCTCCTGTAACAGCTTCCACGCCAGCTTCCGTTTCTCTCCAATTGTTTCTTGTAATGCCGTCCGGACAGGCAGGGCATACTATAAATTCCGTTTCCGGATACAAAAGCTGGTAATACATAAGTGACCGCCTTGCATGGTAGGTTTTGCAGCAAAGTACGGCTTTTTCCACACAGATTCCTGCCTTGTCCGTAACCTGCCTGGAAAAAATCGCATTTTCATAGGTAAACGTTGCCTGGTCTTCCCTTAAGATCGCCTGTTCCGACACACCGTTTCTTAAAAGCACCTCTTTCAGAAACTCCCATTCCGTAGCATATTCACCATTATAGGCCTCTTTTTGGGACAATACTCCTGAAAATCTTCCCTGCGTGATACTGTATCTTCCGCTTGGCAGAATATAGGGTGCATACCCTTCCCGATACAATTCCGCTGCTCTCTCTGCCATTTCCGGAAATCCGTTTCCCGGTACAAAGATAATGTCCGATTTTTGGGGCTTTCCTTCTGTAAAAATAAAATTCTCTATCTGATTTAAAAAACCACTGTACTTCATATACTACCTGCTCTTTCTGGAACTTTTGTATATCTTTTCTGAAACAGTATAGCATATCGCTCTTCTATATTCCAGAAAAGATTTCTCCCAGTGTTCTTTCTCCCGGGCGGTCACTTTCACCGCCCGGTTTACGGTTTGCGCATCCAATTTCCCTATCTTGTCACGATCACAGTACTGTATCCGTCATTTCTCAACCTCTGTTCCATATTTATCGCATTTCCAATCTGCTGAAAAGCGCCCACCTGGGCCTTATACAGTTCACCGTCATGAATCAAAAATGCCGGGTATCCTTTATCCAGTAACTGGTACAACATTCTGTCCGCGTTTTCCCGGTTCCTGTATGCGCCAACCTGCACCCGGTAATAAAGAGGACTCTCAATTGTTTCCTCGTTCAGCGTTCCCAGGATGGCATCTGCAATAGCCTGCGCAATCTCCGTTTGCTTTTCATCATAGATAAGATTATCCTCATCAGAGTTGATAAACCCGGTCTCAATCAATAGAGCCGGCATCCTTGTACGGCGGAGAACCACAAGTCCCGGTCTTTCTTTTACACCAATCTCCCGAAATCCCAGTTCTCCCAACGCCCCCACAATGTTCTGCGCCATCTCGTATTTAATCCCGCTTTTATCATAAACAAGGACCTCAACGCCCTTGTACTGGTTCGCTTCAGAGCTGCTGTTTCGGTGGAAGGAAATAAAATAATCCACTCCCGCCTCATTTGCCAGCCGTGCCCGTTCAAATGGTGTGAGATAATCGTCAGTTGTCCTTGTATATAAAACGTCAACTCCATTATTCTCAAGGATTTTTCCCACAGCAAGAGTCAGCGATAGATTGTCATCCTTTTCACGCCTGCCCATGTATACGGCTCCAGGGTCAGACCCTCCGTGTGCAGGGTGTTAATTGCGCAAATGCTATATGTATTTCCCCCAGACTGATTAGGGGATTTAGAAATGTGTGAGATTAGATAACCTTTTCCTCCGATTCTACACTGTAAACGCTAGAAAATAAATGTTCCAGTTCATTTCCGAAGTTATAAGTAATTTTGATTTTGCGGTTTTCGTAGACTTTTATTTCACTTATCATTTCCACCACAATATCTCTGTCCAGTGCTTCAATGTCTTTTAATTCCAAAAGCCTTTTAAGCCAAGGCGTTTCAAAAACATCTTCTGTCACATTGTCATTCTTCTTTTCTTCCAGTGCTTCAATCTGTTTGGAGTAAAGTTCTTCTTTTTTTAGATAATCCTCTCGGTAAGAAAGAAATTCTTCTTTGGAAATCAGTTCTTCTCTGTAATCTTCATATACGGATTTTTTTAGCTTTTTCACACGTTCCAACTCTGCTTTGATTTTGCTAAGTTCCGTATCTGCAATCCTTTTGACTTTTGAAGCTGTGAAGCTCTGCGATTGTACCAGCTCTTTTAAGTTGTCTACGTTGTCAACGATTGCTTTTAAATCACCTAGCACAATATCTTCCAAAACCACCATAGGAAGTGTGTGGGGCGTACAATACTGTTTCCCGTTTCTCTTATATGTTCCACAATAAAGACTATATGTTTTACTTCCATCTGCACGACGCCACATATTTTTTGCCATTGCCCTGCCACAGTCGCCACATTTCACAAAACCAGCAAAGATATTTTTATTCGTTTCCAAATCCAGTTCTCTTGTCCTTTTCTGTAAAAGAGATTGAGCTTTTTCCCATGTTGCTTTATCTATAATCGGCTCATGGGTATTTTCAACGACAATCCATTCTTCTTTTGGCATTTTCTTCTGCTTGCTTCGCATGCGCTGATGCTTTGTTCCCTGTACCATGTTCCCCACATACATTTCTCTGTGGAGAATACTGTTGATTGTGGAATACGACCAGTACGTTGTACTCTCCAGACGGTTACAGTTTTTGTAATTCTCACCATTGACCTTTTTATATTCTGCCGGACAAAGAACACCCTCTGCGTTCAGCAGCTTAGCAATTTTCTGTTTCCCATACCCCTGTATATATAAGGAAAAGATTCTGCGGACAACATCAGCCGCATAATCATCAATCACCAGCTTATTTTTATCCACAGGAGATTTTTTGTAGCCATAGCTTGTAAATGCTCCAATAAACTCACCGGCTTTTTGTTTTGACTTTACTGTTGCCTGTATCTTTTTGGAAATATCTCTTGCATACTGTTCATTGAAAATATTCTTGATTGGGAGAAGCATATCATATGCCTGCTTCATACTGTCAATACCGTCTGTTACCGATATGAAACGGACTCCCATTTCTGGAAAATATCGCTCCAAGTATCTTCCGGTATCAATGTAATCACGCCCGAATCTTGATAAATCCTTTACAACAACACAATTAACTTTTCCATCTTCAATATCCGCAATCATTCTCTGGAAACTAGGTCGGTTGAAATTCGTTCCCGAATAACCATCATCAACGTACACGTCATACAAGATAAAATCTTCTTTTTTTGCAATATACTCTGCTAAAAGTTTTCTCTGATTTCCTACGCTATCGCTTTCTTCCTTATCACCATCTTCTCTTGATAATCTGATATAAATTGCAACATTGAACAAGTCCAATACTTTTTGAAGTTTCATATATCCACCCATTCAACTGTTGCCCTATCTATAATAAGATTATACCACGCTTTACCATAAAAAACAGCCGCTTTCTGTGGATTTCTCATACCAGACTACCCGTTTTGAGCCTTATTATTAAGGTGAGATTTGATGATACGGATAAGCAATTCCTCTGCGGTAAACTTTGATAAAAACTCTCTTTCCACTGTATATCGGATTGGTTCTTTCTTTTCCAAACTTTATCGCCCTCCTTGTTTTGGCTATCTATTCTCAACATACGCAAACAGGCTTATCCAATATACCTGTCTGCTTTCCTTTTTCTCAATAATCAAATGGCTCTGGCAAGCTCCACAGGACTTTCACCTTTCCCATTCTGATGGGCAAACCGTGTCATACGGGTGTATCATTATTCTGATATACAGGTCATGGCAACAACCTTTCCAACAGTTGTTCACAGATCACTGGCGTGGTCGCTCGCCTGTTTTCCCTCCTTTCATGGGTCATGGCGTTCCAGTCTGTCGGCTCGCTGTATATCAAACGTATCTGATTATTGTATTCAGTTGTCAAAGAACACTTGACTGTATTTGCCAGTCTATGAAAATCCACTACTTAGGTAATGGACTTTCATAGATTAACAAGCGGAGCAGAGGAAAGGGGAAATGCCCCGCCCATCAGAATAATTAGATTACGACAATCTCAAAGTTTGCAATCATATCCATGACCGCCTCCTGTATTCTGCCTTTCAATTCGGAATCCACCACCATGTAGACGTTACCGTATTCGTCATACAATTTGCGTAAGCTCAACTTTGATATGTACCCATCATAGAAATTCAAGATTTCCTGTATTGCGGTTTCAACACCATTGGTAGCCGCCACAATCACAGCAAATGGTATATGTTTTTGGTCTCCACCCATGCTATTCTTCCTCCATCATTTTTCGTAATTCTTCCAGAGTACTTGTCCTGTGACGGTAAACAGTGGTGCGTACCACGTTCATAAGCTCTCCGATTTCTGCGTCAGACATATCCATAAAGTATGACAACAAAATGATATTGCGTTTTCTCTCTGGTAAACATTTGAGCGCTTTACTTAACTGGTCGTCAGATACTTGTACTTCCATGCCAAGAACATTGAACACTGTATAATCGCTAGAATATTTGTCATAAACGCCTGCTTTGTTCAATTCCAAATCTGAAATTTCAGAGAATGGAACTTCGTGCTTCAAGTGTCTTGAAATATCGCGGTTATACTTCATTGCTGCTCTTTTAATGACTTTCTTTGTAAGGCAATCAAATTGTGCTTGAATAGCCTGTTGGAAAGAAGATGACTTCATAATTTTCACCTCCTTTCTGCGTGAGAGTAGGTGAGGGCTGTTTTCCCTCACTCCCCCTTTCCGCACAGTAGCTACCCACGCAGCAGCTATTTGTTGCGCTTTTAGGAAAAAATCTTCAAAAACTTTTGAAAGATTTCCTAAAATGCAAAATGCACCTATTTGAAATCTCCAAACAGGCGCATATGAATTATAAAAAGTATTTGATTGATTTAAGAGTTCATATTCAAGGGCAGAAATATATCTGGTAGTGGTCGAATTTTTTTTGACAAACTGAAATATGTCGTACTTTGTCGATATGCTCTATATATCATAGCGGCTACCTCCATTAGCCGCCATTTATATAGTATTAGGGTCGTCGTAAACTGCTGATAGGCAAAAAGAAGCGGCGGCTCTGAAAATCAAAGCCGCCGGAATTTAGAAATGGCGCGTGAAAATACGTCTGCTCTGCGACGGCTTTTTTTCTTTTACCGTCGTCCGGCAGATTTTGAATTATTTTCTTTGTTTTTTAATTTTATCAATGTCAGCTTACTTTAAGATGAATTTTTGCTTACGGATTTGTAAGGTCAGAAAAAGCGGGAAGCATTTAGAGCCTCCCGCTAAAAATGTCTTACTGGACACTAATATTATCTACGATAGACATATTTTGTAATTGTTTTGCTGGTCCTCGTACTGCTAAGAGGGAGGTAAATAAAACAATGACAACTATCAATGCAAGAGGAATAACTGGAAAGTTCCAGACAGTTCCCCAAATATTTGTAATCAGACTTACATAAATAACCCAGTGCATAGGAATCCCTATCATGCACCCCCATATTACTCCGCTTATTGCATAAGTGCCCGCTTCTGCAATTATCATTTTTACAAGCTGTCGGTCACTCATTCCAATAGCCCTCATACCTCCATATTCTTTCATTTTTGCTGCAACTCCCATATTGATTGTATTCATAATATGAAAAATTGTAATCGCAACAATAATAGACAGAAAGCCGTAAACAAGGACAGCGAAAGTATGGTACAGATTTCTTTGCTGTTGAACGTTTGAAAGGCTGTCTAAAAAAATCACGCCACCATTAGGAAACAGGCTTACGATCGCGTCTACATCTGCACTGGAAGCATTGTTCTCAAACTGAATATCTATAATGGTATATCCTGTTTCTCCGGTCAACGCAGTAAAAGTTTCCTCTGAACAGAAAAAAGTTTCCGTTCCCTCTATGCGGGATAAAGGACTGTCAGATAAAATTCCTGCAACAGTAACTATTTGTTCCGTATTGTTGATAGATAGAGTTATATTGTCGCCAATTTGCATATCAGCATTTTCAGTTTGTACAAATAATATTTGGTTTTCTTGTTGAATAACTGTATCTATGGAGCCGGATATTAAAGAGTCCGCCGCCCACCTAAATTGATTTTCCTCATAGGAAATAAGGTTTATATTATAGTATTTTCCGTTACTCTCTGCCGGAACATTATAAGCAAACATACGCCCGTATGCTCGTTTGACAGCACCATTTCGCTTAATCTGTTCTAACTGTTCACTATCAATCGAGCAAGTATTCGTTTCACTTGCTATGGATAATTCCGGCGTATATGCTGGAGGTACAAAAGCATTTTTCATAAAATCAACAAGCGTACTGAATGTAAGGAATAATGTAATGCAGACAGCAAATGCACCTGTCATTAAAATATAATTTCTTTTCTTTGCTTTCGCATGATGAATACCCAGTGCAGTTTCAATTTTAAAAGTCTTTGTATTTGCAGCCTTCCGAAATAAAACCGTTTGTTCCGCATTTCCCGATATGGCCGTAAGGGGAGAAACTTTCGCTGCTTTCTTTGCAGGAGAACGGGCAGCTAGTAAAACAGTTATCAGTCCTAATAGAATACTTGCAATTATGCTTATCCAACTTATACCAAAAAGCGGCATGGACGAAAACCATTGTGGGTTTATTATTCTCATAGCAGCCGACAAAATCCAAACAATCAATATAGATAATATAATCCCCATAGGAATAGCAGTTTTGCACCAATACAATCCCTCTAATCGTACAAAACGCATTATCTGCTTTTTTGTTGCTCCCAGACAACGAAGCATACCGAAAAATTCTGTCCTTTTCGCAACATTACTGTTAAGACTACTTGAAATCATCAGAATACAAGTTAGCATAACAATAAGAGAAAGAATAAAGGCAACTTGATAAATCTGGTTCAAGCCTGTTTTTCCTGCTATCTGTCCCTGTATGCTTAAAAGCGGCACATTTCCTGTTATCTGTTCGTCAGATAGGTTATTGCTTTCTTTAATACTTGCGATTGCATCAGGTATATTACATAAGCGTGAAAATTGAACAATGTAGCTTTCGTCAGCGGCAGAACCGGTAAGAGTTGAAAAACCCTCCGGTGTCATAACAATAATCGGCGTTTCCCCGGCAACTAAACGTGATGTTCTGGTATCATCTAAAAACCCAACTATCAAATAGTCTGTTGTACTTCCGTCTGTTTTGGATAAGCTAACCGTTTCATTCAAAGAAACTGAAGCTGTATCTTTTAGTAAAGAAGATACGGCTATTTCATTTGGTGCGTCTGGATATTCCCCCTCTGTGATCTTGTTTAGAAATATATCCTCAAAAACATTTTTGTCTTGTGCGCTGATTGAAACAGAGTGTCCTTTTACTGAATATCCGGCTTCAGCAGTAATCGTATCATACCACCCGAAAGCTACCGTTTCTGGTCGCGCTGAAATGAAAGCGGCCGTTTGTGTATCAATAGAATGAAATTTATAATGCCAATTTCCGCTTTCTTGCATTTGATGTTGCGTAACCCCTTGTAAGTACATATCTGCAAGCCCGAACATAACCGCAACTAAAAGTACCGCAAGAGTAATGCAGATACGGGTCATTTTACTTTGTTTGTGATGAATTTTTGCAGATATAGGAACGAGTTTAAGATAATGTTTCATTTGCTGTTCCTCCCAAATCTGTTAGAATACCGTCACTAACGCGGAAAACCCTGTCAACCGAAGCTGTCAGATTGTTATTATGTGTAATCATCAAAATTGTTTGCTGAAAGCGTCTGGAAGCACTGATAAGCATATCCATAACATCATGGCTATTTTTGCTGTCAAGATTTCCGGTCGGTTCATCAGCTAATATAAGTTTTGGTTGTGTAATCAATGCTCTCCCAATCGCTACCCTTTGTTGCTGTCCCCCGGATAACTGGCTCGGTAAATGATTGCGACGCTCTGCCAATCCAAGCAGAACAAGAATTTCATTAACTTTTTCCGGGTCTGGTTTACGATAATCAAGCAGAAGCGGAAACATGATGTTCTGTTCTACATTTAGTTCCGGCACAAGCTGAAAAGATTGAAAAATAAATCCTATATTGCGCCGTCTGAAAATTGTCCTTTTTTCTTCTTTCATAGAAAACAGGTTTTGCCCGTCAATGAAAATTGTGCCGGAAGTAGGCGTATCTAAAGCCCCAATGCAGTTTAGCAAGGTGCTTTTTCCAGAACCGGATTCTCCGACAACAGCAGCAAATTCTCCTTTTTCAAGAGAAAATGATACATTCTTTAAGGCGTCTACTTTTGCTTCACCTTTTCCATAAGTTTTTGATAAGTTTTCCACTCTTAAAATTTCCATAAAGCGATAACCTCCTTTCTTCAAATAATAGCAACAGCAGCTTACAATCTGATGAATTTAACCTTACGATTTCGTAAGGAAAGAAAGTGAAAAAATCGTTCCCTCATGTAAAATGCTTTGTACAGAAACAATCCCTCCTTGCCCCTCTATGATAGATTTAACAAGAGGTAGCCCTAATCCAATTCCCTGTGTATCAAGGGAATGTTTGCTACGATAAAATCGTTTGAAAATGTGATGTATATCTTCTGGTGCAATACCGCTGCCATCATCAGATACAAAAAGTCGTAACATAGTAGGCGTGTTTTCCCAAGTAATGCGTATGATTCCTCCCGGTTCAGTATGGTCTAAGGCGTTTTTTACCAGATTTCCAATCGCTTCACTGGTCCAGTCTATATCACAAATCATCTGTACTGTTGGTTCGCCCTCTATGATAATCTGCTTATTTTCCTGTATTGCCCTTGTTGTGAGTTCGTTAATTGCATTTTCAACTACTTCCTTTACAAAACAACTTTCCTTTTCAAAAATAATATTTCCTGTATCTAAACGTGTGATTTTTAGCATAGATTGAATAAGCTGCTCCATACGTTTTAATGCTGTTCCGATTTTGCGGGAAAATTCCATAACAGTATCAATGTTATCCGGTTCATTTTCTATAATTTCCTGATACATCATTAAAGCCGCTAAAGGGGTCTTTAATTGATGTGAAATATCTGAAATTGTGGTTTTCAAAAATTCCTTTGCTTTGTGTTCCGTTTCATTTTTTGATTGCAGCATAGTAGCAAGCTGTTCAATAGAAGCGAACAACTGGAAGATTGCACCCTCACTATGCTGCGGCAAATGGCAGGAATAATCATTGTTAATATAGTTATTTATAATGTTACCCGCTTGTCGGTATAGCTGATTTCTTACCAAAAGGAAAGAAATAACCCCTATAAACAAAAGCACTATTAAGAAAATACAGACAAACAGCGACATACTCAAAGAATGATATTGAAACCGTGAAAAATGTGGAAGCAAAGTTCCCATTGTATTTTTACCAATTCCAAAATCACTTAACAATTTTATTCCTGCGTTATTTGCTTCTGTGGCAGAAATAGCATTTGCAATCACTTCTTCTGAAACGCCTTGCTCTAACAGTGAAGATACAATGGCACTGTCATGTTCCAGATACATAGATTTTGCAGCAGCTATTTGATTTTGAGAAAACCATATAGCAGTACCGAAAATCAGAGCAGCATATATAACGATAAAAAAGCAAAACCACTTTATTTGTTTGTCGCGGAAAATGCTCATAGCTCCACCTCTTTCCACTGATAGCCAAATCCCCGGACAGTTATTAGGTGCTGTGGATGTGAAGCGTCCCTCTCAATTTTTTCACGAAGCCGACGAACATAAACGGACAAAGTATTATCGTCAACAAAATTCCCTGTTCCGTCCCATAAGTCATTTAAAATAATATCTCTTGAAATAATGTGGTTAGCATTTCGTACTAACAGACAAAGTAAACGATATTCTACATTTGTCAGCTCTAATAATTTACCATTTAATAGGACGCGGCTTCCTAAGAGGTCAATGGAAATGTCCCCACATTCTAATACATTTGCTTTATCTTGTGTTGATACTCCTGCGCGGCGTAGTAATGCGCGTATACGGGAACATAATTCTCCTAACTTAAACGGCTTTGTGACATAATCATCTCCACCGCAATCTAATCCTCGAATTATATTAACTTCTTCATCAGAAGCAGTTAAGAAGATAATTGGTATTTGTGTATTGTGTTTTCGGACTTTTTCACAAACTTCAAATCCTGTTCCGTCTGGTAATGTAACATCGAGAATGAGCAAATCATACTTTTCTATTTCAACCAAACGCTTTCTTGCTTCCTCAACGGTTCGGGCAATATCAACATGAAAACCATTTTTATTAAGAGAGTATTGTAATCCATCTATTAAGCTTATATCATCTTCCAGAAGTAATAAATTATTCATGGCGCAGCTCCTTTCCCTTTTTCGTTCTGCCGTCAATCGGCTTTTTCGCGTTCTTTGGTATCAGCCACATACTTCCAAATTTTGAAACACCCGATATGCGGTTCCCCTCACAAAGTTTCTGCACCCGTCTTTCTGAAATGCCCCATTTGCCCGCTGCTTCTGCACAAGACATATATTCCATAAGTCATTCGTCCTTTCTTCAAAATTATCAGTATAATTATATACGGTACAGCGAATAATAGCAAGTATAGAAATAGGCACTATTTAGGTTTGCAATAGGAATTGTATAGACATATCCAAAAAGAAAGAGGAACAGTAAAATGTAATCGGGTGAATGAATATGGCAAAAAGACCAGTAAAAAAATACGACTTCAAGGCTTTTGGGGAAGCGATAAAAGCAGCGCGGAAAGAGCGCAAGGAAAGCCGCAAGAAAGTAAGCGATGAAATGTATATTTCCCCACGCTACCTTGCAAATATTGAGAACAACGGGCAACACCCAAGTTTACAGATTTTCTTTGAACTTATGTTGCGCTATCATATATCCGTAGACCAGTTCCTTTTAGATACGCCGCCGGAAAAGAATACACAGCGGCGGCAGCTTGACGCGCTTCTTGATGATATGAGCGATACGGGTATACAGATTGTGACTGCAACTGCAAAGGAGATTATCGAAGTCGAAAAAAATCACAGTTAATATGGCATACAAAAGGCTTGCAAATCATACTATGTATGAGGTACAAGCCTTTTATCATATTATTTTACAATCTTCCAGTTACTATCTTTTTCCAGCGTCAAATCAAACTGTGAAATCTGCGTTGCCTTTGTCCTCTGGTCGAGATACTTCACTGATACCGATACATTCACTTGTTCACCGTCTTGTATAAAGATTGGATTTACCAGCTCCGAGAACACATAATCACAGTTGACAGGTTCCAGCACATTCCCCGATACATAGTAGGCAAGCTCTTTTTCTGTTGCAGTAGGGTACAGCTTGAAGAATGTTTCCAAGAACTCTGTCACTTCTTCCGTAGTGGCAGCGTCCACCGTTCCATCTGATTCCTTTGCTTTTGGTTCATAGCCGGATTTTGTCGGTATGCTGCTGATGGTCGGATTCTGTGTAATCACCATGTTTTCGTTATCATCTACATGAACCACTACCATGTAAGCGGAAGTGTAACCGATAGAAGTTTCTCCCTCTGTTACCGTTTGATCTACCGAGTAGACAACGGTAAAGTCGTCCGTTCCAGCCGCTTCAACCTCCCAAATCTTAACGTCCGTCACCGTAGAGCTTGTAGGTATATCCTGTCGTACCGTATCGACATTCAAATCCTGCAAGCTCTTTGTAAGGTACTGGTTAATGGCTGCGGTTCTTTTCTCAATGGATTCCTGCGTGTTGCTCCAAGAATAATAGGACTTCGCAAAGGCTTTTACAAAGTTCTCTATCTTGTTGGTATCAACAATACGTTGTTCAATGACTTCTTTCTCATATACCGTGTGCATATCAATGGCGGTGAAATTCTTATACACCCCAAAGCTGACACTGGCAATCAGCACCAGCCATAAGGCAATCACGGTTTTCTTATGCGTGCCGACTTTCATCACAGGCACTTTTTTCTCTTTCTTTGGTTTCGATTCCTTATCCTTTTTCTTAAATAGCATAGCACCATTCCTTTCTTATTTGGTTTTCACCCGTCCGGCACCAATCAAGTGTTGCTGCCAGTACGAGCTTGTTAAATCTGCATATCCGATAGGGTCGCCAGCATGATACATTCTGTTGTTTCCTGCATAGATTCCTACATGAGTGACGTATGTTCCAGCATTATAGGTCGAGTGGAAGAATACCAAGTCACCAGCCTTTGCCTGTGACAGCGGTATGTGCTGCGTAGCGTCATACTGTGCCTGTGCGGTACGAGGTAAGCTGATACCAGCTTTCGCATAGCACCAAGACGTAAGACCAGAACAATCAAAAGAAGTGTTTGGATTGCTGCCGCCATAGACATATTTCCAGCCTTGATACTTCAACGCTTCATTGAAGATTGCCTGTGCGGTTGCGTCACTGAAACTAGGCACAGCCAAATACTGACTGACTAATTTTACATAGAACATATTCCCGTACTTGTAACGCCAGCCGCCATTTTCTTTTATGGCAATCTCATTATTGTATGTAACCGTTACGCCGCCGGACTTGTCCTTTGCGAAGCTGACCGCCAGCTCAAAAGTGTACTTTCTCCCATGACCGGAAACGTAATCAATGAAGCCGCCGCCATAGTTATAGGACTGTACCACCGTGTTGATGTCACAGCCTTTCGCTTCTGCGGATTTCAAAAGCTCCGAGAAGTATTTACACCCCTGTTTGATGGAATCCTCCGTAGACAAGGAATTAAGCGGCAAACCAAGTGATTCACTGGCTTGCATAACGTCTGTCGTGCCAGTGCCACCGGATTCCACCTGCATAATCGCAAGCAGATAGTTCACATAGTCAGAGATTCCGTATTCCTTTGCATACTTTTCTACCGCAGGCTGATGTTTCAAGACTTCTTGTGACAGGTTCAGTCCAGAAAAATCAAGACTGGAAGAGCCGCTTTCTTCATCATCTGCGGTCACGATAAACAAAAACAGGAGCAGACAGATAATCACTGTGAAAATCCCACCGAACACAGCGAAATGTCTTAACTTCATTTCTTGCCGCCTTTCTTACTGGTAGATTTCTTCACAGAAGATTGATTTGTGGTCTTTTTCTGAACTGTTTTTGTCTGCGACTTTCTCTGCACAGTCTGTCGTGAACCATCTGTAGCAGCTTGCGAATGTTTACTTACTGCTGATGAAGCCTGTTTATCTGCCGGACGGGATTCTCTGATAACCTGTGTTCTCACATTCTCCTGTGATTTTGTTACAGGCTCTTTAGTCTTGCTTGACTGTGGCTGCTCCTTTGTCACCGTGACAGGACGCTCCTTAACATTCTGCTCTGGCTTTGAAGCTACCGCCTGTGAATCCGATTTTACAGGAACAGGCGTTGTCGCTGGTCGCTCATGCACCGGGGCAGCTCTCTTTGTCGCTGATCCGGCGGCCTGTCGCTCCTTATCCTTTGATTCCTGCTTGTCCTGTGCCTTATCCACAATCGGACGCTGCGGATTCTGTTTCTCTGATTGCGGCTGCTTCGATACCGATTTTTTATCCACGATTCCACGTTTTGAAGTAGATTGCATTTCCTGTGTCTGGCTGGATAAGCTATTATGTACTTCTGATTTTGACGAATCTTTCTTCTGACTCATGTTATCGGATAAAGCTGGCGGCTTACTGCTACCTCCACTGTAAGGAGTGGACGTATTATGGTTTGGTCTGGTATGACTTCCGCTTGACGATTTTGTATTGTCTGCTTTTTTCGTTGAAGCAGAAGCAGCCGCTGCACCAGCAACACCGCCAGCAGCACCAGCCGCAACCGTTCTTCCGATTTTACGCTCTAAGCGTCTGGCTCTGCGGCTTAGAAACATATAAGGTCTACGCATGATACGTCTGCCAACCTGCTGTGTATCGTTTGCCTGTAAGCTGAACATAGACATTAAATCTCCCAGCTTCATGTAAATACCAGCAAACGTCACTATCTGCAAAAAGGCAACCATAAAGAACGGATAACCAGCAGAAATAGAATAAAACATAGTGGATATGCTGAAAGCTGTGGTGATAATCAGCGTAATGCCGGCACGAAGCATAATCGTATTGAACAGTTTTGTAAGTGCTTTTTTCGCCATGCCCTCATAAGTCGGAATCATAGACAAAATAAAGCTGACAGGCAAAAACATAGCGTAAATGATAAACAGCACCTGTGAAAATATCATCATGCCTGTGAGCAGGAATACAAAAATCGAAATACCGATATTGAAAATAAACAGGAATACGACTGTACCCAATCGGCTCATGGTCTTTGTAACACTTAAATTCGCATTATCCTTGTCCTCAATTTCATCAATCACAACGTCCTCTCTATCGTCTGTATCTGGACTTGCCGATAACAGGCTTTCCACACGGTCAGAACCAAGCGTTTCTATATCCGATTCCCCGTACTGTAAGAGCAGCCACGGTTGTTTCACTTGTATGGAAAACAGACTGTCACGAATTAAATCCACACTGTCTTTTCCCTTACTGTTGGAATCGGGCAGCACGATCTTTGTACCGAGTGACAAAGCAGAGCTGCTTATATCTGATGAAAAGTCGTTGATTTTGCTGATATAGTTTGGGGCATAGGCAATAAAGGATGCTGACAGGATAAATACCACAAGAAAATTGACTACCGCATGAACCGCTTTTGTGGTTTCCCTCTTGATAAGTCCTGTGTAAGCTACATAGATACCCATTACCAGAATGAGAATAAGCAGGAATCCCACATAAAATCCCTCACTGGAAAAGCCGCCGGAAGTAACGCCAGCTAATGTCTGAATGTTCTTCCCGATTGAGCTTGCGGTATCAGAGATAAAGTCCAGCTTGTAGGCTTCCTGTACCACATAGCCTGTCGCATTTGAGATATAAAGGCTCACCGTCCAGACAAAGTTTGTGATAGCATACAAGCCATACTGAATACTTTTTCCGATACCGTCCAGCCAGTTCCACGGTAGCCAATCCCAAGAGCTGTCAACGTAAAAATCAAGCTGGTAATTCTCTAGGGGATATTTTGAATAGGCGTTAGCGTCGCTCACGGTATTATCAACCAGTCCAGCCGCATGAGCTACCGTACCCGTGATTGCCAGAAACACCAGCACACCGAGAATCACCGCAAGCATGATAAGCAGATAGTGGACTATCTTTTTCTTACGCATAGGCTTCACCTCATTTCCTCTGTCTGTACTGGCGGTCTGGTATCAAAGGCATGGAACAAATCAGCGAATACAGGGTGAATCTGGATAACGCCCACACGCCCGTACAAATCTTGCAACAGGCATTGCCCGTTTTCCAAATCCCTAAGCCTTTTCTGGTTGCCCTCGTCCTCCTTATCCACACCGAAAAATTCAAGGGTATTCTTGATTTCCTTTATGTCTGTAGAACGGAACGCAAACTTTAAGCCGATATTGTTCTTCATCTTTTCATCGTCCACATCACCAGAGTTTTGCGTAACGAAGTAGACAGCGGCGTTCATGGAACGTCCAGCACGAATCAGCTTGTTAGACAGTGCTTTTCCCTGTGCCACCTGTAGGAACGTCCATGCTTCGTCCAAGTCCACCATCTTGAAAATGCTGCGGTCAGAATGGATAAAATCAAGGGCAAAGGTACTAATGACAATCAGCATAGCCACTGACAATAATTCCATTGTGGTGTATTCTTCAAACTTCGTGTCCTTATCCGGCAGCACAAGGTCTGCCACCTGTATGATGTTGAGCTGTCTGTCTAAACTGATGGATTGCTCCACATCACCGTCCGAGAACAAGAGGTGTGCAAAGTCATAATCGGTCATGCTTTCGATATGGTCTGCGATATTTTCTGCCACAGGAGAGCCGTCTTTGCGGAGTTCATCAATGACACGCAACAAGCCACGCTGCCTGCTCTGGGTAACGGAACGGATTGCACGCCTTAATACAGGGAATTTCTCACCATCACGGGAAGAAATACCCGTAAGGAATGTAAGTATGTCGATTGCCAGACTTTCAGCGTCCTTTGTACGCTTCATAATCACATACGGGTCAAGAAGTCCTTTGTTCTTATCCTCACTGGTAAGATTGACAATTTTAATTTCATTCGCTATGTCGGGTAAGGTTTCCTGCCAGTTGCCACGCTCTGATTTTGGGTCTA
This sequence comes from Ruminococcus sp. 5_1_39BFAA, assembly GCF_964240875.1. Classification (NCBI taxonomy): domain Bacteria; kingdom Bacillati; phylum Bacillota; class Clostridia; order Eubacteriales; family Oscillospiraceae; genus Ruminococcus; species Ruminococcus sp. 5_1_39BFAA. Next base: position 80,307 of record NZ_CAXSVO010000009.1, on the reverse strand, counting down.
CAATGACCGCTTTTCCTCCAAACAGCACCGCATAATAGATGATAAGGTTGTTGCAGAATGACTTCCCACCGCCGAGCGAACCTAAAAACGCTGCCGCAAGAGCATTGGTGACCGAACCTTTTACACCCTGTGCCGCAAGGCTAGGTTTCAGATAGACGTTCTTCCCTGTGTCAAGGTTGTAACCGATATAGATACCGTCCGTTTCCCCAAGCTGCTGTGTTGCACCAAACCCAAGTCCAGCGAGAAAGTCACTGGTAACATACTGGATATAATCATTGATGTAACGCTTGCTTGATGGGATAAATTCACCATGAAGTCCTAGCATATCCCCGAATGGTCGTACCAGCTTCACATTCAAATCGTCGTAGAAGTCTTTGACTTCATCACAGCGGCGTTTCAGCTCGTCCAAAGAATCCGCAGCCACACGGATAACGTAAGAGAGCTTATACATGGATTCTTTGGACTGATCTAAATTTGTTTCCAGCTCATTGACCGAATCCAGAGCGTCCATGACGTTACTTCCCGTTTCGTTGTTGGATTCCCACGCATGGTTATCCAAGTCTTTCAATTCCTTTTTCTTGTTACGGACTGTGGTTAAGGCTTTCTTGTTCGTTACAATCTCCACATTCATAGAAGTGGAAACGGGGAACGTGAATTGCTGCTGTTGGTAGTAGAAGATTTCCGAAGATGGAAAATCCAGTTCACCCACGATATTGTTAATCGTGAAGTAGGCAACATACGTTGTCTGATCTTCACGCTCAATCTTTAGGTATCGCTGATTTTCGATAATCTGACAGCGTGTAGGCCGGATAAGGTCATATCGTTTTACCAGCGTTTCACGCTTCAATTTCTTTACTGGCAGCTCATAGGAATAGTCACTGTAAGCAACACCCGTATTCCCGTAGATATGTTCCAGGAGATACCCGAAGTCGTTTTTATCCAGCCTGCGGAACTGAAAGCGGCGTGAGATTTTGTTTTCCAAGAGTTTTTCCATCTTCATATATCGGTTGATTTCATCATTGCTCATGGAAACAAAGTCGCCCATCAGCTTGTGGTTGACTTCATAGATAAAATCTGCAAAGGTCATAGCTGCTGATTTTCGCATGGCTTTCAGATTGATTTCTTCCTCATTCACCAGCAACTTGAAACCAAGGAAAAAGCGGTAGTCAATCTGATTTTCCCCAATCATTTCAACCAACGCTTCGGTCTGCTCATCTACCTTTTTACAGGCAATCTCTTTTAACCTGCCTGTGATTCCCTTTTTGGAACGCTCCTGTACCGCACGCAAGCTGTCCTCTGTGGCAATCTGTAGGGCATGGATTTTTCCGTCACGGTTCTGGGCGATAAGCTGACGGAAGTTATCATGCACCATGTACTTTTCCTCTGGTGACAAAAACGAATAATTGTATGGTGTCAGCTCATAGTAGGCAAAACACTCACCGTCATGGTTGAACACCAGATTGTTTTCAATATATTTAATCGAGAACATACATCACACTCCTAACTGCGGTCACGCTTGCATTGAATTTCTGATTTTTCAGTTTGACAGCTTTTCCTGCATAGGTTACTTTTGGACGGAGCAAAAACGAGATACAGGATTTTAAAAATCCAAATGGTTTCTTTCCGTCAAAGGTCTTTTGCGATACAAACCAAGTGAACGCTACAGGAATTCCAAAGTATTTGAGAAAAGCACCGTCAATCATGGAAAGTGGCGGCAGCTCCCCAAAGAGAATCACCACGAACAGCGACAGGACAAACCAAGCCATCTGGCTGAACGTGACAGGAAATGGGAGCTGAAAGTCATTGATTGCATAAATAACTTTCTCCACGCTCCAAATGCTTGTATAGCTTTTGATTTTCTTCAATTTTCACAGTTCCTTTCTGTTCTAAAATGGAAACAGCAGCCTATGTTTCAAGACTGCTGCAAAAAAATAACCAGTGTCATTTCACTGGCTGATAGTAAATATTCAGTTGTTAATACGGACATTCAAACACGCCATGTTTGGTGACGACAAAACGCCCCTCTAAATCAAGGTCTCGCCCGTATGCTTCATAGTCTATGTAATTACGGATTCTGTCTGGTATCTCACCCAGACTTTGACATTCATCTATGAAGTAATAGGCAACGTCTGTCATATCATCACAATCGGGATAATGGATAATATCGTCTGCGTGTTCGCATAATTCCTCTATGCTGCTGAAACAGCAGAGAAGTTCTGATAATTCGTCCTGTATATCCTCTGGTAAATCCTCCACCATTTCACAAAGGCGGTTGACTTCCTCAATAGGTGTGTACTCGTCAATCTCAAAGGGCAGCTCATAATCATGGATTGCATACTCCTCGTATTCGTCATTCAAGCCGATACGTTCTGCCATCTCGTCATAATCAATGGGTGGCGTGAACCACGCACCCACAAGCTCACCCTCATTGTATTTACCGAGATTCGCAATATAAACCTGCATTTCTTCGATACTACATCACCCCTTTACTGATAGCGGAATACACCGCTTGTGGTGAATAAATATCTATCGTCCATTTCTAGTTCATTTCCATAAGAATGATAGTCAATGTGTTTTTGCAGTTCGTGAGGAATTTCACCGAAAATATTTTCCTCACAGATAAGGTATTCTGCCAGTGCTGCACCGTCACCCACATCATAATAGCGTATCTCGTCCTTATGGTCGATAAATTCATCAAAACTGGAAAACCATTTCTGCTGAATGGCTTTCATTTCATTACCAATGGGTGTGCCCTCCAATTCAAGCACCATGCGGCAGTTAGCGTTGATTTCCCAAAGTGGCGTATCACTGTGTAAGTCAAAAGGCAGCTCATAGTCTGCAATCTCAATCTGTTCTTCATGTTCCACGCCGAGCTTTTCTTTGACTTCCTCAAAGTCCACAGGGCAGTTGAACCAGTCACCAGAGTAACCGTCGTCCTCGTCATGATAAGGTTTTGTATTGTTTAAAAGGTAGATTCGCATTTCCTGCAAGGCGTATCACTTCCTTTCTTCATTTCCAGTATGCCCATTATAACAGCATAATCTACGCCAAATACATAATGGGAAAACTTTTCTAACTGTTCTTTTGGATAATCCAGTGGTGAGTGCTGCTTGATGATTTCCCACACTGCACGTTTGCGGTAAGGCAAATCGGAAATGTTGTCACAGCCGACACGTTCTTTCATATCCTCAAATATATCTGTTTTCATGTTGTCCTCCAATCTTTATTTTCTGCAAACAAAAACAGCAACTATCTAGCTGCTGTTCATATGTTCTACTTATAATCATCCAGTCGTTTCAATGCGTTTTGCGATACAATGATGATTTCTTTCCCATCAATATATGTAATGTAATTATTATATTGATTTTGGTATTTTGGATTTTTTTCTACATCAATCTTTCCCCATTTAAATTCAATTTTTTCAATAGATAGCGGAAATGTAATTGGAAAAGAAAAACCTCCTGTACGTTCATAGATTTGTATTACGTTAGGGTCATGTTTTAATTTATTGTTGGCATATCTTAATCCGCTAAAAAAAGAAATATCGTTTTTGTCCAACTTTTTTTCACAGGTCTTTTCTAACCACTCATAATAATCTAATAGCCAGTGTAAAAATGTACCAACTCTGTAATTGACTTCTTTTTTCAAATCATCATTGTTTAAATCAGTTTCAGCAAGTTTGATTACTGATTGCATTTCTTCAAAACTTTTCTTTATAGCGTATTGAAGCATGAGATTATCCCTCCAAATTTAGATTGACTTTTATCTAGTATATCAAAACTCTAGGAGGGATAACAATATATTACGCACCAATAATCTTGTTAAATAACTGTAACAGCACGTCTTTTACGCCAGCAGCATTGAATACCAAACCAACAGCGATTAAGGCGATTACCAAAAAACCGATAAGTTTGGAAAATTCACGTTTGAATCCGAGATACACGCCGATAACCGCAATCGCCATCAATACAAGGCTTTGTGCGTTAGATAAAAACCAGTTGTATAAGTTCTGTCCGAAATTCATTATTTCTTTCTCCTTTCCATCATTTCAATTTCTCTGTCTGCAACTTTTGCAGTCTGCATAAGACACATAGTAACTACTCCAAAACCTGCCCCCAGTGAGAACAGGAAGAAGTCAAATAAAATATGTTTCATGTTGTCATTCCTCCGTTTCTATAATGATTTTTTCTGTGGAAGTCGTCTGTTGTTCAATCAGTTTTTTGTGACGCTCCGTGAGCTTCGCATGGTCTAAAATGTCTTTGAGATAGGTCGTACCATTGGTATTGTCTATCTGCTGCAAGACTTTCCATGTAGGAGCAACCTGCCTGCTTATCCAGTTTAGTGTCCGTGTGAGCGTATAAGGCTCTGGTTTGGTCGTCAGTTTCAAACGCCCACGGTCAGAACCGATAAAGTACGCCCATTTTTCATTGGTTTTCCATTCGCTGCGTCGTTTCTCCACCTCCTTGTCAGCGAACCGCATATAACGGTTAATGATGTCAAAAGCGGTACGCTCTGCGTCATGGTAGGTCAGCAGGTCACGCACCGCATAATAGGCTCGCTCATTTTTAAGCCGAATTTCAAAACGGTTCTTGATTTTCGTATCTTCAATCGGAATATCATATTTCACATACTGTTCATAGTCCTTTTCGTAGATACAGAAATAAACCTCCGATTTGAGAGAACCAATATAAAGCGTATTTCCCATTCCGTATTTATCCTGTTCATTGCTTCTCACCAACTCACCGCTGCGGTAACTCTTGAAGCTGCGGAATACGGAAATACATTCTTCATGGTTGCATTTCTCTGTCAGCTCCGGAATGTTCAAGATTCCTGCTATATCGTTGATGGCAAGGTCAAAACGTTTCATTACACCTCCCTCCACCAGAGCGTCCATGAGAAAGTCATACCAGCTCCTATGCTGTGCCAGCAGATAGCTTTCCATCTGCCGGCAGCCTTTGCCTTTCAGCTCCAGCAATGTACCTTTTTCCTTATCGGGTGATGTCAGCACGAACACATCACCAAGCACATAATGTTCCGCATAGGAGTAGAATCCGTAGTCCTCATGTATCATTACGTCCAGTTTGAGTTGTAGAATATCCTCAACAACGTGCCGAACGTCCTGTGTGGGGAATCGGATTCTGACGTAATCGAATACCATTTCCAACGGATTCTCTGGATTCATTTTTTCCAGAGCGTCCGTGAATTTCCACTTGATTTCTTCTGTCAAGGCTACTTTTCCAGATTCAATCCTGCTGACATACTCTCGGCTGACACCAGCCATGACCGCAAGACGATTCTGGGAAACGCCGTACTGCGTCCGTTTTTCTTTGAGTTTATTTATCCAGTCGGTATCATTCAGTTTCAATCCCTCCAATCGAAAAAGGAATGTGACAGTTACCGATTTTGTCACACTCCCTCGAATGTTTGAAAAGTCCTCTGTTTTCAAGGACTTTTTGATATGTGATTGATTGTTTCCAGATAATTTGTGCCCCCCTGTTAGATAACGGGGGCGATAAGCTGGCGCGGCGAACCGCACCAGCACAGGCTAGTCCGTACCTGCGTCTTTCGCTTCGCACGCCGCCTGTCCGTCCTGCCTGTTTTGTGTAAGTCTCCCTATCTCTTTTAGAAAATCGTGTCCTTTTGGTACAAGGGGAGTGTAAAATTCGGATATGACACTGTTTCCTGTATCAACGTAGCCACGTCCTTTGATCTGTTTCAGAAAAAAGTCCTTGTCTACTTCACCGAACATCATACTGTAACCAAGCTCCGACATACGCCCCAATGCCACACGGAAATTGAACTGGTCACGGATTCCGTCACCGAGATATTTTGCGTCCGGTCGCTGACAGGCAAGGATAAGAAAGTAACCTGCCTGTCGTCCGAGCATGACTATCTGTTTGAGCTTATTCAAAACAGCAGCGTTTTCTTTTGTCGTCAACATTTCCATAAATGCAACATATTCATCAAAGATAAGGAAGTGGGGCGATAGTCCTAAATAGGCGTAGTTTTCACCTGTCTTGTAGTTATCCATGAGTTTCATAGCTTCACTTCTTGCCATCATACCATCATAGAACCTGTCAATACAGGCGGTTATATCGTCCTTTTTGTAGTAAACTTCTGGCATGACGACAGATAAATCTGCAAGGTCAGCATTTTTAGGGTCTAACACATACATGATGGCATTGCAACGGAGCAGAGCTTCAATAACAGTAAGAATAAAGTAAGTTTTACCACCGCCAGTGCCGCCAGCAATCAGCATATGGGGGAGCTTGTCATACTCCCACCAGACATTTTTCATCAAACGCAGCTTTCCGTTCTCCGCCTGTACTTCGTCAATGGTAATACGATTTGCAACCGTATCATAAAGCAACACATACTCCACAAAAGAATCATGTAGCTCTTTTGACACCAGCTCACAGTACAAACCTGTTTCCAGCTTCTTTTCCAAATGTAGGAGCTGGTCTTGATATTTTCCCAGTGTGATTTCTGTACGAATATATAATAGTCCATTATCCATACGGTAATACAGTTTAGGAAAGTAGGTGATTTTCTCTTTCTTGCCGGACGCTGGTAAATCCTTGAAAAATCCGCTGTCCTGTGTCGTTTCCGATTCATACCAGCCATTTTCAAGTATCATGCGTGCCAGCTTTTGACGGTGAAAGAGCTGTTTTACTTTGTCATACTGGAAATGCCGATATAAAAGAGCAACAATCACACAGACCAAAACTGAAACTATGACAGTAACTATCATATATGGCGTGACCGAAAAATGGACGTTGCCATCTTGAAACAGTGAGGTTGATTTCCAATCAGTAGTAATGATTGTCTTTAGGTTCAGCAGCATAACCACTGTAAGGAACAGCAGGAGCAGCGAGCCAGACAAGAAACGAAAAACCAGTGATTTATCACTGGCTCTGATATGATTCCCACGTTTATTGAGTTGTGGCATATAAAATTCTCCTTTCCATGAAAAAAGCAGCAAACCATATAGATTTACTGCTTACATACACATTATTTCATTAAGTTTAAAACAGTTTATTAAAATCAATGTTATAACCAGCCGCTTTCAGTTCCTTAGCAATTTCGATCTTCCAAGCACCACTTTCATCATAGGAAACATATACCACACCTGAAATATCGTTTGGTTTTTCAACATCATTTTTTACAAGAGCACAAACATTTTTTCTTTGTAACTTTCCTATAAGATACCCATGCTCAAAGACAACATTTTGACGTGCTCTATACTTTAATTCCGCTCCATCGTTAGCTAATCCTCCTTTGTCACACGGAGTATACAATACTATACCGAAACCAACATTTGAATATCGCTCAATTTTTTCAATAATTGTTTCACCCTCACTAGCCTGCTCATGAAGTATTATAGGTGTTAGTTTTAATTTTTCTAAAAATCGTGCAACTTCATTTTTTAAGCCATTATCATGTCCATGAACAATAAATATTTTATCACCGCTGATTGCTGGATTAGCTTGACTAATTGAAGGATTGGACAAATATTTTTCATATTCTTCACGATTGGCTTGAATATCCTCATTAATCTCTTTAATGGTTTGCGTATTCTTTTTATGGTTTTCAGGGCTTATCACATATTGATTGCTACAAATATGTGATAAATTATCCTTATACCAATCCTCAATAATATTACAGCAGTATTCTAAAATATCAATAGTCATGGTATCATTTTCCAAATTATTTTTTAAGGTCTTGCAAGGTATAGATACGATTGGTTCAGAGGTATAATCATCAATACTTTCAATAATACTTAAGAGCTTTATTTTAAGAATACTATAATTAATCATACATAATTACCTCTTTTCTTTTGATTTGTAGAATAATTATACCCTATGTAACATCATATGAGAACACTTAAAATTACTTATTTTTGCTTTGAGAACTGTTTAAAGTAGTTAATTTACTCTTCAAAACAATATCATCTGCCTTGATATACCAGTCAACGTCTGCACCTTGAAAGGTAGCGGTTGCCACTGTATCAGCCACAGGATTGATAAGCTCCACCTCTGCGTTATAATCAAATTCCTTTAATGGAACAGAAGCCGGAATACTCACCTGTATCATGCGTCCTTGCTCCTTACACTTCAAATCGTAGGTACGCTCTTTGATTTCTTCAGAAACCGTACCGTCCTCATTCTGGATATGTACCTCTCGTCTTAAAGCAGAGAATTTCAATACCCCGAAAGTCTTTTCCTTGTCAATAATGATTCCATTTGCTAATCTCATAAAATTCTACCTCCTTTACGCTTTCACCATATCGTCTGCTGACAGGATATAGTTTGTGAATCCTCTGGTACCGATTTTGTAACCCTCTGCGGTGATTTTGGGATTGATAAGTTTAACTTTTTCCTCTGATTCAAAGTTCTTCTCACCAGCAGAAGCAGGCAGCACCACGATAATATCATCTGCCTTCTGTACGTCCGAATAAAGGTTGAAGCTACGGGAAACGACCGTCATACGTCCGTTGATCCTACGCTGTTCCACCTTATTTTCACCTGCAAACTCTAAATTCCCGAATGTCTTTTCCATGTTCGGGATAACATATCTTAATTCCATAAATTGTTTACCTCTTTTCTTTTTGATTTTGATTGATTTGTTATATAGTCCATTCTGCCAACAGGATAATATCTGTCTGCCTGTGGATAGTAAAGGGCAGGCGTTGTGCCGAAAGCACCCTTGACAATCCCCATTCAGAAAGATAAACCATAGTCAGGCAGAAGTTAGATAAAATATCAGCGGTATGCTGATTTTCCTAAAATAAATCTGTTTCCGGCGGTTCTTTGTTGTGGTAGTTCCTCAAACTTTATCCCTCCAATACTTCTTTGATTCCTGCTATGATATACTCCGCACAGGGTAAGGCGATTGCGTTTCCAAGCGCAGTACACCTTGCATTGTCGCTTGTCTGTTTTCCGAGATAGTCATACTTCGTCCAGTTGTCGGGAAGCCCCATCAGACGTTCGCATTCAAGTGGTGTTAGATAGCGGATAACTCCGTCTTTTTCTTTTCCCTCATACCAGAACGAAAAAATATTGACCGCACCAGCTAAAAGAGTGGGAAAAGGGTCATCTGCCCGTCCGAAGCTTCGTAGGAATCCGGGTATATCCCCCGATTTTGCACAGCTTCGCATTCGTCTTTCCTCAAAGGGACATAAGACGGGTATTCCCCTCCCTGTTTCAGCAGAAGATATTCCACCGGCTCCGGCGGAGGATAGCCCGCCCTCTCTGCCAGTATCAGGAAGTGGGTGCAGTTGACGGGATTTAAGTAATATTTCTGCGGCACGCTGTCCTCCAAAATCTGCCACGACAAAGACGCGCTTTCTTCTCTGTACGAGGGTGGGTTCTCCCCAATACTGGGCGTCCAAGAGGCGCCAGCAGACGTCAGCGAAACGCCCTCTAACCATTCCGCATTTTGCCCATCTTCCAGAAGCAGGCATTGGAATCTCGGAATCTGTGAATGATTCCAGCACGGATTTAAAGTCCAGCCTGTGATTTGATGAAAACGCTCCTGCGACGTTTTCCCAAACAGCGATAACTGGAAATATGCCATTGGTCGCACACCTCATTTCTTTTATGATTCTGATTGCATGATAGAAAAGCCCCGATTTATTCCCTGCCAGACCCTCACGGAATCCGATTGTAGAAAGATTCTGGCAGGGTGAGCCGAATGTGATGATATGCACCGGAGGGATTTCAGAGCCTTTCAGCTTCGTAATATCCCCCAAGTGGAGCATATCGGGGAAATGCCTTTTTGTAATGGAAATTGGTACCTTTTCAATCTCACTGGCCCATACAGGGGTAATCCCGTGACGGGAGGCCGCAAGAGGGAATACGCCGATTCCGTCAAACAGGCTCCCAAGTGCCAGGCTCATTATCTGTTTCCTTTTCTTCGGAATCTCTTATATCTGGCAAAGATAAGACCGGCAGCGGAAATTCCCATCATGGCGAATAATGCGACAAATGGCGTATTGTCGCCTGTTTTTGGTGAATCGCTTGTCTTTGTTGGTGTGCCAGGTTCTTCTGGTGTCGTAGGGGATTCTGGCTTCTCTTTGATAGTTACCGTCTGCCCCTCGTCCTTGATGTTCTTATGTTCAGCCACTTTGATAGGCTCGTCTGGATTGGACGTATCATACAATTCTTCAAACGTCACAAGCTCTTTGCCGCCAAGTTCCGAAGCATTGAACGTAAATTCAATCTGAACTTCCATCTGACAGTCCGTAGCGGTGAAAGTAAGGTCATTTTCTACACGTTTACCATTCACCAGAAGTTCTGCATTTTCAGACTTCACCATTTCCCAACCTTTAAGGGTATATTTCACGCCTTTTTCAAGACCATCTAAAGTGACCGTATCGACAATCGTTACTTTGTTGTCTGCTTCAATCATCTTTTCACCTGTTACCTTGTCTGTGGAGGTTGTGTGCATAGTGATGATACGTTCCGTAATCGTCACCGTTTGCCCCTCGTCCTCTATGCCCTTATGTTCCGCTACCTTTGTAGGTTCGTCTGGATTAGATAAATCATATAATTCTTCAAATGTCACAAGGTCTTTTCCTGCAAGCTCGCTGGCATTGAATGTAAATTCAATCTGGACTTCCATACTGGAATCTTTCGCAGTAAAGGTATAGTCACTTTCTACAGGCTTACCATCTACAAGAAGCTGTGCATTTTCAGATTTCACCATCTGCCAGCCTTTGAGCTGATAGGTTGTACCTTTTTCCAAGCCATCTAAAGTGACCGTATCAATGACAGTTACCTCCTTACCAGCAACAATCATCTTTTCACCTGTGGCTTTGTCGGCAGCGTTGGTATGAATCGTAATCACTCGTTCCTCGATAGTCACGGTCTGCCCCTCGTCCTCAATGTCCTTGTGTTCTGCCACTTTGATAGGCTCGTCTGGATTGGATAAATCATACAATTCCTCGAATGTCACAAGGTCTTTGCCGCCAAGAGCAGAAGCATTGAATGTATAGGAAACCTCAACTTCCATTTCTGATTTTTTCGCAGTGAATGTGTAATCACTTTCTACAGGCTTACCATCTACAAGAAGCTGTGCATTTTTAGACTTCACCATCTGCCAGCCTTTTAACTGATATTTTGTGCCTTTCTTCAAACCATCTAAAGTGACCGTATCAACGATAGTTACGTTTTTACCAGCAACGATTGATTTTTCACCTGTCACTTTATCGGCAGCGGTAGTATGGATAGTGATTTCCGGCTCATAATCATCTGTCAAAGTACCCAAGTCAATGACTACCTTATTTCTTGAAACTACCACATCAAACGCTGGAATCAACGTCATTCCCTTATTGGAATCACAGTGTAATTCTTCAATCTCATAAGTATCATAGAGCAAAGCACCTTTGCTGTCGTCTGGTGTGGAAGTACCGAACCAGATACCGTCCTCACTGGTTTTGTCAGCATTGGTATTTTGTTTATGAGATACCCAGTCAGAAGAAGTGGAGAATTGACCGTTTGCGTCCGTAACAATGATATGGCTCTCACCAGTCGTCTTGCTTGTGATTCTAAAGGGAACATTCGCAAGTCGCTTGTGAGTACCGTCACCAATTTTCACACCCTCAATATCCCCACGGATAATCTGGTTGTAGATGGAATGTGCTTCATCTGTTAAATCCACGATTTCACCGTCATTCACAATGTCAAACTCACGGTCAACCGCACCAGTTGTCAAATATCCTGTCGGATTTTTGGATTCTGAAATTTTATAGTGACCGTAAGGAAGTGTATCAGCGTCAGTTGCAGCGATACCGTCAACACCTGTATGGATTGTCTTGACGACCTCATTTTTGTTGTATAGCTTTCCATTTACCAAGACAGCATTATCATTTAAGGAAATGATTGTAAAGGCAGTATCTTTTAAAGTCGCACCGCCCTGTGCTTTCGTATCTTTGGTTTCAAGGTCACGTTTCTGGATTTTGACACCGCCACGAATCACCTTGTCCGATACGGAATACTGGTTGCTGCCGCTTAACGCTGCAAGCTCACCATCTTCTGTAATCTGTGTCACATAGACACCTTTAATCTGTTCAGAATTTCCTGCCGCCTGCATATAAGCACCCTCCAATAAGTAACCGTTTGGGGCAGTCTTTTCTTCTACTGTGATAGTACCAAGTGGCAAGCAGATTGTACCGTTTTGTGTATAGAAGCTGTCACCCGATATCTTATAGGAATCGGCTAAACGTGTAATATAATGGACTTCTTTGTTGCTGTCCTTTTCAGCGATTGTCTTTGTCGTCCATGTGCGTGTTGGTTCTGATGGAAGATTACCTTTTGTATAATATCCGTCATAATACTTCCAGACAAACTCTGCACCCTCCAAAGAAGCGTTACCCTGTGCAGTAGCTTTTCCTGTTTCCATATCAATCTTGAAAAGCTCAACCAAAGTGTCTGTGACCTTTGGTGTATCGCTCACTTTCAATGTGGAAGTTTCACCAGCCTTAACCGTAAGGGTATAGACGTTCTTATCTAACTGGAATCCCTTTGGAGCTTTCGTCTCTTTTACATAGTATGTCGCAGCTCTTAATTCCACAGTATCAGTATTTCCGTTACTATCTGTCGTAAGTGTGGCAACAGATTTCGTGCAGCCTTTATCAGAATAGATACCATAAGTCGCACCAGAGAGAGAATAGCAGTCATTCCCGTTTGTAACTGTGGTATTACTGGAAGATTTCTGAATTTTGCCATTCCCGACAGCCAGCTTCGCCCAGAACTGACCTAAATCCTGCCCCTCACCAGTATAGATATAACCGCCGCAATCGTAACGGTCTTTGTTTTCTTTAGCGAAGGCCTTTGCATTCTCATAGACTTCTGACTGGATTTTCTCTGATATTTCATCATAGGCGGCTCGTACATTGTTGTAACCCCAACCTAAATGAACGCTTAATCTTCGCCAGACAACACATTGTTCCAATAGATAAGCCTGTTTGCTGGAAAGACTGTGAGTTTTGGAATACTGTTTGACATATTCCAGATTCAAAGCTACATCTGATATTTGGTCGCTACTCATTCTGTCTTTAGCGTCAACACGATTTTTATATCCCGATTTAAAGTCAGTGTTAATATCTACACAATAGGCAATCTGCCCGTCAGCGTTCATTATACTTTCTTCAAAACTGGAAACCTCTGAACCGCCATTATCAATCTTGACGATTGTTCCTGCTTTACCGTCCGTAGTGGTGTAGACGGAATCCGCAGCATGAACTTGTTTGACAGGTAAAGTAGTAAATACAGTTGCAAGGGTAAGGAAACCCGTAAGCAATCGTTTCATAATCTTATTCATATTTCTTGATTCTCCTTTCATTTTGGGTAAAAAAATAGACGCTCATTTCTGAACGTCTATAAATAACTATATTAACTTTTGATTACTCGGCAGGATGTTTTGAAAGATATCGCGAATAGTCCGTATCAAATTGCAATGACTTTAACTGTTCTTCAATAATTTGAAGCATATTTTTTCCTTCAAGAATTGATTCAAAATCTTTGATAGAAAAATCAATAATGCAATATTTATCTTCAAGTTTCTCTTTATGAAGATAGAATTTCTTAATAAGTCCCGATCCATTACTCCAACCTGTTCCACTTACTCCATGATACGAAAATAATATTCCAATTTTTACATTATTAGTAAGTAACAGACTGCAAAATTTTCCTATGTATGTAACACTTACCGATTTATCATAGTTTTTACATTCTCCTAAAAAACATTCCAATTTAGAATTAACCAAATGATAACTTAGTAGAATTTTCCCCTTTGGCGTCAACGAAACAAGTTGATCAATTTCATTTGTCGACGTCCGTAGGTTTCTGTCTACATAAAAAATATTGCCAGATATAGTTAATAAATATGAAACCAGTTTTTCTAATGCTTCTCCTTTTAAATTATGTAAATTTGCAGATACAGTATCCGATTGTCCTTTTACACTATGCAGTTTCTTAAAATCATCAAGCAACTGAGCATATGTTTTTTTTTGTAAATCATTAAGTTGGCAAATTCTCTCATAACGCAATTCATCAGATATATTCTCCAATACATTTAGTGCCTTAGATATCTCCATATCAGATTTATTAATCATCTCGCATCACCTTATAGATTATAAAAGAATTTTCTAATGTAGAAAGTTCCCCATGACACAATTCGCATTCAAAAGTCTCTGGCAACTCATTAAACAAACGCACTGTACCCATAGACTTTTGACAATTACTACAATACAATTCATAATAACTTTGTAAAACGCCCTGCTCCTCTAAAGCAGACAAAAAATCATAGATTTCTGGTAAGGATAAAGAAAATTTTCTCTTCAATACACCGGGATAAATCCACATATTTATCTTATAGTTCTTAAAAAAGTCAACTAATGCGGTGATATTTACATTGTTATTCAATTTGTATTGTATCGTCATTTCTATGATTGACAACGTATTTGATAACATAATTCATCCGCTCCATTCCGATCAGCACATTACTGTAATAATGCTGTATTAAGCAATATTCATTATTCATGTAATTAAAAACAAATTTTACACGAATACTTCTTGTTTTAATTTCATTCTCCCACAATAATTCAATCCACGGGTAGTCTGACATTTCTTCCATTTCAAACATGAATTGTTCTAAGGCTTCTCTAAAATCCGGAACCTTTTCCAATTCTGCTTGATTGTCACTCAATAAGGACCTTAATTCCCCAAGAAATGGTAAAACATATTCTTGATTATTTCCAACTTCTAACTGAGCATTGCCACCACTCGGAAGTTTCATATATTGAGCAATCAATTTTACGTTGTTATCATGTTTACACACATTGACCATGAAATCCAAATCTAATGGATTCAAATTACACTCAAAATGTACTTTAAGATATTCTACCATTTCTGCAATCAAATCCGCATAAATAGTTTGTTCTTTTCTGTCCGATAGAAACACTCTTTTTAAAACATCGAACCGAAATTCTATAAGCTCGCCCTCTTCATGAAAGACTACCAAAAAAGGATATTTTGTTAAAAATTCCTCCTGTGTTAATGGATGAACTGCTGCAAAAGCTAAATTGAATTTCAAAAAATTGTATCCCTCTGAACTATATGCAACCGGTTCTCCAAAAGAAGTATAAAGGTATTCATTTTCATAACATTCGTTTAAAGGGGATATTTTTTTTACCCTCTCTAAAATCTTTGCAAAATCATCACATGTAAAAAGTACAGAGTATTTATAATCTTTTATAAACTCCCACTTTTCAATAAAAAAACAAGCTCTTTTGCTTTGACGTATACATGTCACCAATTGCTCAGTCAACGCTTTTTCCGAGATATCAACCATATCCATTCCATCTAAACAAAGCTGCCCAGAAGTATCCACTTCCTTAGTTGCAATGCCTTTTTGGATAAATCGCTTTACTAAGTAACGTTTCAACTTATCTGGATACAATTCTATTGTTTTTTCGAGGTATTCTAAATAATTTTCTTGTAGCATGTAACCCCTCTTTTCTATAATATACTTCTTTGATTTGATTATACGTTATTTAATTCCAAAAATCTATTAGTATTTTTTAGTTTTTATCTATTTCTAAATATGACTTAGCAGTATAAATAGACGCTCATTTCTGAACGTCTATAAACTGAAAGGCTTGTCCTCTCACACATATTTAATTTTGATAGGTACAACAGTTGCCTTTCTTTAAGTAATATCGTTATCAGCCTTACTTGCGCAACTGTGTTCCCCCATGCCCGGCATCCAGCATAATTGAATAAGGCATACTGATAAATCCTTTCCTGCGCTTCTATATCAGAATATGCCGGAAAATCCAAAATGTGTAGCGGCATAATAGAAGGTTTTTTTCAAAATAATCGGCCTGCCTTCTTGACTTTGCGGCTTTAAAGCGTTATACTTTCAAAGTCAGAAAAATACATATATGTATTTTCCATATGTAAACAATATTGAGGAGGATAATAAAATGAAAAAACAGGTTTTAGCAGCAACACTTGCCGGTGTTCTTACAGTTGGAATGATTGGCTCCGTAACAACCGTAAGCGCTGAGGAAGGAACTTACACCATTGGTATCTGCCAGCTCGTACAGCATGATGCGCTGGACGCTGCAACACAGGGATTTAAGGATGCCTTAACAGAGGAATTCGGCGATGCCGTTACATTTGACGAGCAGAATGCACAGGGCGATTCCAACACCTGTTCCACAATCATCAACAGCTTTGTTTCCAGCAATGTTGACCTGATCCTTGCAAATGCCACTCCATCTCTTCAGGCTGCAGCAGCCGGAACAAACGAAATCCCGATTCTCGGTACCGCTGTAACAGAGTACGGTGTTGCTCTTGAGATCAGCGATTTTGACGGTACTGTAGGTGGAAATATTTCCGGTACTTCCGATCTTGCACCTCTGGATCAGCAGGCAGCTATGCTGCATGAGCTTTTCCCGGATGCAAAAAATGTAGGTCTTTTATACTGCTCCGCTGAGGCAAACTCACAGTATCAGGTAGATACCGTTAAAGCTGCTCTGGAAGAACTTGGATACACCTGCGAATATTACGCATTCTCTGATTCCAACGATCTTTCTTCCGTTGTAACTACAGCAGCTTCCGAAAGCGATGTAATTTATGTTCCGACCGATAATACTGCTGCTGCAAATACAGAGATCATCAACAACATCTGCCTTCCGGCACAGGTTCCGGTAATCGCAGGTGAGGAAGGTATCTGTACAGGATGCGGTGTTGCTACACTTTCTATCAGCTACTATGATCTTGGAAAAGCTACCGGCGAGATGGCAGTACGTATCCTGAAGGATGGTGAGGATATCTCCACTATGCCTGTTGAGTATGCTCCGAACTTCACAAAAGAGTACAATGCTGATATCTGCGCAGAGCTTGGCATCGAAATTCCGGACGACTATGTAGTAATTCCAACTGAGGACGAGGCAGCTGAGGAATCCGAAGAAGAGCCAGCTGAGGACGAAGCAGCTGAAGAAGCAGAAGAAGAAGCGGAATAATCTTTATAAACAATTTTATATATTTTAGCGAACAGCGGGAAAGGATACTCCTCTCTCGCTGTTCGCGTTAAAAACATTTGCAAACGGAAAGACCGCCAGGGCTGAATTTCTGTTTGCATCCGTATGCAGGAGGAATACTACAAATGCAAATCATGAATTTAGTTCAAGCACTTCCCGGAGCTGCTGCCCAAGGGCTTATCTGGGGAATCATGGCGATCGGTGTGTATCTGACCTTCCGCGTCCTTGACATTGCCGATCTGACCGTAGACGGAACCATGTGCACAGGCGGAGCCGTATTCATTATGATGATGATGAACGGTCATAACGCATGGGTTTCTCTTCTGGCAGCCACCTTAGCCGGAATGCTGGCCGGACTGGCAACGGGAATTTTTCATACCTTCATGGGAATCCCGGCAATTCTCGCAGGAATCCTGACGCAGCTTTCTCTCTATTCCGTAAACCTGAAGATCATGGGAAAAGCAAATCAGGCTATTAACGTTGACAAATATGATATTCTGGTTTCCCTGCGCCGCATAAAAAATGTACCGATCACCCAGAATACCATTCTGATCGTTGCCATTTTTATCATGGTAGTAATTGCTATCCTGTACTGGTTTTTTGGGACGGAGCTTGGATGTTCCCTTCGCTCTACCGGATGCAATCCTAATATGTCACGCGCTCAGGGAATCAACACAGATTTCTGCAAGGTTCTCGGCCTTATGATCTCTAATGGACTGGTTGCACTTTCCAGTGCATTACTTGCCCAGTACCAGGGATTTGCCGACGTAAACATGGGCCGAGGTGCCATTGTTATCGGCCTTGCCGCTGTTATTATCGGCGAAGCGATTTTCGGACGTATTTTCCGCAATTTTGCCCTTCGTCTTTTGGGTGTAGCCTTCGGCTCCATTTTATACTATCTGGTTCTGCAGACTGTCATCTGGTTAGGTATTGATACAGACCTTCTGAAGATGCTTTCTGCACTTGTAGTCGCTATTTTCCTGGCAGTTCCTTACTGGAAGGGAAAATACTTTACAAAACCGGTAAAACGTGGAGGAAACAACAATGCTTGAAATCAAAAACATTTATAAGACCTTTAATCCCGGTACCATTAACGAAAAAGTCGCTCTGAACGGTCTTTCCCTGAAGCTGAACGAAGGAGATTTCGTTACTGTGATCGGCGGCAACGGAGCCGGTAAATCTACCATGCTGAATGCAGTCGCCGGTGTATGGCCTGTGGATGAAGGCCAGATCATCATTGACGGTGCAGATGTCACCAAGCTTTCCGAGTACAAACGCGCTGTCTACCTTGGCAGAGTATTTCAGGATCCCATGACAGGAACTGCTGCAACCATGGGCATTGAAGAGAACCTGGCACTTGCCAAACGCCGCGGACAGACAAGATTTCTTAGAAGAGGCATTACTCGCCAGGAACGCGAGGAGTACAAAGAACTCCTGAAGGTTCTTGGCCTGGGACTGGAAAACCGCCTCACCTCTAAAGTGGGACTTCTCTCCGGTGGTCAGAGGCAGGCTTTGACACTGCTTATGGCTACTCTGAAAAAGCCTAAGCTGCTTCTTCTGGACGAGCACACCGCTGCCCTTGACCCCAAAACCGCAGCAAAGGTACTGGAAATCACAGATATGATCGTAAACCGTGACCATCTTACCACTCTGATGATCACCCATAACATGAAGGATGCCATTGCACACGGCAACCGCCTTGTTATGATGATGGACGGAAAAATCATTCTGGATATCCAGGGAGAAGAAAAGAAGAAACTCACCGTAAAGAACCTGCTGGATAAATTCGAACAGGCCAGCGGTGAAGAGTTCTCAAACGATTCTGCAATTCTCGGATAAGGCAAGCACTGCCGCCTGCGTTTGATACTGATCAAACGCAGGCGGTTTTTATTATACAAGACCGCCCCAAAAACCTTTACACACAAATAAATCTTCCTGTGTCTTTACAGTACCTGTAAATGCTTGAGGTAAGATAGTCCTCTTCCGGAGTTGCTTCCTCAATGGTCTGTTGAAGAATATCTTCCAGCCTCTCCGGTTCTGCAAAATCCACATTATGTATCATCACCTCATGTATGCTGGTAAACACCAGATAGAAATCCTGTCCGATCAGTCCGGCTAATTTTTCCGCAACACCTGGAAGGAATGCTGCCACGGCACCATTGGTCCTTCTGGTCGTACTGAGACAATTTCCTACCGCATCACGGCGCAGTGCAAAATCGCCATCCCCTTCCATAAAATCTTCTCCCTGATAATCAGAATCATAAATCAGTTTTTCCCAGTAATAAATTCGCGGCGGTGATATTTTAAGCGTATTTATAAGTGCTGCCTCAAACACTTTGTCTTTGTCCAGACCCCACATTTCCACGTATTCCTGGCGTATTTTCATACTGGTGATGCAGTTGTCCACTTCTCCGATTTTCAGATAAAGCACCATCGCAATATCTCCCAACGTTCTGTAGACTGCCTTCTTCAGCTCTTTTCTATGCCTGTCGCGGTTGATCAGTCTGATAAACAGATCTCCCTTAATCTTTTCATAATGTATCAGATTCCTCGTCTTCTCAAAAAACTTTCCTTTTTTCGCTTTATCAAGTTCACTGATCACATCCTTCGTGATTTGCTCTATGGATGTCCCGCTTTTGTATTTCTCATAAAGTTCCTCTGCGTAAATGCCGCAAACCTCTCTGGTTCCTTCATGCACATCGCACTCGATGAACAATCTGTCGCCCGTACACGCAAGACCCGTTCCTCCTTCATTGAAAAAAATCTTTTCCTCCTCCATGTCCAGGGTATCAAGAAGGCTTTGACGCAGTTTCTCTACAAATGTCCTGTATTCTTTTTTCATTCCTTGTTTCCTTTCTTCACGTAGATTGCTTGAAATACGGGCGATATGCCCAGATTCACACTGATGTTCTGATATACAGTATAATTTTCAGTGTTCTATAGGTAAGTAAAAAAGAAGGGGAGTCAGCCTCCCCTGTGAGTTGCTGTAGTCTCAGTATAAAAGACTACCTGCTATTTGTAAAGAATTTTTCATCGACATATTTCGACATGATTTCGATATTGACTTTAATTATTTTGAATTTCGGGTATAACGCTCACTCCGCGCTCAGATTTTCCCCTCCTGCTCCAAATATCTCAGAAATGCCTCGCACCCTTCCACAATGTCAGAATATGTCAGGGCAAAATCCCCCGTGTACCAGGGATCTGCAATATCACGCGGCTCATCTGAATAATCCAACAGCAGCTTCACCTTCCCCTCCGGATCGCTGCGCAGAATTCTCATCATATTTCTCATATTCCACTGATCCATACCAAGAATATAGTCATAATTGTTATAATCGCTTTTCTTTATCTGAATGGCTCTTTTCCCTTTGCAGGAAATCCCATGCTTCGCCAGCTCCTCCCTGGCCGGCGGATACACCGGATTTCCCACTCCGTTCCATATTTCCTCCGTACTGGTAGCCGCAGAAGCGATATAGAATTCGCTGGCAAGCCCTCTTTTTTCGACCATATCTTTCATTATGAATTCCGCCATGGGGGAGCGGCAGATGTTGCCGTGGCAAACAAATAACACTCTAATCATCTATTTTTAACTCCTTTTTTATCTCTGATTATCTCGGTTTTTCCTTATTTTTCAAGCATTTGCGCACTTTTTCAGTCTATCAAGATTTTTCCCATTTCTCGGCTTATTTTGGCTTATCTCGGCATGTTTCTTCCTTCAAATGGTCTAAAATATGGTCTAAAATGGTCTCAGATTTCAAATTTAGACCAGCCGACATTTGCCGCTCCCCTATGTCTGAAATCTTTGATTTCCCGAAATAATTTGGTCTAAAAATTTTACTCTTTTTCAATCTGTTTTAGACCACGACCATCTTCAAAGCCTTGAGTTTACTGACTTTCTAGCCATTTTACGAAATGGTCTAAATTAGACCATTTACCCCATCTTCTTGAATTTTACCTTGTCCTCCTTCATACCTAACTGCCGAAATTCATTTTCAGCTTCTGCCTGCTTCTTGGCAAGCTTCTCCACTTCTTCTCTCGCATCATCCAGCTTAAGATGTGTATAGGTATTAAGAGTGACACTGATATCCGAATGGCCCATCAAATACTGAAGTACCTTTGGATTCATTCCGGACTTCGCCATATTAGAGCAGTATGTGTGTCTGCATACATGTGGACGTGTCAAGTATGGGACAAAAAAAAATTTCTTTTTTCTTGCCGGATAGTACCTGACCATTCCAATCAGGTACCCCAGCACTTTTATTATCTTCCAAAAAATCGCTCTTGTCCAGAACATTTTATCTCTGCCCTAAAAATACATCATCAAAATTCCATTCAATTTCGATTTCCTCCTGGCTATGCACCCGGATAACCTTGATGATCTCCCGTAACTTCTCTGTATCGAATTTCTCCATGTTCAGAAATTCTTCCAGTTTCATTTCCTTCGCAGTATTGTCCTGCTCAAGCATCTTGGCATCACGTTCAGACTCTGCTATCTTTCGTCTGATTTCTTCCAGCTGTCTGCCTATCTTTTCTGCTTTCTGCTTGTACAGTTCCCGATCAATACAACCATCTTTGTACCCATCATAAAGTCTCATTTTTTCAGAAGACAACTGGCGGCTCTGTTTCAACAATTCTGCAACATTCGTCTCCATACCTTTGCTCTGGTTCTTTGATTCAACAACTTTCCGGTTTTCCAGCATGGAAGCTGCAAACAGATGAACAAGCTCCAGGATATGCTTTTCCATTGGCTCACGTCTGACCACTAGGCTTCGACAGACATGATCACCGCTGGTACGCCCATCCGAGCATTTCAGCAGATGCTCCGTTTCTCTTACCAGACAATGACCACAGTGTGCACACAGCATCAGTGCTGGCTGTTTCTTGCGTCTTGCCAGCGTATAATTGGTTCTTGTTTCTGCAACACCTCTGGATTTTTTCGGATGCAGTCTGTTCGCTTTTTCAAACAGTTCCCTGTCAACAATCGGATCATGGTGGTTTTCCAGCCTGATCCAGTCAGACTCGTCATTAAGAACCGCCTTATGACCGGTGTGCATACTGCAGCGTGTTTTACCCCATATCCGGGTTCCAATATAAATCTCATCCCGTATGATTGCAGATACTGTGGTTGGATTCCAGCGTTTTTTCATGATGGTATCAAACCGTCGGAACTGAACCTGCTCTCCTCTTGACATTTTCTGCTCATCACAGGTGGCAATTTCCTGTTTGTTCAGTTCCCTTGTGATCTCTGCAAAGCTCATACCTTCTGCAGCCATCTGGAAGATCATCTTCACCACTTTAGCCGCATCCGGATCAATTTCCAACCTTCCATCTTTGCCCTTTCTATAACCATATCTGGCATTTACCGGAAGCCTTGTACCGTTTTTCATTCTGGTATGCATTGCGGATGAAATTTTTTTCGACAAATCCAGGCTATACATGTTATAAACCAGATTCTTCAAAGCCACATTCATACCGCCGGTCATTCCAGAGCTGGCTTCACTGTCATAACTGTCATTAATGGAAATAAACCGGATCTGAAGAAGCGGGAAAATATATTCAATATAAAATCCCACTTCCAGATAGTCCCTGCCAAACCTGGAAAAATCTTTCACAACTACACAGCCGATCTGTCCGCTTTTCATATCCTCCTGCAGCTGTTGAAAACCATTGCGTTTGAAGTGGGTGCCGCTGACACCGTCATCCACATATTCAAGGATATCCGACTCATCCACACCAAGCTGATCGATCACAAACGATTTCAACAGGATTCTCTGAGAAGTCACACTATCACTTTCCAGTTTGGTTCTGCCATCCACATTCCCATCTTCCATAGATAAACGGATATAGACAGCTGTTTTCCTATTTTCTGTCATCTTGACTGTGCCTCCTTCTCTTTCATTATCTTTTGCAATTCAGCGAACTGGTCATCATATACCAGTTTGATCTCATAATCATACTTACCATGGATAATAATGGAATCCACAAAGGCATCCACCATTTCTTTTGTCAGCTTCCGCTTAGACATATAAGTATGTATCACTTTCCCCCATCCTTCTTCGATATGATAATCTTTGGAATACCGTACCTGCGCCGTCAATACTGCATCCAGACGGCTCTTGATGTTTTCTATTTCATTGGAATAGATACGGGAAAACTGCATGTACTCTTCTTCTGTAATCAGGCGTTCCGAATAATCCTCATATAAATCAGATTTACGCTTACTGATCCGGCTCAGTTCCCGCCGAAGTTTCCCTACTTCCTTGTCCAAAAGCAAATATTGCGTCTGGTTTCTGGAAGCGGAGTTCATTTCCCGGATCATTTTTTCTGTATCCAATACGTTTTTCATATGTGACTGGATCAGACGAAGGACATCTTCATCCACGTATTCTTTTTTGACCCTGTGCCCCTTGCACTGGTCTCCTCCTGATTTATGGTTTGCATTGGCACCGCAGATATAATAAAATGTCCCGGACTTTTCCCTGGACAGGATCATGCGGTTGCCACATCCTCCACACCTGATCTTGCCGGTATAAAAATTCTGGCTCCGGATGGCTCCATTATTCAGCTGATGCCTCTTTTTATATTCTTCCGTAATTTCCCGGATTTTTTCCTGTACCTGGCGGAACAGCTCTTTATCTATAATCCCTTCGTGGGTATTCTCTGCATAGATCCACTCACTCTCCGGTCGGTTCCTCTGCTTGTTTCCCTGAAAAACGCTCTGCTGATATTTTCCATATACGGAATCGCCGGTACAATGTACATCCTGAAGCACACGTTTTACTTCGTAATTATTCCACGGTTTGGACTCTGGGGACGGCTTTTCCCCGGATCTGTAATATTCCCTTTGCAAAGTTGGGGATAAGATGCCATCTGCGTTCAGTTTTTTTGCAATATCACTGTAGCTGTAGCCATCCATATACATAGAAAAAATTGCCCGTAAATGTCCGGCAGCTTCCTCATCAACTACCAGCTGGTGCCTGTCCTGTTCTGATTTCCTATATCCATAGGGTTCCCAGGCACCGGTAAATTTTCCTTCTCTCCATAGGGCTTTTTTTGCACTGCTGCTCTTTTTTGCAAGGTCTTTGGAATAGAACTCATTGATAATATTCTTTAAGGGAACAGTCAGATCTACTCCCTCACGGAAAGAATCAAAATCATCCGTCACTGCCAGGAACCGTACATGAAAGAACGGGAATACACGCTCAATATAATTGCTTGTTTCTACATAATTCCTGCCAAGCCTGGACAAATCCTTTACAATCACGCAGTTGATTTTCCCATGCTTGATATCTTCCATCATCTGCGTAAATCCAGGACGATCAAAATTTGTACCGGAATAATCAGAATCCTTATAAACTTCTGCAACCGAAATATCCTCTGTATCAGCCACATAGTTTTTCATCAGTTCCACCTGGGTTTCTATCGTCCCCCTCTCTATCGTTTCCTCTGTTTCCATAGAAATCCTTGCATATAACCCTGCCCGGAACGGTCTTTTGATCTCTTCCTGAACGGCTGCACTGCTGACCGTTTCAGGAATGCTTTTCCTGCTTTTTCGTGCCATTTTATACAACCTCCTTTATCTTGACCTGCAGATTGTTATCCGGATCTGTTGCAACCTCCACTCCCATAGCCGGAAGCTGTGTCAGCAATGCCTGATAACAGTCATCAAAGTCAAAGACGATCTCAATATTCTTTTTGTCATGGACTCTGATTTCCCGAATCAATTCCACGATTACTGTCCTGGTCAGCACTTCAATATCCTGATATTTCACAAAATAATCCAGCCATGTGTTAGAAGCATCTGCTTTTTCCAGTATGTTATCCATTTCTTTCTGGATTGCCCGGATACTCTCTTCTGCATTCCTAAGCCTTTTTCCATATGCTGCATGAAGTTCTACATAATCTTCTTTTGATACGATGCCCTCTTTCATATCGGAATAAAGCATCATGCGGAGTTCCTTACAGCGTTCTGTCTCCATTTTTTTCTTTTCCAGCCTGTCCTGGAGTTTTTTCACATTGATTTCCTGAAATGGTACAGTCCCGATAAACTCCAACACCCTTTTCAAATGCATGATGTTCTGGATATGCTGTTTCAGCATTACCAATACCACGTTTTCCAGATCTTTTTCCGGGATTCTGTGACTGGAGCAGCGTTTCGTTTCTTTATTTGTGGAACATAAATAATAGGCATATTTCTTTCCACCAACTGTTGAGACCTTTCTCGTCATCGGTGCCCCGCAATCCGCACATACAGCAATGCCGGACAGCAGATACACCTGCTTCTGGTCAGGAGAAGTACGGGTATCCATCCCCAAAAGCCGCTGGACGATCTCAAAATCCCTTTCACTTACCAGCGGCTCATGGTTCTTTTCAATACGAATCCAATCATCTTCCGGCTTTACGTAGGACTGCTTCACTTTATGGTTCGGTGTCGTACGTTTCCCCTGCACAAGGTTTCCAATGTAAACCTCATTTTCCAGTATTCTGCGTACCGTAACAGAACTCCAAAGAGCCTGCTCTTTCTGTCGGAACCCGGTCTCATAATGACTGCCGCTGCTGATCTTATATTCAAATGGGGAAAGCACACCCAGTTCATTCAGGCGGTTGGCAATCGCATCCTGGCTCATTCCCTGCAGTTTCATCTTAAAGATGTCCTGTACTACACTGCCTGCAACCGGATCAATCTCCAGCTTATGCTTGTCTGCCTTAACTTTCTGATACCCGAATGCCACAAAAGGTGTCACACATTCTCCCTTTTTCCTCTTAATTTCAAGGTTACTTCTGATCTTAATGGAAATGTCACGGCAATAAGCATCGTTGATTAAGTTTTTGAATGGGATAATAATTTCATCGGCCTGATTCTTTCCCTGAAGGCTGTCATAATTGTCATTTATGGCAATAAAGCGCACACCAAGAGCCGGGAATAAACGTTCAATGTACTTCCCGGAATCAATGTATTCCCGCCCAAACCGAGATAAATCCTTCACCACTACGCAATCAACAATCCCACGCCTGATATCTTCCAGCATAGCCTGGAATGCAGGGCGCTCAAAATTAGAGCCTGAGTAGCCATCGTCAACCCGGACGGAAACAACTTCTATATCTTTTTTGTCTTTCAGGAAATCCAGAATCAGAGCCTTCTGGTTAGAAATGCTGTTACTTTCCATTTTTGCAGAACTGGAAAGATCGCCATCTTCTTTGGATAATCTGACATAGATGGCGGCACGATAGATTTTATTGAAATTCTGATACATATCTTACCTCCTCTTATTACGTCAAAAAACCCATGTAATAAAAGGGGGCTGCATAATTTGTCCTTACAGACATTTTAACACAGCCACCCCAAACTTTCCAGTACTTTTTCAGACACTCAGAAGCATATTTTCAAATGCCTGCTCCAAAGATATCCCGTTATTGGCAAACCTTACTTTGACCTTCATATTCCCGATCCGGACAAGATACGGATTTCCTACCTTATTCAGATATGATTCCCGCCGTTCCTTCAGGCTTTTATTCCTGTCTGCTTTTATTGTCAGTAAATCTGTCATTTCATCAATATTTACATCACAAAAATCCTGTTCCAGATACTTTCTATATTCTTCTGCTGTCATAATCCCCCTCCTCATATACTCCTGTCTGAATCTCCACCGCTCTCGTAATCCTCCGCATTGCATCAGAGCTGACATGACCACATTTTTGGATGATACTCTGAACATCAATACTTGTGATCTGTTCCGCCAGTACCAGCCCATGCCGTTTCAAGCCAACCATTTCATAACAGTTAATAAACACATGGGTCGGAAGATACCGTTTTTTGTACACCCTTGAAGTAAACGGCACTACCGTTACCACCGGACTGTATGTATTCGCTTTGTTATTGCTGACAACCACTACCGGACGGATTCCACTCTGAAGGGAAGTACCCGGAACCTGTCCCAAATTAACCATAAGGATATCGCCTCTTTCAATTTTCATTTATTTGTTCCTCCCATCCTGACATTTAATCGTAAAGCATCCATTATTAGCTCCACAGGAATACGGCAGAGTCATTCAAATTGAACGCTCTGCCGCATAACCTCTATAGCCAATTTTCGATTATTAAACAGTGCTCGCTCGATTCTATTTATCCTCGATACCCCGAATCGTTTATCCTGCTTTCGCAGGTAGGGAATAATAACCTATCTGACTGCATTCGCCAGATCACAACCCAAATGCTCACGCACGCAGGCTCCGACAGTTCATAGGTTTGCCGGTTACAGACTTTTCACAGTCCGCAAGTGTATCGCACCCTATACAGATCGTCGCATCATCAACCTGCCAGTTGATTTTCGGTCAGTGCTTATTCGCTCGTCCGATATTCATCAGAGTCGTGGCGGCAGTTTCCTTGTGCTCCCTGCATAAGATGTCACGTCAGTTACTACTGGATATTCAGCTGTCAATGTACTTTTGAGGAGTTCTTAAAACTCTCTCTAATTACTAAATTCAACTGACTTACCTGGATGCAAAAAAAATCTGCTGATTTTTCAAAAAATATTTTCCTGATACATTCTCCGCATCTTGTTTAAAATTGCATTCAGCTTGTACGCCAGAACCTGCCGGGACACTCCCATAATCTTTGCCAGCTGTACCTGCGTTTTATTCTCAAAATAAATGCCATAAATAATCATCCGTTCTTCTGCATCCAGCTGATTAATTACCTTATGGATATCTCGTCTCTCCACACTGCTGATCACGCTGTCTTCCACATCACAGCTATAGTCCGGAAAATCCTCGATAGAGAATTCATAATCCTGTCCATTTGTCTCGCTGTAAGGGATTTCCCGCAGTTTCCGTTCAACAACCTCACCTTTTTCATTCTTAATTTCGATCTTCCTTGGCTGGCTGCTTCGGTAAAAATTATTCATGGCATAAGCCACTTCCTTTGTGATTTCAATCATCTTTCCATCTACATTTGCGTAGTATTTCCCGTCGTATTTATATGGATGTTCAATATACATATCCGTCCTCCTGAATTTGAAATTTGTTTGTTAGTTTCAAATTCAGAAGGCGGTCCTCTGATCTGGTTCATGCCTGCTCCACCAACTACTGCCAGGTAAAACCTGCAGGTATTGGCTGAAAAATTCAGGCACGAAAAAAAGCCCCAGTAGTCTTTTTTAACTACTGAGGCTTCCGTCTCTCAAATTTAATTCAGTTTTCTATGCCTTCTTTCATCAGCATAACCATTGTATCAGAGCAAAGTTCAGAAAGTGTCCGTTTACGGGGCTTAAAAGTTCATTATTCTCATTGGATTGTACACATTTTCAAGGGAAATGTTCACTTACTCTTTTCCCCCTAACAGTTCATCCATTTTTTATCAGAAAAACACAATAAAAATCTGATTATCCGCTAAAACACAGTATCTATCAGCATTTTCAAGGAAACAAACACATCAATTTACTACTTATTTACTACCATTGAATGAGCCTTGATACGCAAGTTTTCCTAGATATGCAAAGATATGGTACAGCACATCAGTATTGAAACAAGAAAAATTGAATAACTCATAGACTATGGAACGCCTAAAATGACGTTCCTTTTCTATTTTCAGCCGTTCATTATGGACGGTTATTTTATTACCAAAAATGAAAGGAGCATTAGATTTATGAAAAAGATGTTAAAACGATTGTGTACGGGCTTCTTAGCTCTTGCAACTGTCGTTACTGCTTTGCCGACTACACCCGTTCATGCAGAAAGTAAGCAATACTGGACGGAGTCAAAAGAGCGTGTCGGTATCGTTGAAAAAGTAATGAATGACGGTTCGATTGGTTCTACCTTTAATGAGGGACATTTGACCGTTGAGGGCGAGGACGCTTACTGTATCGACATTAACACAGACTTTAAGAATGGCTACAAGACCAGAGCTGACGCAAGCACCCGTATGAGTGCCGACCAGATAAGCGACGTTGCCTTATCTATCGAATATGTAAAACAGTACACAGACAGCCACAACGGAATAAGCAAAAACCACGCCTACCTTTTAAGACAGCTTGTTGTCTGGCAGAGATTAAGCGTACATCTTGGCTGGCAATGCGATAACGTGCGAGCTTCTTATGATGAAATTCCAAAGGCAACGCAGGACGAAGTTTTCGCTGGTGCAAAAGCCTTTGTCAAAGAGAATAAAGGACGCTATGAATGTGGCGGTTATATCTACTCTGGCGAGGGGCAGGAATTGGGACAATTCTGGGCGAAACTCAATGTTGGAAATGCGAAACTTCAAAAGACTTCCAGTAATACCAGCATTACAGACGGTAACGGGAATTACTCTATCGCTGGTGCGACATACGGTGTCTTTGCTGATAAGGACTGCACGAAACAGCTTGCCACCCTTACGACTGATGAAAACGGAAATACAGATGTCGTAGAGGTAAAGGCTGACACAGTCTATATCAAGGAATTATCCGCACCGGCAGGATATAAGGTTGATACAAATATATATTCCTTAAAGGTTGAAGCTGGAAAAACAGCGACCTTGAATGTATCTGATATACCGAAAGTAACAGACACTTTGATTGAACTCTTCAAGATTGATATGGAAACACAGAAAGACAATCCGCAGGGGAACGCTTCTTTAGCAGGTGCGGAATTTACATGGAAGTATTATACTGGCTTCTACAATAAAGACAATCTCCCTGCCGAAGCTACAAGAACATGGGTTACAAAGACAATCGCCGAAACAGACAGCGACGGTACAATCCATTATGTTACAAAATTAGCGGACACATACAAAGTATCTGGCGACAGTTTCTATATGCAGGACGGCAAGGCAGTTCTTCCACTTGGAACACTAACCGTAGAAGAAACAAAAGCTCCAAACGGTTACTTGCTGGACGGTGCATATATGCAGGCTGGCGATAAGTCCGAACAGATTAAGGGCTTATACCTTACACAAATTACAGAGGACGGCGACCTTGCCGTACTTACTGGAAGTAACCAGTTTTCCGTATCAGACAAGGTTATCCGTGGCGGTGTCAAAATTCAGAAACGAGATTTAGAAACGGGCGATACAAAGCCACAAGGAAGTGCTACTTTGAAAGATACTGCCTTTGACATCATTTCCTTAAATGATAATGCGGTATTGGTTGAGGGCAAGCTATACAAGAAAAATGAAGTGGTAAAAACAATCCATACAGACATTGAGGGTGTCGCTTCTACTTCCGCTGACCTTTTACCTTATGGAAAATTCCGTATCGTTGAGAGTGAAGCTCCAAACGGATATTTGACAGACGGTGCAAAACCGATTGACTTTGCAATCACAGAAAACGGAAAAATTGTGGACTTAACTTACGAAGCCCATTCTATCTATAATCAGATTAAGCGTGGCGATATTGAGGGCGTGAAAATCGGTGCAGGCACACACAAGCGTCTTGCTGATGTTCCCTTTAGGATCACAAGCAAGACGACGGGAGAAAGTCATGTCGTGGTAACTGATGATAACGGGCAGTTCTCCACTTCTGCTGACTGGGCTTCTCATAAGCACAATACCAACGCAGGAAAGACCAGCGAGGACGGTGTATGGTTTGGAACTTCTGAACCAGACGACAGCAAAGGTGCATTGCCTTATGATACCTATATCATTGAGGAATTACGCTCTGACAGCAACAAAGGTTTTGAACTTATCCCACCATTTGAAATCGTGGTATCAAGAAATAACCTTGTGATTGATTTAGGTACTTTGACTGATGAATACGAAAAAGAAATCTCTATCCATACCACAGCGACCAGCAAGGACGGCGAAAAGACAATCCTTGCTGGAAAAGAGGTAACAATCGTTGATACCGTCAAATTAGACGGACTTACAAAAGGCACAAAATATCAGCTCAAAGGCTGGCAGATGTTAAAGGAAGAAAACGCTGAACTTGTCATTGACGGAAAGCGTGTAGAAAATGACTATACCTTTATTGCTGATGATGAAGCTATGAAAGTGGAAATTGCTTATACATTCAATGCGTCCGAGCTTGGCGGTAAAAATCTTGTAACCTTTGAAGAATTGTATGATTTAAGCAATCCAGACGAACCCGTGAAAGTTGCGGAACATAAAGACATTGAGGACGACGGACAGACGGTACTTATCACAGAGCGTATCATCAAAATTCATACGACTGCTACCGATAAGGACGGCAACAAAGAGCTTGAAGCTGGAAAAGAGGTAACAATCATTGATACCGTAACTTTAGAGGGCTTAGAAGTCGGCACACAGTACAAACTTGTAGGCTGGCAGATGTTGAAAGAAGAAAATGCAGAGCTTCTTATCAATGGAAAACGTGCGGAAAGTGATTACACCTTTACCGCAGACAGCGAAACTATGAAAGTGGAAGTTGCCTTTACCTTTGACGCTACTTCTCTTGACGGTAAACAGCTTGTAACCTTTGAAGAATTGTACGATTTGAGCAATCCAGACGAGCCGAAGAAAGTTACCGAGCATAAGGACATTGAGGACGAGGGACAGACAATTACCTTTAAGGAAAAACCCGAAGTCCCAGAAGAACCAGAGAAACCCGAAACGCCACAGACACCAAATACACCGCATAAAACAGACAGTCCAAAAACGGGCGATAACACGAACCTTTACGGACTGCTTGCATTATTACTAACTTCTGGTGCTGGACTGGCAGGTATCTTCTTCTACAAACGCCGTCAAACGAAGAAATCATAAGGCGGTAACGATATGAGAAAAGAAAAATCACGCTCTCCGCCGATACCGTGTCGGCAGACTTACGCTTATTCTGGCTTGTCTGCCAACAACCTGCAAGAACACGGATAGTCAAGGGTGCGTAAGCATTTATTTTACCCTTTACTATCTGTGGGATTGCTGGTACTTCCCTAACCGCCAGAATAAGAAATCACAATCAAAAAACTTATCAAATATAGAAAGAAACGAGGTAAAACATTATGGAAATGAAATATGTCGTGCCAGATATGGCACAGTCTTTTGGAACTCTTGAATTTGCAGGCGAAAGCGACCATGTTTTTGAGAGAGATAAAGATAACCGCAGATTTTTCGCAAGAAGAAGCTACAACCTTTATTCAGATGTACAGAGAGGGGAAAATGTTGTGGTAGAAATTCCCGTGCAGGCTGGCGAAAAGCATTTCAAGTATGAGCAGAAAGTAAAACTTGTCAATCCGAAGTTATACGGCAGAGGTTACGCAATCGGGGATATGGGACATACCGATTATGTGTTGCTTGCTGATGATATTGTAGCAGTTGAAGAAAAGTAAAGGAGTGGAAACATTATGAGATTATCAAACGGATTTGTTATTGACAAAGAGAAAACATTTGGAGAATTAAAATTTACAGCGGTGCGTGATGTGTTCTTGCAGAATGAGGACGGGACACCGAGTACCCAGCTTAAAAAGCGTATCTATGATTTGAAGTGCAGTTTGCATGGTGGAATTATCCCCGTGTCTGTACCGCCAGAAGTACCAGTAAGGGAATTTCCGTACAATGCAGTTGTGGAGCTTGTCAATCCAGTAGCAGATACGCTATCACGAAAAACCTATACGGGTGCAGATGTGGACTGGTATGTAAAGGCAGAGGATATTGTGTTGAAGAATAAAGGCAATCAGAACGCAGGCAATCCACAGAACCATGTACCGCAAGGACAGATGAAAAAATAAATGTGAGCCCATATTTTTCTTGTAACTTATATATAGAACCGATATAATTAGTTGAAAAGTTCTGTTTTAAGCCATGTAAAACTATTTTGACAAGGGAAAATGGCAATGTCAAAGGCTTTTGACAGACAAAATAGCTATATTCATATACAATAAAGGAGAAGATTCAAGATGGATATTGGATTACAAATCAAAAAATTTAGGGAACAACAAAAAATTTCTCAAGAAGAACTGGCTCTTAAAATATTTGTTTCAAGACAAACAATTTCTAACTGGGAAACAAATAAAAGTTGTCCAGATGTTAAAAGTTTAATTACTTTATCTAATATCTTCAATGTGTCTTTAGATAATTTTATAAAAGAAGATATAAAGGAGATGAGGGAGATTGTAGAAAAAGCAACTATTAAAAAGTTTAATGTGATAAGTGTAGTTTTCCTAATTGAATTGATAGTCGTAGCCATAAGTGCCTATCCTTTATTTAGTATTAAGGGAAATATAGGAATTATTATTTGGTTATGCTTGTTTGCAATAACGCTCTATACGGCAAGTAAGATTGAAAAATTCAAAAAGAGCCATGACATTCAAACCTATAAAGAAATTTTGGCATTTATTGACGGAAAGCAATTAACGCATGATGAAACACAACAAGAAATAGGAAAAAGAAATTATCAAAAAATCATATTTGCATTCATTGCAGGTGTAATCGCACTTATTATATGTTTTGTTGTAATTTTTATTTGCCAGCATTTAACAAATTAAAAGGGAGGAGAAATCATGGAATTTTGGCTTATTATGATTGGCTTTATAGTTATGGGCGGAAGTTGTTCATTAGCAGGTACTTGGTGGGATAGAAAAAATAAAAAAGATAAAAAAGAAGAAAAGAAACAATAAAATTTACACTTTATTGTTGATTAAGCAGTTAGTCTTAGGATTGACTGCTTTTTTCATACCTAGAAAGGATTGATTTATGCGTATGATTTGGAACAAAGGACACCGTATCAGAGCCAGCGACAAGCACCTTGTCTACCACTTTTCCATAGGGACGCTTCTGTTTGTATTCATGGCGGTTCTTCTGCTACTGAACATCAAACAGCTCATGCGTACCGACTGGGAACATTTCAGCTTGTTAGAAAACGGCTTGACGCTTTCCCCTTACAACTTCATAACTGTGCTGATAGCGACTGGTGTTTGTGCATTGGTCGCTTTTCTGTATTACCGCTTCTGTTACGACAGTTTCAAGAAGCTATTGCACCGTCAAAAGCTGGCACGAATGATACTGGAAAATAAGTGGTATGAAGCCGATACCGTACAAGACAGCGGTTTTTTTACTGACCTGCAAAGCAGATCAAGGGAAAAAATCGTCTGGTTTCCAAAGATTTATTATCAAATGGAAAAGGGATTGCTCCATATCCGCTGTGAAATCACGTTAGGAAAATATCAAGACCAGCTTTTACGGTTAGAGGATAAATTGGAAAGTGGCTTGTATTGCGAGCTGACCGACAAGACCTTACATGACGGCTATATTGAATACACCCTGCTTTATGACATGATAGCAAACCGCATTACCATTGATGAAGTATGGGCAGAAAACGGCTGTCTTAGGCTGATGAAAAATCTTGTGTGGGAATATGACGCACTCCCTCACGCTTTGATTGCTGGTGGGACTGGTGGCGGTAAAACTTATTTTCTGCTGACGCTCATTGAAGCCTTACTGCATACCAACGCTGTCCTTTATATCTTAGACCCAAAGAACAGCGACCTTGCAGACTTGGGAACAGTCATGCCTAATGTCTATCACACCAAAGAAGAAATGATTGATTGCGTCAATGCCTTTTATGAGGGCATGGTACGGCGAAGTGAGGAAATGAAGCAACACCCGAACTATAAGACGGGCGAAAACTACGCCTATCTGGGACTTCCACCCTGCTTTCTTATCTTTGATGAATATGTAGCGTTTTTTGAAATGCTGGGGACAAAAGAAAGCGTGAGCTTACTTAGCCAGTTAAAGAAAATCGTTATGTTAGGGCGACAAGCAGGTTATTTCCTTATTGTTGCCTGCCAGCGTCCAGACGCAAAGTATTTTTCAGATGGTATCAGAGATAACTTCAATTTCCGTGTGGGACTTGGGCGTATCAGCGAATTAGGTTACGGTATGCTGTTCGGTTCAGATGTGAAAAAACAGTTTTTTCAGAAGCGTATCAAGGGGCGTGGCTATTGTGATGTGGGAACAAGCGTCATAAGTGAGTTTTACACGCCTTTAGTCCCAAAAGGACATGATTTTTTACAGACTATCAGCTCTCTTGCACAAGCAAGGCAGGACGGGACGGCGACGTGCGAAGCGAAAGGCGACGGCACGGACTAGCCGTTGCTGGTGTGGCGTCAGCCACGCCAGCAGGTAAAACCCCTCGGTATCTAACAGAGGGGTACGTTTGCAAATAGACAATAGACAAAAAACATAGGAAACATAAGGCTTCTGGCATGGTTTCCTAGCAAAAATCGGCTGTGAAGTCGTCTTAAAAAACTTCACACTTGACAGATTGGGGGTATGGTTCTGAATGAAGAACAATGGATAAAAGAATTACGGGAGAAACGGATTGCTTACGGTATCTCACAAGGCAGACTGGCGGTGGCTTCTGGTATCACAAGGGAATATCTCAACAAGATAGAAAGCGGAAAAATGAAGCCGTCAAAAGAACTTCTGGAAACTCTGCATAAAGAACTGGTAAGGTTCAATCCAGAAGCACCACTTACCATGCTGTTTGATTATGTGAAAATTCGTTTTCCCACGCTTGATATACAGCACATCATCAAAGATATATTAAAACTGAATATCAACTATATGCTCCATGAAGATTACGGACATTACAGTTATACGGAGCATTATTCATTAGGGGACATCTTTATCTATACGTCGGCTGACGAAGAAAAAGGTGTCCTTTTAGAGTTAAAGGGGCGTGGTTGCCGACAGTTTGAAGGTTACCTGCTGGCACAGCAAAGAAGCTGGTATGACTTTCTCATGGACGCACTCATAGACGGTGGCGTGATGAAGCGTATCGACCTTGCTATCAACGACCATACGGGAATTTTGGATATTCCAGAGCTTGCGGAAAAATGCAGGAAACGGGAATATATCGGAAAGTCCAGAAGCTATAAGTTTTATCAGTCGGGCGAGCTTATCAAGCACAGAGAGGACGACAGAGAATATATGGGACGCACCCTTTATCTTGGTTCGCTGAAATCAGATGTGTATTTCTGTATCTATGAAAAGGACTATGAGCAGTACGTCAAGTTAGGGACACCTCTGGAAGAAGCTGACATTATCAACCGTTTTGAGATACGGCTTCGCAATGAACGTGCTTACTATGCAGTACGAGATTTGCTGACGTATTATGACGCAGAGCAGACTGCCTTTTCTATTATCAACCAGTATGTGCGGTTTGTTGATGAAGAACCAGACAAGCGAAAAAATGACTGGAAGCTCAATGACCGCTGGGCTTGGTTTATCGGCGATAACAGACAGAGCTTGAAGCTGACGACAAAGCCAGAGCCTTATACTTTAGACCGCACATTGCGTTGGGTACAAAGGCAGGTAGCACCGACCTTAAAAATGCTGAAAAAGATTGATAAAGGAACTGTTATCAAAGAGCGTCCGTTATCTTCTGGTGCTTCTGATAAGAAAGCGACCCAGTCGGCACAGCCAGTACATAGGCAGAATGTAGAAAAAGTGGTATCGCAGGAAACACGCCAGAATTACACCAAAGACCGCAGGACAAAGGTTCAGCAGACCACAGAGAAAACTCGTAACCTTGTAACGAAGAAAGGACAGATGGTGTTAGAATATAAATAGTACAAAATAAACATGACCATTTTCAATAAATAGTATATGATAGTCATAGATCAAGGAGGAGAATGGTTATGGCAAAAGGTACAAAATATTCCCAACAGTTTAAAGAGGATGCGGTACAGTATCGCTTAGATCATCCGGAACTGCCACTTCGCAAGGCTGCGGAGAATCTTGGAGTCAGCGAATCTGCACTGAAAAACTGGATGAAAGCAGCAAAGGAACATAAAGGAGAGGTTCCTACCCGTGGTTCTGGAAATTATGCAAGTGAGGAAGCGAAAGAGATTGCCAGATTGCAGCGTGAATTACGAGATACGAAGGATGCCCTTGAAGTGTTAAAAAAAGCAATCAGTATTCTGGGAAACTGACAAAAGCTCTTTACACAGCTACTTCTGAGTACGTGAAAGAAATCAAATCCCTGCCCGTGAAACGTCAGGTTTCTGTCAGCGGAATACTGAAAAAATTAGGCGTTTCACGTTCGGGTTACAATGCATGGAAGAAACGGGTTCCTTCGGACACGTCTGTTCGCCGTGCAGTTTTAAAAGAAAAAATTCAAAAGATCTACGAGGAATCCCATCAAAACTACGGTGCTCCTAAAATTACTGCAGAATTGCGAAAATCCAGGGAATATGTTTCCGAAAAAACAGTTGGAAACTATATGCGTCAAATGGGAATCAAAGCCCATTGGGTGAAACCATATATCCAGACAACCATAGACTCTGATTTCAGCCAGAAACTCAAAAATATTCTCAACGAGGAATTCAATCCTGCTCATCCAGATGCTGTCTGGTGTTCAGATATCACTTATATTTGGACATTTGAAGGATTTGTGTATCTTACCAGTGTGATGGATCTGTATTCAAGAAAAATCATTTCCTGGGTGTTGAGTGAGACGCTGGAGGCATCCCACGTAGTGGAATGTGTTGAAAAAGCAAAACGTGTCAGAAATGTTGAAAAACCGTTGATCTTCCACTGCGACAGAGGATGTCAGTACGTATCGGAAGCATTTCAAAAAGCAACCATAGGTATGATTCACAGTTATTCAAAGAAAGCATATCCATGGGATAACGCCTGTATCGAATCTTTCCATGCACTTTTGAAGAGAGAATGGATCAACCGGTTTAAAATCTTTAATTATGCACATGCACATAAATTGATTTTTGAATACATCGAAACATTTTATAATACCGTACGCATTCACAGTCATTGTGGATATTTGTCTCCAAATGAATATGAGGAACAATATCTTGAAAACATCGAGGAGAATGCAGTAAAAATAGCAAGTTAAACTTCGCTCAGAACAGAGAAAATTGGTTACATTTAATTTGTACTTTTTCTTGACATAGGACCAAGAAGAAAAAATGAAACTGAAACATATCGCTATCATTGGCAGTCTGTTTCCTATCCTCTTTTCTCTGGTGCTTTTCTTTGGTGTCTTGATTAGTGCGGATAATTCCTTGATATAGACTGTGTCAGCCTTTACCTCTACGACATCTGTATTTCCGTTTTCATCAGTCGTAAGGGTGGCAAGCTGTTTTGTGCAGTCTTTATCAGAAAAATCTAAGGATTTTCCATCAGCTCTCCATCCACATACATCTGGAACTTTTCCGGATCATGGACAATATCATAGTCCATTCCCCATTCAACAGGCTTATATTCCACCACCATTACCGGCTCCTGCCCTTCTATCTCATCTTCCCAGAGATATACTCTAAGATTCAGGCTGGTGGCATACCCATAATCTGTAGAGAATCTAACAGACTGAAAAGAATTCTCCTTGCATTTTTTGACAAGGAGTTTTGCAAAATCCTCTTTATCTTTAATCTGTTTTCTGTTTGCAACAACAGTAAGTGTTTCATCCTGATTCATTTTCATACTGCTAATGACATCCGGCTCTCCTTCTTTATGTTTCTGCGCACAACCCGAAACAAAGGCTGCTGCCAATAACAGACATATTAACGCATACTTTTTCCTCTTCAATTTAATAATCACCTCTGTTCTGCTGATAAAGTACCTACTGCATAGTTAATTACTTCCTCCGGTGTTGGTCTATCCCCTTTTATTTTAACTTTGCGCCATTCTGCCTGTACCTCTGGATCCGTGTTATCATATCCGGCATCAATTGCTCTCTGGATTTCCGCATATACCTCTTCCGGAGTGGTATGGAATTTTTCAGCAACCTTCTCAAAAATAGTTTTTCTGTGCATTTTATATCTCCTCTTTTTGAATTAGTATTAGTTCTTTAGAACTACTATAGCACAGATAAAAACAAAACAGAATCCCCATTCGTTTGACAAATTGTGACAAAAACCGCAAAAAAAGAAGGGCTTCCGCCCCTCCTCATAAAAACTATTCTGTTAATGCCCTGACCGCTTTGATGATTTTCTTCTGCTCTTCTTTTGGAAGTTTCCCGATCATTTCTGATAATTCATTCGTCACACCAGTTACAGAATGTGCCACAACATCTATCAGAAGTGAATCTGCAGAAACTTCCAGAGCGTTGGCTATCGCAACAAACGTATCCAGTTTTGCGGCTTTCAATCCCCGCTCAATCACACTTACATGTGTCGGACTCAGTTCCACCATGGCAGCCAAATCTTCCTGTGTCAGACCTTTTGCTTCCCTTGCCATCTTAATTCTCTGTCCTACAGCTTTCAGATCCATCGCAGCACCTCCTTTAGAACTATTTTTCGGTCTAAAGTTAGTATAACTACCGCCTGTTCCGATATACAGAAGCTGTAAAACAAGTTATCGTTCTATAGAACTAATGCAGGGTTTATTCCATAAAATAATTCATTGATAGATGCAAGAAGGTATCTTATTTCCTAACAATCTTCTGTACAGTATCGGCTGATCAGATGCATCCAGCTTGTATATTTATTTTTCTGGCATACTTTCTGACAAACAGGATTCTGCATCAATGTAGAAAACATTTTCTCATAATCAAATTCCCACGCATAGCCTTTTAAATGCTTTTCGACTGCTTTCTTATCAGACTGTTTCAGTTTCCATACCAAACGCTGGATTTCTCCTTCATGAAGGTTTCCAACATTTCTGCATATGTACCGAAAAAATTTCAAGGTAGCATACTCATCATGCCATTTCTGTTTTTTATTCTGAACTTTCCTCTCTGCCTGCTGATCCCGGATAATATCGTCGGCAATCTTTACCATTGAATTTTCGTATCTCATCTCACTCACCTACTCTTCTTCCACACCCAAGGAGGGTTTGAATCTTTTGTTTTTTGCCTGCGGCACTACGATCTCGTAAAAGTAGAAGCCAAGATACCGCAATGCCTGTTTCTTCATTTTATAAAAAGAAGTCCTTCCAATGCCAAGTTCCTGCTGGACTTCCACATCTGTTTTATTGTAATGGCTGCAAAAACAGGAATGGATAATCTCGCTGAGCGTTACTCCATCCGGAGCATAATATTTTACCAACGTTATACCCCGGTAAACCATATCCGACAACCCATATATGACCATCAGATTATTCATCTCGTGTTTCAGTTTTGTCACATTCAGCTGTTTCCCGTAAATATCAAGATAACTCAACGCATATGCCATATCCTCATTGATCTTCTCCTGGCATTCCATTTCCAGTTCTTCCAGTACCATCTTATTTTCCAAAATCAGTTTCTGGTAATTCACCATCAATGCCTTTATGTCTTCATAATGCCTGTCCATGCTTACTTCCAGATAATCCTGTGCATGGGTTGCCATCTGGAACGTAATCTCTTTCATTGATTTAATTGCATAATCTCTGTCTGTCATAAATCTTTATTTCTCCTTATCAACAATCACACTAACTGGTAGGTCTTGCAGACCAGTCCGCCTTCCCCATGATTTTGATGGAAAGCAATCTAAATTACTCTTTGCAGGATCCATATTCCAAATGGTATTTGTGGGGAACACCGGCTGATCAGAATACGGATCCTTATGTAAAACCAACGGGATATAAAGGGAAAGTGACTATCTCCGCCGGTTAATATTCTTCTTTTTAATTATGAAATCTTCCTTTCCATGAACCATTTGTCCACTTCAAAAAACAAATGGCTTTCCTTTCCCTGTACCATACAGGTGTACATCGTACCAACACCGCCTGCTTTTCTGCTGGCACATCGTTCAATCTTAAGCACTTTATCAATCTTGTATTTTCTGCCGTCTTCCCAAACAAATAAGATTGGAATCAGGCAGCCTTCCTTACTGAACTCTGCTACCACATCAACATATACCTTATTCACACCGCCACCTCCATCACAGGATTTCGATTGCTCTTGGAGATGCCGGAACTCTCCGGATATATCCACTTTTCTCTAACTGCCTGATTCTGGAAAATACTGTTGATGTTGAAGCAACTCCCAGTAATGCCCCCAGTTCCCTGACCGTTGGCGGAAATCCATGCTCCTCGGTAAATCTTACAATGCACTGATAGCTTTCTTCCTGTTTTCTGGTTAATGTCTGTTTCAAATCTATCCCTCCCATTATCCATGAAAATAACTGTGAGGATGGACCGTATGTGTACCGGCGTCCAAGTGGGATAAGACTTTATCCTGGTACATTGCTGCCCGCTGTATGCTGAAATATCCAAACCGTCGTCTGATCTCATCCACAGCCCGATCCAGCCTTTCTAATTTTTCCCGTTTCTCCTGATTATCAAATAGATCAAGCTGAACCGGAATATCTTCCATTACCAGATCAGACCCCCTCACGCCAAGGCTCCGTATCGGATGCTCCCATCTGTAATGTTTCTTAAATAATTCAAATGCTGCTTTTACAATTTCATCCGTAATATTCGTTGGCTGGCTGATATGCATCTGCCTTGTGATGCTGTTCAGCCCGTTGTCCCGGATTGATATTTCCACCACATTACATTTGAAACCATGTTTCCGTAATCTGGCAGATACGCTTTCCGATAATGCCATCAGAATAATCCACACATCCAAATCTGTTTCCAGGTCTCTCGGTGTCGTTGTACTGTTTCCAATCGACTTGACCGGAGCTTCATATCCTTCCGTACAAACCGGATC
The DNA here is from genome assembly GCF_964240875.1 of Ruminococcus sp. 5_1_39BFAA. Lineage (NCBI taxonomy): Bacteria > Bacillati > Bacillota > Clostridia > Eubacteriales > Oscillospiraceae > Ruminococcus > Ruminococcus sp. 5_1_39BFAA. The sequence goes on along the minus strand of NZ_CAXSVO010000009.1, from coordinate 38,733 downwards.
CGAGTCATATCCATTTGCAAATGCCCATAACACCAGACCAATTTTTCCAAAATGACTGTCCAGCAGCTTTTCATCTGTCTGTGCCAGCTGACCAATGGTATGGATCCCCAGTTTTTGCAATTTCTTGTTTGTCTGCCTGCCAACATACAGTAAATCTGACACTGGAAGCCCCCAGACGATTTCTTTGTAATTGCCACGATGAAACTGTGTGATGGCATCCGGCTTTTTATAATCAGAGCCAAGTTTTGCGAATATCTTGTTCCAGGAAATACCAATACTCACGGTAATACCAAGTTCGTACTTAATCCGGTCACTGATTTCCTGGGCGATCTTCATTCCATCACCTTTGATGATGCTGCTTTCTGTCACATCCAGCCATCCTTCATCTATTCCATACGGCTCAATTTTGTCCGTATACTCTGAATAGATTTCTCTCGCCATACTGGAGAATCTCAAATACAGATCCATCCTCGGCGGCACAAAAATGATTTCCGGACAAGCCTGTTTTGCCTGCCAAAGTGCCATTCCTGTTTTTACCCCGCATTTCTTCGCAATATAATTTGCCGTCAACACAATACCATGTCTTGCTTCCGGATCGCCGCCTACAGCAAGTGGCTTTCCCTCTAGTTCCGGATGATGCAGCATTTCTACGCTGGCATAAAAACAATTCATATCACTATGTAAAATTGTCCTGTCACCCATCCTGTTCTCACCTCCGTCCGGCTTTCTTATCATTCCTTGCATGGTTAGTATAAGCCGACATTGTGGAGATAGTCAACTGACATTTTGGTTGTATTATCTACACTTTGGAGATTTCTCTTGATTTTATTGTATTTGTGCTGTATAATGCATCTATAAGAATCTAACGGAATTTCATAGAAATGAGGCGAATATATGCGTTCTATTGGCAGGATTATTGCAGAAAACAGAAAAAAGAAAGGGCTTTCGCAGCCAGAACTTGCAGAATTACTTTCGCAGCAGGGCATTGACGTTACAGCGAAGGCAATCTCCAAATGGGAGACGGATGCACGAGAACCAGGACTGCATGTTTTTCTGACTCTCTGTAAATTATTGGATATTGAAGATATTTATGATGCTTATTTCGGAAAAAATCCATACAGTGTAATGGACGGTCTGAATCAGGAAGGAAAAGATAAGATAAAAGACTACGCAAAAATACTAAAAGCATCCGGCTTGTTTGAACCAGTAGTTGCAAACATTATTCCTTTCCGCAAAAAAGAAATATTTATGGACATCTTCGGAGATGCTGTTTCTGCAGGTACCGGTAATTTCCTGACAGATGCGCCAAAAGAATCTTATGAAGTTGGCGATCTTGCCCCGGACAATGCAGACTTCGGAGTCCGGATATCCGGAGACAGTATGGAACCGGAATACCACAACGGAGAAATTGCATGGATCCAGCAAAAAGACAGTATTTGCAATGGAGAAATTGGTATCTTCTATCTCAATGGAGATGCTTATATTAAAAAGCTCCATGATGAACCGGACGGATTATTCCTGATCTCCCTGAATAAAAAATATAAACCTATCGCAATTCAGGAATCGGACTCTTTTAAAATATTTGGCAAAGTTGTCGGCAAGTGTGATGCTTCCGACATCCCCGGTTTTCAATAATCGTAATACAGTCCGTGCCATTCAAACCGGCTGTTGAAACAATAATAAAGTTAAAGGAAGTGATTGGATGGCAATCAGCAACATTCTGAAAGATATTCGTATAGAGCGAAATCTTATTCAAGAAGACCTGGCAGAAGCAACCGGCTCCTGCAGCCGCACCATCGGCAGAATTGAACGTGGGGAACGAAACCCCTCATTGGAAATGGCAATCCGACTTGCCCATTATCTGAATATGAGCGTGGAAGAAATATTTAAATTAGACGACGGATCTTCCGTCCAGCAAAAAACCGAGGAGTAATCCCCGGTTTTTATTTTTTATCTGGCTAATTATTTTCTATCATTTTTCTCAACCAACTTCTGATACAATTTCATCAATTCTGCCACACAATCTGCTTCTGTCATTTTTATACTGAATCCATATGCAGCCATAACCGCCCTATCATTTGCGGTATGAGCTCTGCGAAGTTCTGGAGGCATTGTCAATGGATCATATAAATCTGCCAGATTGCTTTCTGGAAATAATGCTCTTACATTCAAAATTTCTTGGGCTGTCTGTTCAATCTTTTGTATCTGTTGCTCTGTTGGTGCAGGCCAAGGAAAATTATTATATACATGATTAACTGTGTAACTATAATCACTTTTCAATCTTCCACAAATCGCCCTCATCCACGCCATATGCACATTTGATTCAAGTACACCAAAATGATATAACGTACCGTCCAACATAATTCTAACTTTATCACTACACAAAACACTTTCATCCATGTATCCCATTGGTATATATCTTCTTCTTTCTGAAGAAACTTGTGGAATAACTATATAATTCCCTTTAGGAAAATTTGAAACATGAAATTTAGTTGGTGTGTCAGCAATTTTTCGCGTTCCTGCACTCGAACTTTGAAATCTATACTCCCTTACAGCATTAACACGTTTCATGCATTCTGGCATACTTCTTAATTCATTTGGAGCACAATCTCCCAAATACAGACAATACCTCGGCTGTTGGTTAATAAACTCTCTAGCCCCGTACCATGGGCGGAAATACTGTTTTGACTTTGGTTCCTTTCTAATAAATTCTTCCATTTCATCTTTATCAAACAAGTAATATCCACCATCTATAGGTTTGTTTCCAATTCCTATTTCTGGTACTTTGCATATCGGATGTTTTCTGCTCGCCACGAAAATATCATCTGCGTCAATTAAATATGCATTGATATTTTCTACAATTCTTGCCTCCCCGTTTGTATCAAAAATAATTTTATCTTTATTACATTTTGCATGGCTAAAACCGACGATCACACAATGAACATGGGCCTTTAAGCTAGCTTCGCTATCCCAGCGAAAAGTTCTATACGCATAGTTTATACATATTCCCATATCAAACAATGGTTTCCAAAAAATAGCTGGCTGTTCTCCTTGTGTAATTGTATTTGTCGATACAAAAGATACCAATATCTTTGTATTTAAAATATAATCACTTGCTTTTTTATACCACGCAGTTACAAAATCCAGATTACCAAAATCTTTGATACCATGAAAAACAATTTCCATATCTTTCTTTTGCGCCTTGTTCATCCATCTTGCTCCAACAAACGGCGGATTTCCCATAATATAAGACAACTTCTCTGATGCAATTACCTCATTCCAGTCAATTATTAATGCATCGCCTTCTGTAATATTTACATACGTTTTCAGTGGGAGAAAATCATCATAAAAGCCATACACAATGCTTTTTGTTTCCTCTAACATCTGAGATTCTGCTATCCATAATGCAGTCTTTGCAACTGTAACCGCAAAATCATTGATCTCTATCCCATAAAATTGTTGGATTGAAACCTTAATGGGATTATTCACTTCTCCCAATGTCATCTGTCCGTTGACTTTCTCCTTTATTACTTCATTCTCCAACCTACGAAGAGAAAGATAAGTTTCTGTAAGGAAATTTCCTGAACCACAAGCAGGATCAAGAAATGTGAGAGACGCTAATTTATTCTGAAACTCTTCCAGTTTTTTATCTTTCGTACGTTTCACTTGTATCTGCTGAATCTCCTGGAATTCATTTTGCAAGTCATCCAGGAAAAGCGGATCAATTACTTTATGAATATTTTCAATAGACGTATAGTGCATTCCTCCAGAACGTCGGGTTTCCGGATTCAATGTAGATTCAAACACTGCCCCAAAAATGGTAGGTGAAATGTCTCTCCAGTTAAAATCTTCCGAAGCTTTTGTAAGGAGAAGCTGCTTAATCTCTTCTGTGAAAGGTGGTATCTCAATCGTCTCATCTGCAAACAGTCCTCCGTTTACATACGGGAACTGAGCAAGATCTTCCTCAAGATACTCATCTCGTTCCGCTACCGGAGTATCCAGAGTCTTAAATAATTCTATCAATGCTCGTCGGCAATCTTTTACTTCATATGCTTCCAGATAATCATGGAACATATTTCTCTTTCCAAAAATACCCGCATCCTCGGCATAAAGGCAGAAAACAATCCGTACACAAAGAGCATTCAAACTTTTCAACTTATGCTCTCTTTTTTCACTCTGCTCTGCTGTTTCATCCTTCTCTCTGATATCCGGAATCCGGTACTGCTTCAAAAACGCATCATAAATCAGACCTACAATGTCTCCGGCTTTAATAGAAACCTCCATTTCATGAGAGATTGTCTTGACCTCTTTTTTTACAAGAAAATCCAAAAGCGGATATTTGCTCTGCAATTCATCCAGCGCAATCTTGGTCGGTTCTGGTTGTTTCTGGTTCATATCATAAATCCAGATTTCCGCAAAATTGGATGTAACAATCCATCTGGCTCTTTCATCAAAAGTCAGCTTACTGTTATATCTGTCTGCCTGTTCAAATGGAGTAAGGTCGATTTCTCCCGAATTACGGATTTTCTGATCCAACGCCTTACCAAGGCTTTTTTGTTCGATGATTACTCTGGTTTCCGGAATATACACATCAATACGTTTTGTATTTCCATCAATCACTACCTTTTTTTCAAAATTCAAACGTTCTGTAATGTTGTCCATTCCCAAAACATTTGTCAAAAGGTCAATCCAATAGGAGCGACCATCCTCGTCTTCTTTTCCTTTTCCTATCCATCTATTTACAAACTGACGGGCAGCTTCTCTTTGTTGTGTATCTGTCATTACAGCAACCTCCGTTATTTTTTTTCCAATTTCCCAATACTACCATCTATCAAATCGTAACTCATATCCAGAAAATCCAATATTTTCGATTCTCCTACTGTTCCATCCAGCAAAATCGTAATCCAATGCTGCTTATTCATGTGATAGCCCGGCAGAAAACCATAGGTCTGGATAATCATTCCTGTCATTTCCGGATCACATTTAACATCTATAATTTCCACGGTATCATCTCCATCCAATCCAAGTTTGGATCTCTCAACATTCATGATCACCGCATACCATTTTCCATTATGATGGCGAAGCACTGCACTATCCGGAGAACTGCTCCACAAGTATTCAGGTATTGTTCCATACTGTTTCTTCACATATTCAAAGATTTCTTCTCTATCCACTCTTTTTTTCACCTCTGGATGTTCTCGTATCTTGACAATAATCATACCACATTTTCATGAGCTGCACTACCTGTTCAGTTTCTCAAATTCTTTTGCAATTCTCTATTTCACCTGAATTTATCTATTAGAGGGTAGAACAGCAAGGACAGGAAGTGTATATACACTTCCGCAAAAATGGCAATTTAGGGAACCCTGCCCTAAATTGAAACCCCCGAAGCACCCCAAAACCGAATTACGTACAGAAGGAGAAACTAGACATGTCAAACAGAAAAAGAAACATCCAAATCTTATTTTGTGTTACTCCAGAGGAAAAGAAGCTGATCCGCCAAAAGATGATTCTCTCAAAGACCAGAAATATGGGAGCCTATCTTAGGAAAATGGCTATCGACGGCTATATCATCAACACCGACACAGCCCCGATCAAGCAGGTGTACGAAGAGATGCACAAAATCGGTGTAAACATCAATCAGATTGCAAAAAAGGTAAACACCACTGGTGATTTGTACCCGGAAGAAATGGAAGAATTGAAAAGGATGGTAAGCGAGATATGGCGTATATTAAAATCTTCCCCATTAAAGTAACTGACAAAAAAGCACTGGACTATATTATGAATCCGGACAAAACCGAAGAGAAATTACTGATTTCCAGTTTCGCCTGTTCCCCAGAATCTGCTGATCTGGAATTTGCTTTCACCAGAGAAGAAGGTAAAAAGAATGTGATGGACAAAGGCAGCAATCTGGCATTTCATTTAATTCAATCTTTCAAGCCTGGAGAGGTTGACGCTGAAACTGCACATAAGCTCGGCAAAGAATTTGCTGACGAAGTACTAAAAGGGAAATATGAATATGTCATCAGCACCCACGTTGACCAGGACCATATTCATAACCATATCATTTTTAATGCTACCAGCTTTGTTGACCATCATAAATATGTCTCCAACAAACGCAGCTATCATAAAATCTGCCGGATCAGCAACCGTATTTGTCAGGAAAACGGTCTTGTCACCAGTATGCCAACCGGCGAAAAAGGGAAATCTTATAAAGAAAATATGGAATATCATCGTGGAAACAGCTGGAAAGCAAAATTAAAAGTCGCTGTAGATAAAGCAATCTGGTCATCCATCAACTATGATGAGTTTCTTCAAAAAATGAAGCTTGCCGGATATGAGATCCGTCAGGGAAAGAACCTGGCTTTCCGGGCACCGGAGCAAAAAAACTTTACAAATATGAAATCTCTGGGTAGCTATTACACAGAAGAAAGTGTATTACTCCGCCTTGAGAAAAACCGGCATAAAACAAAATCTCCACGTAACGTCCCCAGAGAAGTACAGCTTTTTATCAATATCTCATCTTATGTAAGTACAGGCAATCGTGCCGGATTTGAACGGTGGGCACAACTCAATAATCTCAAAGAAGCAGCCCGAACCTTCAACTATTTATCCGAAAACAATTTGCTGAATTACGAGGACTTCCAACAGCATATTGCAGATATTAATAATTCTATTATTGCTACGGAACAACGAATTTCTGAAATCAGCTCCGAAATATCCCATCAGGAACTTATTCAGAAACACTGTTCGTCCTACCGTACCTGCAGGAAAATAGTAGAAGATGCAAAAACAGCACCGGATCCTCAGAAATATAAATCCATACACCAGGCAGAATACAAACTGCATGATACCTTAAAACAACAATTACAGGAGCTGGGCATTACAAAATTACCTTCCCCGGAGAGGCTACAGAAAAAAATTGATAATCTAAGAAATGAACATTCCTCTGCTGTCAAGGAAAAGCAAGATTTAGAAAAAAGGCGCTCAACGATAAATACCATAACTGCCAATTTCAACACCTTGTTATCCAATGACGCACATTTCAAAGATATCACTGAACGCCGACAAAAGGAACATGATTTATAATAATCTCCATATGTAATGAGCTAAGGTCAATTACACTATGCATCACTGACCCTAGCTCATTTTTTACTCTTCATCAATTTCAAGCAAAAATCCCTCCAAACTCAAAACGGGTTTAGAGGGCAGTTGGAATTTTATATGGGCGTGACAAAGCCGCCCACCAAAAGGTGGCATTCCATAAGGATGTTAAATTCAAAGACTTTGTAATCAGCCAGAATGATTGAATTGTAGGTAAATTCAAATCATACGGAGGAATTGCAAAATGGCAAAATCAATCTTTGAGAGATTAGGCGGCGAATATGAACAGCAAAGAGATTATCTAATACCGTGCGTAACTGTACTCGCCGAGGAAGAACAGGCGATGGGCATATGGGGACAGCGGCATTTGGACTATCTGAAGCAGTACCGCAAGGTTACATACATCAATCTTCTCACAAGCGGCAGGCTTAACGCCTACCTTGCTGACATCGACAGGCAAACACAGGAACGCTTTGAAAGGCTCATAGAGGGCATGAAACAGGCACAGGGCATAACGGAACGCCTAAAGGAAGAAAACGCCTTAGAATGGACAGGACGGCTAGGCAACATAAAGGCTTGTGCAAGGGAGATTGTGGATAGGGAAATCATATACGCATAGGTGTAACGCATAAAGCGTTAAAATTGGAGGGCAGGGATTTAACACCCTGCTCTCTATTTTTTGAAAAGTATCAGAAATATAGGAATACAGTAAAGAAAAGCGTTACTTATTATCCCTGCTTTAAGCAGAATAAAATTCATTTATGTTTAGTCAGTTGATAACGAGTAAAGAAATGATTATAATAAATGATGACATACAGTGTCAGGATTTTGGTGGTATTCTATTATCAAAGGAGGAGTTGGCAATGCAGGAAAGCAGATTATTTAAGATTGTGTATCATTTACTTGATAAAGGACAGGCTACTGCTCCAGAATTAGCAGAAAAATTTGAAGTATCTGTAAGGACAATTTACAGAGATATTGATGCTTTGAGTGGTGCAGGTATTCCTGTTTATGCAGAAGCCGGGCGAAACGGCGGCATTCATTTAATGAGTGATTTTGTTTTAGATAAAACAGTGCTGTCTGAAGAAGAAAAGCAGGAAATTCTAACAGCCCTGCAAAGTGTCAATCTTACTAACAATATTGGCATCAATCAAACATTGCAAAAGCTTTCTGCAATCTTTCGTATTAGTTCGGAAAACTGGCTTGAAGTAGATTTTTCCAGATGGGGCAACAAGGGAACTGACAATGAGAAATTTGAATTGCTAAAATCAGCGATAATTTATCAAAAGTGTGTAAAAATAACTTATGCAAATTCCTACGGAACAATTAGCGAAAGAATTGTTAGACCGCTAAAAATGTCATATAAGTCTATGTCATGGTACTTAAAAGCATTTTGTACGGAAAAACAGGATTATCGTATTTTTAAGCTGACCCGTATCATAGATTTTGAAGTTCTCACGGAAATTTTTTGCAAAAGCCCCTTTCCAGAATTAGATAATACATTGGAGCAATCCTACAACACAATTGTACTGCGTTTCCCGAAAAATATGTCATACCGTGTTTACGATGAGTTTGACAAAACGATGGTAAACAAAAAAGAAAATGGGGATTTAATCGTATCCGCCCAAATGCCAGAAGATGAATGGCTCATAGGGTATTTATTGTCATTTGGAACGCAGGTAGATATTATAGAGCCTGCATATCTGAAAGACATCGTGGCAGAACAGGCACAGAAAATCTATGAAAAATATAAAACTTGACATAGGGTGTCAGTATAAGCGTGATATAATTTGCCTGTAAATTCTATTTGAGAAAGTGAGGGCTGAAAATGAAACATGAATGGAAAAAGCATGAGAAAGAAATATATGGTGTAAAAGCAAAACCTTGTGTGCTTGATATTCCCACTCAAAAATATATCATTCTTTCTGGCAGAGGAAATCCTAATGATGAAATCTTTTCAGATAAGGTTGCCGCCCTGTTTTCGGTAGCTTATAAAATTAAGATGGCATATAAAGCGTTTGCTCCAAAAAGCAACGAAATAACAGATTATACCGTATATCCTTTAGAGGGAATATGGAGTATGGCTTCTGAAAAAGAATATTTGGTAAAAGAAGAATTGCAGTACCGCATCATGATACGACAACCAGATTTTATTTCCAGAAAAATGTTTGATAATGCGTTAGAGACAGTAAAGGTGAGAAAAAATATTCCGTATCTAACCGATATTTCTTTTGAAACAATCTGCGATGGCAGGTGCATTCAAATATTGCATAAAGGAGCGTTTGATGATGAGCCTGCGTCATTTGAGATTATGGACGGATATTGTATGGAACACGGATATAAGCGTATGTGAAAAGAACACCGTGAAATATATTTGAATAATGCTAACCGTACAGATAAAACCAATTTAAAAACTATCTTGAGATATAAAGTTACAGATACGGAGAAATAGCAACATAGTATTGTAAAAACGAAAGGAAAATAAATATGGGCAGACCAACAACAAAAACAGATTTACTAACAGCCGCAGCAGCTAATTATGAAAAGTTAAACATTCTTGTTTCTGGATTAACGGAAAAAGAATTATCAACGTCTTTTGATTTTTCGGAGGATGAAAAAAAGAAAGAAGCTCACTGGAAAAGAGATAAAAATCTTCGTGATATTTTCATCCATCTCTATGAATGGCATCAGCTTTTGTTAAACTGGGTACATTCCAATCAGAACGGGAATAATAAAACGTTTCTTCCAGAGCCGTATAATTGGAAAACCTATGGAAATATGAATGTGGAATTTTGGAAAAAACATCAGTCTACATCATTAGAGGACGCAAAGAGTATGTTTCAGAAATCTCACAACGAAGTAATTGAACTGGCGAAAACTTTTTCAAACGAGGAATTGTTTTCTAAAGGCGTTTATAAATGGGTAGGCGGAAGTACTTTGGGTTCTTATTTTGTCAGCGTCACAGCAAGTCATTACGATTGGGCAATGAAAAAACTGAAAGCACATAGGAAAAATTGTGCTTAAATGGAGGGAGGATATACGATGCACTTCGTGAAAGCAAAAGGGATATTATCTGCTAAAAATGGAATGAATTTATATCGAGGCTGCTCGCACGGGTGCATTTATTGTGACTCCAGAAGCAAATGCTATCACATGGAACACGCTTTTGAGGATATTGAAGTCAAGGAAAATGCGATTGCCTTGTTGGAATATGCTCTTATTCATAAGCGTAAAAAGTGCATGATAGGTACAGGCTCCATGACAGACCCCTATATTCCGCTTGAAATGGAAATAGGGAATGTCAGAAAGGCTCTACACTTAATATGTGAGTACGGTTTTGGATTTACGGTCATTACAAAATCAAACCGCATTTTGAGAGATATAGATCTTTTACAGAAAATAAATGAAAAAACCAAGTGCGTTGTACAAATGACTTTAACTACTTACAACGAAGATTTGTGCCAAAAAATTGAGCCGAATGTAAGTACGACAAGGGAACGTTTTGAAGTATTGAAAAAGTTAAGGAATGTGGGAATACCGACAGTTGTATGGCTGACACCAATTTTGCCTTTTATTAACGATACTGAAGATAATATTTCAGGTATTTTGGATATGTGTATCGAGGCAAAGGTTTATGGCGTTATTTGCTTTGGAATGGGGCTAACTCTCCGAGATGGAAATCGAGAGTATTTCTATGAACAGTTAGACCGATTGTTTCCAGAATTGAAAGAAAAATATATCCGTACATACGGAAATCAGTATATGATAGAAAGCGGTAATAGCAAAAATTTAATGCGGCTTTTTCATCGAAAATGCGAAAAAAATGGAATTGTGCATGACAACGAGCAAATATTTAACTATTTGCATTTCTTTGAAGAAAAGAACGACAGTAGGCAATTAAGTATTTGGGATTGGGAAGTGGATAAAATATGAGTGCTATTTATGGAACAGAATGGATACGATGTCCTGTTTGTGGTAACAAGACCTGTAGCAGAATTAGGGAAGATACGATTTTAATCAACTATCCACTATATTGTCCGAAATGCAAGCAGGAAACATTGGTTGAAGTAAGCAGATTTGAAGTAACACTCATCAAAGAGCCAGACGCACAGACGCAGAGCCGATGAACAAGTGAGTTGATATAATCCTCACAGTTTGTCAGCTCTATTCTTTTATACAGAACAGAGAGGGCAAGCCCGCCGAATAAAAAAACGAAGTTCGGCAGGCTGCGTTCCCATGCCCTCATTTCCCTCTGGGCTTCGTTTTGAAGTTTGGAGGGATTTTTTTATGTCCTTTTTTCGGGCAGTTATCTATCTGCTCATAGAACGCAGAATTTATCCATACATAGCATATCGGAGATTGGCAGGAAGCCAGTTAAAAAAGCCCCTGCCTATGCAACGCTGCTTCTCACCATGAAGCCAGAAGTAGAATCTCCGCTTAACAGAATATATATTTCTTATAACCGTAGAGGTCACAGTACCTTTGCGGTTTTTCTTTTGTCGTTTTTTATCAGATTATGCCGCAGGGCTGTTTCCGCTGTTGGCTGCCGTTCGCCACCTTTTCAATCTGGATTAATACGTTTCAAAAATTCAGATTGGAGGAAAAAAGAATGGCATACAACAACGGACGGGAGAACAGGAAATGGCTTATCTGGAAAGAAGCCGAGGAAAAAATATTGCGGGAGCATGGAGTTGATGAAACCACCATTGAGCAAATTCGCACAGACGACAGGGCGGACTTTAATTCTAACAGACGGTTTTACCATTGGACAAGCGACTTCGGCGAATACCTTGAGGGGATGGCAGACAGGGAACAGAATACCGAGCTAAAGACTGTTTCTGATTTACTGGATGAGATTGAGGACGAAACTCTATATCGGGCATTGCTTACGGTGGACAGGCGTACCCTGCAAATCATCCTGCTGAAATTGCAGGGTTATTCCACAAAGGAAATCGCCCCGCTCGTGGGATTGACAACGGGTGCTATCTATGCAAGGCTAGACCATCTGCGGAAAAAGCTGCGGAAGATTTTATAATCATCTAAGATAGACGGTTTTTCGGCGGGCTATTGGATGGGGGATAAAGTTCTCCCATCCAATTTAAAATTTAATGAATAAAACCCCTGTCCACAGGGAATACTAAAAAATTTGCCCAAAATCTTGACATGGGTACAGCCGCTATGGTATTCTGAAATACTCGTAAGGGAATTAATTGAAAGATTGAAAATTAAATATCACATAGATGGAAGAATAAACTGTCAGTTAATGGACAAGGCTGACCGCCGCCGAATGTATGCTGTCCCTTTTCGGTTGGTGTATGGCAGCATGGTTTTGAATCCCAAAGCCGTTACATAGCATTGCGAATCCGAGCAGGAGAAAATACTCCTGTCATTCGTGGTGCAGTGTAGCGGCTTTTTCATTTATCCAAAAGTCAAGAGAAAACGAATCCAGAACGGAGGTGGAAAGGACATAGGATTTTTTTTTCGGCGAGTAAGACAGGTATGGAAGAAAGTCGGCTGCACAGAAAAATGCTCCTGCGGCATTGTCCACAGAGATAGCGAGCATCGGATTGTGTCAGCCACAATCCCGCCCACACAAAATAAGTGGGCGTAACTTACCCAGGGGACAGCCCCTGAATACCCCGAAGAAAGAAATTTAAGACTGGAGGATTAAGAAAGATGAGCAGAGAAAAATCAGAAAAAAACAAGCGGAATGTTCTGATTACTGTCCGATTGAATAAGGAAGAACATGAAAAATTAAAGCAGTGCGCTGCTGCTTGCGGTCTGTCTGCCGCCGAATTTATGCGCCAGTTATGCAAGGGAAATGCCCCGCAACCCAAGCCTAAAACCGAGTTTTGGGAACTGTTAAACAAGCTCTATGAAGTGCATGATGCTTTCAAAAAGTGTGTTCCATACTATCCAACCGCCGCCGAAATCTGTAAGGATATTGAAGATTTTATCTTAGAATTGCAGCAGAAAACAATTCTCCCACAACGGCTCAGCATAGAAGAATTAGCGGAACAGGGGGCTGTCTGATATGGCGGTAACAAGCCTATGGCATGTCAAAGGGAGCATAAAAGACGTGATTGACTATATAGAAAACCCAGAAAAGACCGTGCAGAATCAAGAAATGCAGGACTTTTTCGACGTGTTCTCCTATGTGAAAAATCCGTCAAAAACAAATGAGGGCGGGTATGTTTCCGCTGTCAACTGTCTGAAAGAAACCGCCTTACAACAGATGATTTTGACAAAGAAACAGTACCAAAAGACAGGCGGGTATATCGCATGGCACGGCTACCAGAGTTTCAAGCCAGACGAGGTAACGCCCGAACAATGCCACGAAATCGGACTGAAATTGGCAAAGGAAATGTGGGGCGGCAAGTACCAGATAATCGTTGCCACACATCTTGACAAAGGGCATTTACACAACCATTTCTGTTTCAACTCTGTTTCTTTCATAGACGGACAGAAATATAATTACTCAAAATCAGAACAGAAAAGGTTGAGGGAAGTGTCTGACCGCTTATGCCGAGAGTGCGGTTTGTCGGTAATTGAAAACCCGAAGAAAGCCCCGTCAAGACCGCTGTATCTGGACGAAAAAAGCGGAAAGCCGACACGCTACAACGTCTATCGTGAGGATTTAAGGGAGGCAATCAACGGGAGCAGGGATTTACAGCACATGATAAAATACCTTGCCGACAAGGGATATGAAATTGATTTTTCGGGCAGCCATTGGAAGATGAAACTGGCGCAGTATAAGCATTTCACAAGGCTAGACACCCTTGACGAGCGGCTGACACCCGATTTCATACGGTCATGTTTAGGAGGGGCTTCCCGATATGGGAACTACAAAGCAAGGATTTCCTACTCCTCGCATATGCCGGAGCAGTATAAAAACGCATGGAAACCGCATCAGAAAACCACGGGAATTTTAGCGTTATATTACTATTGGTGCTATCAGTTGGGGATATTCCCCAAAGGCACGGACTACAAGCCGACAAGCCCGCTGATGAAAGAGGAGCTTCGGAAACTGGACGAGATTACCGCACAGGTACGGTATATGTCGAAGCATAACATTTCCACCCTCTCCGACTTGCACGCCGACAGGGAGAAAAACCAGACCGAAATGAATAAACTGATTGACTACCGACAGCATTTGCGGAACAAGGTACGCCGTGCCACACCAGCCGAAAAAGAATCACTCCGAGCCGAAAAGCAGGGCGTGACGGAGCAGATAACGGAGCTTAGGAAGCGGCTGAAATATGCAGACGGGATTGAGAAACGCTCTGCCCATATCGACAACTGCTTAGACCAAATCCACGACACGATTGAAAACCAGCGGTTAAATACAAACGCCAGAGCAGGCAGGGCAGACCGCAGGAGGGAGGAATCATTTCGATGAATGAGCCTTTTAGCGGCACGGAAAAAGAAGAATTTTCAGAAGAAACTGCCATCCGCCAGATGATTGATGGGATTACGGACTGCCTTGCATCCATGACAAAAGAAGAACGGTTGGCATGGTTTCGCAGGTCACAATATCCCTATCCACTCAATTTCCAGAAAGAGATAGACAGCACAGTTTATACAGTCAATGCCCATTTTAACGCCGCCGCTTCTGAGAGCATTCAGGAAAAAGCCGAGCGCATTCTCCTAAAACTATAAACGGCATTTGAATTAAGGCTTTAAAGCGTTGAAGTATTCTGCCAGATATGGTATGATAATGACACCTACAATTCATATCATGTCTGGCTGTGGAAAGGAGAAATATGAGCAATCAGCCAGAAAAAATAACAGCTTTATACTGCCGTTTAAGCCGTGACGATGAGCAGGACGGGCTTTCGGGCAGCATCAAAAACCAGCAGTCCATACTGGAAAAATATGCAAAAGAGAACGGTTTCCGCAATCCCCGCTTCTTTGTAGACGACGGATTTTCGGGAGTTACGTTCACAAGACCCTCTTTTATGGAGATGATGGACTTAGCCGAGCAGGGGAAAATCGGGACGATTATCGTCAAAGACCACTCAAGGCTTGGGCGCAACCGCCTTGTTGTCGGGCAGTTACTGGAAGAAGATTTTGAGCGTCTGGACGTGCGGTATATTGCCATCATGGACAATATCGACACAGCAAAAGGCATCAGCGACCTCGTCCCGATGCAGGACTTATTCAATGAATGGCACGCCAAGAACACAAGCCAGAAAGTGCGGAATGTGTTCCGAAACAGGGGAATGTCAGGCAAGCCTTTAACATTCAACCTGCCTTTCGGATACAGAAAAAATCCAGACAATCCCACAGAATGGCTTATTGACGAGCCTGCGGCTGAGATTGTGCGGCGGATTTTTGATATGTGCGTAGAGGGGCTTGGGCCAGCGCAGATAGCAAAAAAACTGAGGGCAGACAAAGTGATGACCCCTACGGAATATTGGAACAGCATTGGGAAAGCATACCGCAGACCGCCCGCCATACCGTACCACTGGTCAGCCGACAGCGTGGGGAACATCCTCTCACGGCAGGAATATATCGGGGACACCGTCAATTTCCGAACAGCCAGAAAATCCTTCAAGCATAAGAAACGTCTGGAACGCCCGCAGGAGGAATGGCAGATATTTAAGGACACCCACCCTGCCATCATTGACGAAGAAACCTTCCTGCTTGTGCAGGAGCTTCGGGAACACCGCCGCAGACCGACAAGGAGCGGGATTGTCAGTATGTTTTCTGGTCTGCTTTACTGTGCAGACTGCGGGGAAAAACTGTATTACAGCGCAAAAAACAACTACAAACTGGAACACGCCTACTTCTTCTGTTCCAGTTACCGCAGGAACTCAGATGTGTGTTCTGCCCACTATATCCGTGAAAAAGTCGTGGCGGAGGTTGTATTGGAAAGTATGCAGCGGGTATTCTGGTATGTGCAGAGTTTTGAAAAAGACTTTGTCAGAAAACAGATGGCAGCTTTCGGAGATGAGAAGAAAAAGGAACTTGCCCAAAAGTTGAAGGAGCTTTCAAAAGCAAAAAAACGTGCAGTTGAGATTGACCGCTTTATCCAGAAAATCTATGAGGATAATGTCAATGGGAAGATTTCTGATGAACGGTTCGCCACCATGTCAATGGCGTTTGAGGAAGAACAGCGGCAGATAAAATCCGCCATCCCCAACATGGAGCAGTACCTTGAAACAGAAACAGACAAAAGCGACAGCCTTCAGCGGTTTATTGACAGGGTAAAATGCATCACGCAGCTTACGGAATTAACGCCAGAAACCGTACACGAATTTATCGAAAAGATTGTTGTGTCCAAGCCAGAATATATTGACGGCAAACGCCACCAGAATTTAGAAATTTACTACAGCGGAGTTGGCATTGTCAGAGAGCCGTCGCCAGAAGAAATGGAAGAACTGTTCCAAGAGCATATGCAGGACAGGACAACCAATCAGAAAGTCAAAACAGCGTAGCCCCAAGGCTACACTGTCTACATAATCACATCATTATATTTTAGTCTTTGAAGAGAAAACATCCTTACGGAATACCACCCAAGCACCGTTTTTTTTATTTGGTGGGCTTATGCCTTTCTATTAATAGTTCTTTATTGATGACAACTTAGCTTATCGCAGTAATTTTGTAACTGTTCAATAGCTTCGGATTTGCTAAATCCCAAGGCAAACATCTTGCTCAAATATGAGCAACAAAGTTCTTTAATGGTATTTTGCTTTACCTGCTGTATGAAATCATAATCTTGCGTAACTCTTTTGCGAAAAGGTACAACCGCATTTTCCGTTTTATTACACAAATAAAGCAGTAAAAATATATACAGAAAAATAGCAAGAACAAAAATAGCAAAAAACTATTGACTCCAACGTAACGTGATACTGTATTCTATTCTCATGGAAGCAGAATAGATACATGCCGGCAATCTCTATCTTGCTTCTCCACAAATCAAAGGAGCTGGTAAGTATGAGAACCATAAGCCAAGTCGCAGAATTAACAGGTATTAGTATACGCACGCTGCAATACTATGATGAAATCGGACTGTTAAAACCAAGTGAACTAACACAGTCCGGCTATCGCTTATATGATGATGAAGCATTGCAAAAGCTGCAGCAAATCCTGTTTTTCAGGGAATTAGACTTTAAACTAAAGGATATTCGGGAAATTATTGAAAAACCCGACTTCGACAGGATTGCCGCTTTCAAAAAGCAAAAAGAGTTGCTTCTCCTAAAGCGCAATCGGACAGACAGGCTCATACAGCTTCTTAGCCGCTTAGAGAAAGGAGAGCAATGTATGAGTTTTAAAGAATTTGATTTATCCGATTATATCCATACTTTGGAGGATTTTAAGTCCAATCAGACAGAGGAAGTTATCAAGCACTGGGGAAGTGTTGAAAATTTTGATATGTTCATTCAGAAAATCAAAGATGATGAATCCGAGGTAGCGAAACTTGCTATTAAACAATTTGGAAGTATAGAAAAATATACGGAAGCCATGAAGCATAACTTAGAACATTTCTCTGATATCATGGAAAACTGGTATGCACAAATACCAGAAGAAATGAGAGCAGAGGACAGATTCCTTGAATTAGCCCGCCATAAAGGGGAAAATGTTGCTACGGACAACGTACAGAATCTAGTGAAAGATATTATTGCTCATGCTTATGGAAATTCCTCAACAGCTCAATTAATTGGTACAGAGGACAGCTATTGCAAAATGATTATCGAACTCTATTCCAATGATTATCTAAAAACAGTAACCGACACCAAATACGGGACAGGCAGTTGTGATTATATTGTAAAATCTTTTCGCTATTATTTGCATAAAAGTGAAAACAAAGAGGAAATCTGAAATGGATTTACAGAATGAAAAATGCGTCATGATCATTGACGAGAATCTGCCGCTTGGTATTATCGCAAATACAGCGGCTATCATGGGAATCACCCTGGGAAAAGAGATGCCGGAGGTGGTCGGTGCAAATGTCACAGACCAGAGTGGAAACGAGCATCTCGGCATCATTGAGTTCCCCGTGCCAATTTTGAAAGGTTCACCGGAAATCATCAAAGCAATCCGTGAGAAGCTCTATCAACCCGACTTTCAGGATTTGACCGTAGTTGATTTTTCCGATCTGGCACAGGGCTGTAAAACCTATGATGAATTTATTTCTAAGATGGGGAACGTACCAGAAAGCACCCTGCAATACTCTGGTCTTGATATCTGCGGTCCTAAGAAAAAGGTCAATGAGCTCACAGGCAGTATACCTTTACTGCGATAAAAAAAGCTGCTGATACATGAAACTTTTCTCATGTATCAGCAGCTTTTTTTAATACACTTCATCAAAATATCCAATAAACACCGACATCCGAAGCAATCCATCTTTCATCGAGAACGTCACATTCTCCGCCCGCTCTGCAATCCCCTTCAGCAGTGTCAATGCCTCCCTGTCACAGAACTCAAAATGTTCCAAGTACAGATCAATGGTTGCCTGCCATTTCTGGTAATCCACCTCGCCACGGATTCTTCCACCAAACTGCCGGACGTAAGCATCACACTCGCCAAGCAGGTATTCATAATCCGCTTTTTCTTTGGGAACCACACGCTTTGGGATTTTATTCATTTCTTCCTGATACTTCTGAAAGAATCCAACCTCCATTAATGTATCCAGAAAATCCTTCCCTTCTGACCTATCGCTTCGCTCCCGGAATTCCTCTCTATAATCTTTTTCATATACTTCATTTTCCATGCTTCGCACCCTTTCCTGTAGAATAATTTACCACTATGGGTAGGATGTTACCATAGATTTCTTATTATTCGTTGTCCTGAAAGATAACTTTATGGGTCTATATTGATAAGTTTATCGGTCTTTTCTTTAAATCCCAAACCCTTCTGCCCATGCTTTCAGTTCTTCCGCACTTGCATTCGCAGGGAATCTCTTTCCTTCCTTTAATTCTGCTCCCGGACAGGAAACCGCCAGCTCCTTGTTTGTGTTCCCCATACCACTGCTGCCCGAAGTTGCCAAAGGAATAATCGTCTTTCCGGACAAATCATACTGCTCCAGAAACGTGTTCACAATAGTCGGGGCAACGTACCACCAGATAGGGAAGGCTGTGAAAATCACGGAATACTGCTCCATGTTCTCTACTTTGTTTGCAACAGCCGGTCGGAATGACTTATCATTCATTTCCACACTGCTGCGGCTCTTTTTATTCATCCAGTCCAGATCAGCATCAGTGTATGGAACCTCTGGCTGAATCTCATATAAATCTGCCCCGATAGCCTTTGCAAGCCGTTCTGCCAGTTTCGCTGTTACGCCGCTGGCACTGAAATACGTTACTAATACCTTGCTCATAATCAATACCTCGCCTTTCCTGAAAATCATATTTTATCGCTGTGTTTTACCATAGAATACCATAAATCCGAGGCAAATGCACCCTATCGTTTTTTGAGTATGGGTAATCGTTAAAAATGCACCCTCTGACAGCCAAGGGTGCATTGTATCAATTTATGGTACGCAAGCCAAATTGGGAATCCTACAAAAATCATATCATACTCCGACATATTATCTCTTTTATAAGCAATCTCCGGTCAGCAGCTTTCATTCCTTATTTCCACGCTGCTTCTGGAACTTTTGTCCATCCAATCCAAGTCTTCTTTTGTGTAACCTGTTGCAGGTATAATAGCAAAAAAATCCGCTCCGACGGAATCTGCCAAATTTTCTGCCACTCTTGCAGTTATACCTGTTGCTGAAAAATATGCTGCCAGTTTTTTACTCATTTGTACTACTTTCCTTTTCACTCTGCTTCAATAATCCGATATGCTTCTGAAGTTAATGCCTTTATAGCACGTTTGTAATCTTTATCTTTTACCAAAATATAATCCGTATTAAATGTAGAAATTGCAAATAGTCCAACCTCATGTCTGGCCAATGCTCCTGATATTTCTGCTAAAATACCAATCAGAGAAAAATCCAATACTCCCTGTATGCGAAACGCTCTCCAGCCGTCACTCTGCTGTATCGTATTATCCGGTACATCCCCTGTATGACATACCAGAGATTTTTCCTCATCGGTTTTCCCTATAAAACAATATTCCGCATCCAGATTAACCTGAGAATAATCCTCCACCTGGCAGACACTAAATAAACCCGGAAGGACCAGCATTTCCGGCATCTCATCATCCCAGTTAGTTTCATCCTCTTCTGTTAAAGAATAATTGCCCTCAGCCAGACGCTCAACCTTTTCTTCAAACGGGAGTTCCGGATCAATTCCCATTTCTTCCCAGGTAGTACCATAAGGTGCTCCTCCAGACGTATACCCGGCAATAAATGCAAAACGATCATCACAATCCTCATATATAGTTTCATACTTTTCACGTTTCTTTTTTTCTTTCTGTAATCGCTTTTGTTTTAATCGTTCTTCTTCTGCACGTTTTATATTATCCAATTGTTCCTGCGTATAATTAACGCCCAGTTCCTGTAAATCCTTTACTGCTGTCATAGAATCCACATGAAACCTTTCCCTGTAATGTTTTACCATGTGCTTCGGTGTGCCCTGATAGGTAAGCAGCCACTGTTTACCTTTTTGAAGGCGGCGGCGTTTTCGTTCTTCTTTATTCAATTTCCTTTTATTTGCCATCTGATATTCTCCAATCAATATTCTGCTTTTCACTCATTTCATACATATCCAGAAAAATTATATCAAACTCCGGACAATATTGCATACACTGCTGTTTTCGTGTCAGAAATATAAAAATCAATCGTTGCCTTCTGGCTGATCATTTATGGCTTGTCTGTAAAACTCAATTTTATCGTCCAGATTCTGTAAATACTCATTCCATTTCTGTTGCTGTTCTAACACATACTTTCTATGTACTTCCAATATTTTCATCCGCTCCGGTATTGTACTTTTTCCACAGTACCGCAGTTCAGAATATTTCTGAATATCTCTGAGATGCATACCTGTCTCTTTTAGTCGTCGGATAAACTTTATCCATTCAATATCATTCTCCTCATATTCACGCCTGCCACCACTGTCTCTTGCTACTTTGATTAATCCTTTTTTCTCATAATACCGTAACGTGCTTTCAGGCAGGTTCGTTTTTTCAGAAATCTCGCCAATTAACATTTTTAAAATCACCTCAAATTGTTCTTGACTTAAACTATGGTTTAAGTCATATGCTCAAATTATAAAACTTACAGGAGGTAAATGCAATGAGCAACACACGTTTTGAACTGGGGGCTGAGAAGCTTAAAGAAATTGATGGTATCGGAGGTGAAAATGTCATACAATCGTTACAAGATATTGCCCCTGATGTAGGAAAATACATTATAGAATTTGCTTTCGGAGATGTCTATACACGGCCTGAACTTAATATGCAGGAACGTGAAATGATAACAATTACAAGTTTACTGACTACAGGAGGTTGTGAACCACAGCTAGAAGTACATATCAATGGCTCCCTTAATGTTGGACTTTCTCCCGAAAAAATCATCGAGACATTTATCCAGTGTATTCCTTACACCGGTTTTCCCAAAGTTTTAAATGCCATTTATACCGCAAAGAAAATATTTGCAGAAAGGGCATATCTATTAGACAAATTGTATTCTCAACAATACTTGAGGTAATGGCACATTACAGGGTAGTGTAAAATCCTGAAGCAAACCATATGTCTTACGGCTAGCTTCAGGATTTTTGTGTTATTCATTTTGCTACTGTTTTCCATTTGGATGTAATTATCTACGCAAGCTCAACCCCTTTCTCTTTGCTATCTTTTCCCTGCTGTTTGGCAATGATCTCCTTATTGATTTTCAATCGTTCATGAATAGACTTTCTCGCCGATTCCACAGTTTTCGACTTTTCATTCCCAAGAGATGTTATTGTCTTCCCTGCTTCCATTTCTGATTGTGATACCGCAGTCGGTTCTACCGATCTCTCTGGTGCTCTTTCTTCCAAGCTGCAGAAACTCTGCAAATATGGCAGAACATGCTCCTGCATATCTGTAAGATCTGCCATATATGCCTGAAAGGATTCTTCTCCCTTTGCCTTCTGGTAATTCATCCAGCTTTCATCATGCAGCTTCATCTCATTCTGGCTCTTCAACTGACTAACAATGCCACCGTTTCCATCTCCGATATTGATTTTCCCTTTTAATTCCTGCATCTGGTTATGATCCGGATAGTAAATCGTAAAATACATCTGAACTGTTTTCTCCGGCATTCCTGTACTTGGATCAACTTTTGAAGCCATATCTGCATCCATTTTGGCTGTTATTTCATCCAGGCTTCCCAGCTTCTGATACCCGGAAATGTCCATTTCCTTATCCTCACAGAAATTGATACGAACAACCGGTACTGCTGTCTCCGGTATCTCAGGCTGATAGGCTTTCAGTTTCTCCAGAAGTTCTTCTGCCCGTGGAGACTCTTCGCATTCCTCATCTATAATATCTTTCAAAAACGGAATGTACTTATGGGCATAGCCGCATCTTAATTCCAATGCGACAGTTTCCACCATATCTTCCTCCGGGCTAAAGTTGTCATGATAATCATAATGGTCAAAGTCTTCCGCTAATCGATCCAGTGCTGCAGCCAGTTCATCCGCAGTCATCTTCTCCGGATAATAATGGACATTCAATTCTTTTGGAGGATAATATCGAAAATCCGGAAATGCCTCTACAATCTTTTCCAGTGCTTCATGTACCATTGGAAGTGCTGCCAGAAATGCCACATCATCCAGACTGTCTCCCCGGATAGATTTCCGGCTGACCAAAGATACCTCAGCTTCATCATAAAAAGTATCATTCGGGTCACGGTAAATAATGCCCATGCCGTTTCCATAATAGCTCAACGTAGGGTCATCAATGATATCCCGGTATTTTGCAAGTATCTCATCCAGATTGGTACTCTTATATATTTTGCCAAGACTATGGTATTCATCACATTCTGCAGCATAGTATTCCAGATACGGCTCTTTCTTCGGAGGCATATTGTTCAGGATGTTATCGATCATATTGTAGTTTGCCTCCTCCAACTCTTCTACTTTTGCCAATGGCTTGTACTCCCCTAGGGCTTTTATCTGCTCCGTTTTTTCATCCAGATACCGTTCGGATTTTTCAAGAAAATCTTCTAACGTTCCAGTCTTATCCGGTCTGATTGGGTTCATATCTACTCTCATATTTCCGACCTTATACCCTGCTTCATTCAATACGGAAAACAAATCGTCCTCACGGGCAGTCCCCTCATAAGCAATTACCACATCCACATCGGATTCCTCATTATATAACCCATCCCTTGTACGGCTTCCGTACACACGCACAGCCTGTATCCTGGCATCCAGATCATTTTCCATAATCTCTGCCTGTGCAATCGCCCATACAGTTTCTTCGATTTCTGATCGGCTCATTCCATTTAATCCAGCTTCCGAATCCCTATGATCCGAAATAACCGGAACCCGCTTTCTCTGGCTTCTTGCTTCCTGAAGGATCTCTGCCTCTACTTCTTTCGCTTTTTCATGCAGTTCATCATAATCTACCGGTATCCGTTCTAACTGATCCAGTCCTTCATCCTCTAAAATATCCTGGACAGCCTCTCTCATAGAAATATCCGGATTATCCAAAATGCCTCCGTCCACGAGTTTATATTCCTTATCATAAAAAGAATAATCATACCCTTCCGTTGCTACCTGAATAGCAAAGAATTGATCCCCGATTCGGTAAGCCAATTCTTCCTGGTTCAGTTCCGGCTCTAATTGCAGGAAATCCGGCAATTCACGGAAACTGATACTGTCTACAAAATAGGATTTTACATTCCCATTTTCATTGAGGACTACAATATCACTGACCGATAAAGAATGCCCGGTATAATCTTCCGGATGAGCAATATTGAACTTCTCATACAGGGAATCCAATGTATCGCCATAAAGCATTTTATCTGAATAGATTAACTCATAATCCTCTTTTTTCACCTGATATCCATGTCTTTCAATGAAATTCAGATCCATGAATTCATATTCTCTGCCGGGACTGCCGTCTATGATCTGGTATATTCCATATCTGTTTTCTGTCCCCAGAAGAAGGTTTGCCTCTTTCAGTGACGTTATCTGTGGATACTCCTGCATCCGTTTCTCCAATGATCTGATCCGTTCCACATCCTCTATCTCCATCTGGTAATACTCCGGTCCTCTCTCAATCTCCATCCGTTCCCGCACCGCAATCGGTCTTGGGTAAGTGGTAACCAGAAATACTGCCTCCCCCGCATCGAACATCCTTAATGCTTCATCTCTTTCAATATCTGTCATTGGGGGCTGATACAATCCAGCTTCCTCAAAATCTATTTCGTCCTCCTGCTCCTGCATACGCTGCCACGCATCTTTTTCAATTCCATAGAGACCTTCATGTTCCAATATCATCTCCCTGCTGGCATAGTCCCCATGAGTGCCATCGGACTGCAGGCAGTACACCTTTTCCCCGATACGATGCAGTTCAAGTGCCATATCCTGACGAATCGGAAACATATCATTTGCGGTATAGCCATATCCTTTTAGCTCTGCCATACCCACGGAACGGTCTGGGAATCCGTCAATTTCCTCTCTGGCATTCCACAAGATTTCATCCACCTTCTTTTCATTCGAGGAACGTAAAGCGGTTGCAAGATCTCTGACCATTTTTCTGATATCATAATCATCTCCAGTCATAGCCGCATATTCCAGGACCTGTTCTTTCTGTTCCTCTGTAAATAAAATGTTTTCCCGCTGTTCTGCCCGTTCCATCTGTCTCTGGGCATAATCCCGGACTTCTTTTTCTGCCATTGTCATATTCCTGTTCATTGCCATATTCATTCTCCTCCTACTGTCCAATTCTTCTTGCAAGGACAATCAGCCTGCCGTTGGTGCTGGAATATTCACAGGTAGATAAAGAAAGCAGCTCATCTTCTTCCCTGACGGTAACTCCCGTCGGATAAAGCTGATAAGCTGCCATTTTCTGTAAATAATCCATCTGCTGTTTTCGTGTTTCTTTGTGTAAATAATCATAATAACCGCCGCTTTGTGCCACATTCGTCACATACACAGCAGCCACTTCATACTGGTATTTCTGGTTTTCCAGATATAGCGTGATTTCCTTATACTCACGGTAAAACTCTTCTTTTTTATACCCATTTAATTGCTTGAACATACTGCCATCTTTCATTTGATGACCATAAATAATCAAATGTTCCTGCCTGGCATCAACATCATTCCGGCAATCCAACATCAGTGTTCCACAGATAGCATAGTTCTTTTGAAAATCGTGGTGGAGATAAAACTCATTATCTTTTCCCTGCACGACCGGATAACTGATATCGGTAGCATCAATCTTCAGCCACCCGATACAGTCTGCATTTTCATCCAGCAAAGCCTGATAATCAAAGTCATCTATCTCTGTCAACGGATTATCTGCATTTGCTTCTGTCCCATCATCCTCTGTATCCTTTTCCGGAAACGCTATCTCCTCCACCTGCCGGTAATTCTGTCTGTTGTCATAAGAATCCTGCCAGTAATCCAAGAGGAATTTCCCGCATATCACCGAAACAACCAGAAACACAATCAACATTACTTTCTCTTTTCTCTTCACATAGCACATCCTTCCGGGCATAAAAAAACCGGCAGGTATTTCACTGCCGGCGAATATCGGTTATAAAACATAATTGAATTTATTTACTTTTAGTTCCATCGTCATTAAATGTTGATTCAGCTCTAAAAACTGAAATTTTTCACTCTATTCATTAAAGACCTTATCCAATTCAGCAATCATAATCTCTGGATTAAATAAAGCATTCTCGCAATGAAACTTACCTTTGAAACATTTTACTACCGTAGTCGGATAATACTTCCTAACATATTTAGCGGATTTCTTTGCAAGCATCTCATTGAGAGCTGTTCCATGAAAGAAATATACCACCGTATTAGGAGTATTTATATTCTGACTCAATTTAAAATCAGCAATGCCATCTATACTGTTTTCAATAGTTACATCTGATATATTATCAAGTACCTCCAAAAAACATTCAAGATTATCTTCTGAAATAATTACTTTCGTAGCCTGTTCTACTGTTTTCTTATCTCGCCGCTGTGATTTATGAGTAATATCAATGTAGAATTTCTTCATAAACCCTTTCATGAATCTATTATAAGATACTAAAGGCGACCCATCAAAAATCACTTTATCAATCGATAATCTATTATTCTGCCATAGCGTTGCAGTCAACACTCCACCCATTGACATTCCATACACAGCATATATCTCTTTTCCGTAGCGTGAAAGCATATAATCCTCGATTTCCTTTGCATCTGATGAAAACGAAATAAAATCTTCCTTAAACTCAGGGTTATGTCCTGACATAATAGGCACAATAATGTGAAACTTATTTTTATAATAATCTATATACTTATTCCACACCTGCCAAGGGCACTGAAATCCGTGAATAAGAATAATCTTTCTTTTGCTTGTATCACCAAATTCAAGTATTTTCATATTGAAATTCCTCCATCAACTTCAAATTTCTAGTATTCTTATCAATCATCTTTTACCTTATCTGCTAATACATAGTTTACTTTAACAAATTTCCCTTTAGAGTGTCTAGCACCATGAACTCATACCTAATATGATACTACTAATTGCATTTTAAACTTTTCCTCGCCGTATACAGCATGTGGAATATCCTTTGGCATAATTAAGGTTTCACCTTTCTCAAGATAGAACACTTCATCTGCCACAGTAAATCTTCCTTTACCTTCCAAAACAGTTACCATTGCATCTCCACCGGCAGCGTGTGTAGATATTTCTTCGCCCTTATCAAATGAAAAAATCGTCATGCTAACATAATCATTTTGAACAAGCGTTTTACTTACAACTTGTCCTTCCTGATATGATACTAAGTCTTTCAATTCTATTTTTGTTTGCTTTTCAACATTCTTATACATCTTTTCTCTCTCCTTAATCCTAAAAATTCAAATCTTCTGTTACTTTCAATCTCTCCACAAGACTGAAATTTGTGGGTGAGATTGAATATCTCTTTAATACTCAATTCCTTTTCGTCTTTACGCAAATGATGACTGCTACAATAATCATTGGAATCATACTGATAATACCAATATATGCTGGACCTAGAATTGCCATATTGGAATATTCAGGTTTTACCAGATATGCAAAGATGGTAAATGCATTGATAGCACCATGCATAAGGGATGGCAACCAAATGGTTTCTGTCTTTTCATATACATAATCAAGTAAAATACCCATCATAATAGTAGAGATACAGAATACGATTGGCCCAAGTACCGGTGCGCCGATATATTCTTTTCCATACTCATAACCGGCAAAAATCATGATCGGCCAGTGCCAAGCACCCCAGATTGCACCACCCACAATACGGCCTTTGGTGTCACCAAACTTTTTCTTCAAATACGGATACAGTGCACCTCGCCAACCAACCTCTTCGCCTAATGCGACAAACATATTCAGAAATGGTGCAATTGTCACAGCTTGAACAGACGTAATCAGCAGATACATTGGTATCGTGATACCCTGTGCCTCGAACTGTTCCAACGCTCCCGCTTCCTCTAAAAGACCTCTTAACGTCATAAATTCAGAGTCAAATGTATCCGGGAAAATCACAAAAAACAAGACCCCTCCAAGGATACTTAATAACGCCGGCATCCAAAGGGCAAAGAATACATAACGAAGTTTCCCTTTTAAATGTGGTACCCATCCCATACCTTTTAGCGGGATTCTGGCTACCAGTACACCAAGGAACGGCATAAACATGGTAATCATCACTATAACAGTAAACACTATCTGATTTCCATTATTACTAAAAACACTTGCTATCATTTCTAAAATCCAAGCTAGTCCAAATGCGACTGCCATGTATATCACAAATTGTTTCTTACTCAAATTAATTGTTTCCATTATGCATCCACCTCTTTTCTATATACTTCCAAACTCCAAATTTTCCTCCTACAACTAGGACAAGTTAACTTTCTCATCTTTGGATTATGATTTGCCAACAGAGTTTCCATTTTCCTTGGTTGAAATCTGGTATGGCATTCCGGACAAATATACTCTATCCGTTTGTACCAATAGTTTGCTAAAAAGACAGCACAAATAGTATACACTGCCGTAGTTACAAAAAATGGTATCCAAATTCCTTGTAATATACCAATAACAAAAGTTACAATTCCTGTGATTTCTACAGGAATTCCTACGATCAGCATTTTTTTGTACATTTTCTTTCGCTTTTCTTTTTCCTCCATAATTGACGATATGTCATGAATTGTTTTTTGTGAGCCATCCTTGAAAGAAGTCAAAAAATTTCTTATATTTTTTATTTTTTCTAATTGCTCTGTTTTTTTCTTAATATCTGCCTGAAGGTTTTTATTCAGTTCATCAAGCAAAAGTTCAATTACTTTTTTAGACTCATCAGATTCCAATATTTCAGCAATATCTTTAATAGAGATATCTAAGTCTCTCAAAAAGCATATTGTTTCCAATGTAGCAACATCCTTTTCAGAGAACAGTCTTCGTCCTCCCTCTGTCAAATCCGTTGGCACAAGAATACCTCTTTCATCATAGTATTGAATGGTTCTTACTGAAACATTACACTTCTTTGCAAGTTCTCCTGTTGTATATAATGACATATCCTGCCTCCTTTCAAGGCCCATATTAGTATATAACGCAGCGTAACAAGCAATATATCACGCTACGTTTTTTTTTATTTTTTACGCAAATAATTAATTTCTCATATCAACCAGACAGTGAGAGAAATTCAAAGTTTCTGTTCTCTATAAAATTAATTTATCGGGATTTACCAAATCGCCAAACAACGATTTGTTCATTTAAAGGGGCATAACCCTATGCCCCTATTCTACAACATTTTTCTCCTGTTGTATATCCGAAAGACTATCCGATACACGCTTCTGATGTTCTCATTGCAGGCTCTTTTCCCTCCTGTCTCTGGCTGTTCTGCTTGATGGCAGTAATTCTGTCATGAAGAGACTGATGTTCCTCTTTCTCCTCATCCTGCTCTTCTTCCTCTTCCATCACAGTTTCCTTTTCATCCATGTTCAGCAATGCATTCAGTTCTGACAGACTCTCCAGTTTCTGGTTCAGTTCTTCCTCTTTCGGGAACGGTTTTTTCACCTCTTCCATCGCATTTTTCAGCTGTCCCTGCACCGTCTCCAGCTTACGCTCTGCTTCTGCCAGCTTTTGCGGGATTGCCTCTAATGCGTTATTGATCCTGATGATATTCCCGTTTTCATCGGAACCAAGGCTGACACGATATACATTTTCATTTTTCAAAGAAAGGATAAATTCCTTATTCCAGGAATCAAACTTTAAGCGGATGGAAAATCCCTGATACTGTCCGACACTAATCATGGCATCCGCCTGTTTCATGGACTGGCAGACAGCAAGAAGGGCTGCTCCCGCTTCCTTTTTCTCATAAAAGACTGTGCCGCCGACTTCCATCGCAAATTTCTCCGGATCCGTGATCTTATTTGCCTGATACTGCACCAGATCCGCTTTGTATCTTTCGATGCTTTCCTTAAGTACTGCTATCTGCTGTGGGAAATTCTTTGCAATATCATCTTCCAGCCGATAATGGTTGCTCACAAAATTCGCTTTCAGCAGCTTCAGCTTTGATACTTCCACATCCAGTGCCATTTTTTCCTTGATTGCCGGATTCCCTGTTGCCAGGGCTTTTACTTCCGCATAAGACAATGCCGTATCGTCCACATCCTCGCAGCTTCGTACCGGTGATTTGCTGGTCATGATCTGGGAAATGAATTTCTGCTTGCTTTCGATCAGCTGCCACATGAAACTGTCGAAGGTTCCTTCCGTCACATACCGATAGATATGCACTTTCTTGTTCCTATTGCCCTGACGGATAATACGTCCTTCCCTTTGTTCCAGATCAGAAGGCTTCCATCCCACGTCCAGATGATGCAGTGCAATCAGACGGTCCTGCACGTTGGTCCCGGCGCCCATTTTAGCGGTAGAACCCAATAAAAAACGAACCTGTCCGGATTTTACTTTACTGAACAGCTCCGTTTTCTTCACTTCCGTATTGGCATCATGAATAAAAGCAATCTCCGCTTCCGGCACTCCTTTTGCCATGAGTTTCTTTTTCAAATCGTCATAAACATTAAAGGTTCCATCCCCTTTCGGTGTGCTGAGGTCGCAAAAAATGAGCTGGGCTGACCGTTTTGATGCCGTCTCTTTCCAGATAGCAAAGCTCTTCTCCACACAGGCACAGATTTTACTGTCCCCATCATCCGGGAGCAACGGATTCACAAGACGCTGATCCAGTGCCAGCTTCCTTCCATCATTTGTCACTTTCAGCATATTGTCAACAGAGGAATCCACACCGCCGTCCCGGATTACTTCTGCACGTTCTCCAAGGCTCTCCACGATCTCTTTCTGATGTTCAGTTGGTTTTAACACCACCGTTTCATATTCCGCTTCCGGCACAGGAAGTTCCAGCTGGTCTGCCGTCTTAATGTCAGCAATCTCTTTGAACATGCTCATCAGTTCCGGGATATTGTAAAATCTGGCAAATCTGGATTTTGCCCGGTATCCGGTACCCTCAGGAGCCAGTTCGATACTTGTCACAACTTCACCAAAGGTGGATGCCCAGGAATCAAAATGTCCCAGCCCCATCCGGTTCAGTTTTCCATACTGCAGGTAACGCTGCATGGTATAAAGTTCCGTCATGCTGTTGCTGACCGGTGTGCCCGTTGCAAATGTAATGCCTTTCCCACCGGTGATCTCATCCAGATACTGGCATTTGTTGAACATATCTGCCGATTTCTGTGCTTCATTCTGGGCAATGCCTGCCACATTCCTCATTTTTGTGTAAAGGAATGCATTTTTGTAATAATGAGCTTCATCCACATACAGACGGTCTACCCCCAGTTCTTCAAACGTTACCACATCATCCTTTTTCTCTTTGTTCTCCAGCTTTTCCAGACGCCTCCTGAGACTCTTTTTGGTCTTTTCCAACTGTTTTACCGTAAAACGGCTGCCATCACTTTCCAGCTTTGCCTGCTGAATTCCTGCTTCCAGTTCTTCGATCTGCTCTTCTATGATCTTTTTCTGGCGTTCTTCCGATAAGGGGATCCTCTCAAACTGGGAATGCCCGATGATCACTGCGTCATAGCTGCCCATTGCGATTCTGGCACAGAACTTTTTACGGTTTGCCGGTTCAAAATCTTTTTTCGTTGCCACAAGGATATTGGCTCCCGGATAAAGCTGTAGAAACTCTGCGCCCCACTGCTCCGTCAGGTGGTTGGGAACTACAAAAAGGCTTTTCTGGGCAATACCAAGACGTTTGCTCTCCATAGCTGTAGCTACCATCTCATAGGTCTTTCCGCTTCCCACGACATGGGCAAGCAGGACATTATCCCCATAAAGCTGATGGGCAACGGCATTTTTCTGGTGCGGACGAAGCTCTATTTCCGGATTCATTCCCGGAAAGGTCAGATGGCTTCCATCGTATTCCCTGGGACGGATGGAATTAAAACGGTCATTATAAATCCGGCACAGCTTTTCCCTCCGTTCCTGATCTCTGAAAATCCAGTCCTTAAACGCTTCCTTGATTGCATCCTGCTTCTGGGTTGCCAGCATCGTTTCTTTTTTATTCAACACACGGATTTCATTTCCCTCTGCATCAATCTTTGTGTCATAGATCCGTACATCTTTTAAATTCAGAGTTTCTTCCAAAATCTTATAGGCATTGATCCGGCTGGTGCCATACGTTGCCGTGGTCAGCACATTTCGGTCACTGTCCGCATTTTTACCGCTGATATTCCATGCACCGCTAGCTTCCGAATACCGGATATCAATTACCCTTCCAACCAGATAACCCGGAGTATCAAATAGTTCTTCCATAAAATCCCGGTATATTTCCGGGGCGATCCATGTGGCTCCAATACGGACTTCAATCTCTGACGCATCCAGGTCTACCGGCTGTACCTGTTCCAAAGCATGTACATTGCTGGTAAATTCCGGATGGTTTTCTGAAAAGATCTTTGCCGTTTTCAGCTTCTCCCGGACATTACCGGAGAGGTATTCATCCGCAGTCTCCCACTGTCCATTGATCGGATCCCGAAAGATTACTCCTGTCAGTTCTTCTGCAACTTTCTCTTCCGGCTTACCTGTCAGTCCTGCCATATAAGGAAGGTCAACCCTTGCTTTTTCATTCAGGGAAATCGTCAGGGCTTCCGCCGCAGTTTCCACACTGGTCACAGCCACTGCTTTCTTAATCGTCCGCTTGGTGAACATATCCGCTTTCCGTTTCAACGTACCGTCTTCATTAAGATCCTCCAACGAACAGAGCAGACAATAAGAAGAATCATCGGAGAATGCCCGTTTGTTTGCATTGCTTCCGATGACCCCGTATTTTTCCGTATAGGCATCATAGACCTGATTCAGTTTGACCTGAAGCTCCTGTATCGCCTCATTTGTTGCATTTTCCTCCATCTGCAGGGCGATCAAGTCCCGGACTACCTCACGGATCTCAACCATACCTTTCACACGTTCCGCCGTGGCTGCCGGCAGCTTCACCGGATTCATCAGGGAATTTACCCGGTAGTAGATCTGGTCATCCACCACAGTAAAGCTGTAGTTCCGGACAGCCGGATCCGCAGGAATGCTCTCCATGATCTCATCCAGTTCTGTTTCTGCCGTTACTGCCGGAACCATAGTTCCATGGATTTTCGCTGCGGCATCTTCCAGCTGTTCCGCCAGGTCTGCACCTTCCAGAGGAAGGCAGGCAGTCTCCATGCCATATGGTCCGGATACCTCTGCCATCGTTCCAAGCACCATTTCCGGGTGGGTAATAAAATACTGGTTTATGGTAATCCCATTCCCATCCTCTCCAAGAGCAACCCATTCCGGCTCTTCCATAGAAATGCTCTCCCTCTTCTGGAAAAATAGAATGTCTGCACTGACTTCGGTTCCCGCATTCGCCTTAAAGGCATTGTTCGGAAGACGGATCGCACCGAGAAGTTCTGCCCTCTCTGCAAGATACTTCCTTACCTCCGGCGATGCTTTATCCATGGTTCCCTTGGTTGTAATAAGGGCAGCCACGCCACCCGGTCGTAACTGGTCAATGGTCTTTGCAAGGAAATAGTCGTGGATCATAAAATTATACTTGTCATACTGCCGGTCATTCACTTTATAGGAACCAAAAGGGACATTTCCGATTGCCACATCAAAGAAGTCATTGGGATAATCGGTCTTTTCAAATCCTTTGATCTGGATATCAGCGTTCGGATAAAGCAGTTTTGCGATCCTTCCGCTGATGCTGTCCAGTTCCACTCCATAAAGCCGGGACTGCTGTAACTTGTCCGGAAGCATTCCAAAAAAGTTTCCTACACCCATGGATGGTTCCAGGATGTTTCCCTTTTCAAATCCCAGATTCTGAATCACCCGGTACATACTCTCGATGATAACAGGTTGTGTATAATGGGCATTCAACGTGGATTCCCTTGCCGCCGCATATTCTTCCCTGGTAAGCAGATCTTTCAGCTCCTGATATTCATCACTCCAGGAAGCTTTGCTTTCATCAAAGGCATCCGGCAAGCCTCCCCAGCCAACATAGTTTGACAGGATTTCCTGCTCCTCTGGTGATGCATAACGGTTCTCGCTTTCACATTTTTTCAGAACCCGGATTGCCATCACATTGGCTCTGAATTTTTCTTTTGCCGTTCCATAGCCCAGCTGGTTATCCGTGATATGAAAATTGACTGCCCGTATCTCCGCAGATAATGCACGTTCCCTTTCCCCATACTCATTCCAGACACGTTCCGATATTTGCCGGAAATAGATGGATTCATTTTCCATGATACTGTAGCTGACTTCCTGGAGTTCTTCCAGGTTCGATGCATTTTCAATATCCTCATGGTACTGAAAATAAAGGGCTTCCCGTTCCAGTACCATCTCCAGCCGCTCCAGTTCCGGTTCGGACATCCGCTCCCAGATATCATCTTTTTCCGTATGGATAGTAAACCCTTCCCCGTCATCGTGGTATTCCACCGTATAATGCAGGATATCCTGCTCCCCACGTATTTCACAGGTAAAGTCATACTCCGTTGTCCTGCTCACAGAGGAATACTGGCGGTTTACTAAAACCAGGTTCTGCACATCTTCTGCCCTTAATGGCTGCCCGCTTTCCTCCGGCTTATCTTCCACATTTTCTTCCGTATGAACTTCTTCATGAACTTCCTCAATCTCTTCAGGAACCTCCTCCGTTTCCAGTGACTGCTTTACTTCTTCCATATCAGCAAGACGCTGAGCTTCCTGCCGTTCTTCATACTTTTCCAGTTCTTCCGGTGACAGAAAATCATCCATCCGGATCAGCTGTCTTGTCCTGGAAGCTGCCTGTTTCCACTTGATAAGTGTTCTCAGGCTCGGGTTGGATATCTGCCCTTTGCTCAAACGGATTCCTTTTGCGTCATGCCACTCATCGGAAAGATCGCTTCCCTGGATGCCCGGCGTACATCCTCCGTCTCCGTACTCATGTTTTAAAAAGTCAGCTGCTTCTTTTTCATCGTGGTGTTCCATGAAAAATTCATAGATACGGTTCCTTCCGCCAGCTACATTTCCACCCCTCCGTAAAACAGAGTCAATCTCATCCTGCGTAATAAAAGCCATTTCCGGCGGTGTTACGGTTTCTTCCTGCCGACTCCAATCGAGCGTCCTTCCAAGGTCATAGACCCTCTGCTTATATATCGGATTATTCCGGATCTGGTACCTCATATAGTTTTCCAGATGACGTTCCATATCCCGTTCCAGTTCCACAAGCATCTGGTAATACTCCCTTGTCTGCTCCCGGTCATCCAGGCCTGCACGGAACCTTTCGGTCGTTTCTGTATGGCTGTATATTCCCCTGATAGCCCCGGTATCCCGGAAATGGAGTGCCAGCTGGCTGGAAAGTTCGTCACATTCCACTTTAATGGAATTTAGCATAATCACGTTGGAGACATAAGTCCCCGCATCATACATATCCTGAATGCGGTTTGCCGCTTCTTCCCACGTAAGCATACGGTCATAACCTCGTCTTGCGGATTCCCCACGTCGGAATCGCATCCCGTCCCCGTCATACCAGATACTGAATTTCTGTCCGGAAAACTCAAATCCTTTCCCGCCGGTACCATATTCCTGGATCAAAAAGCTCCGCAGTTCCTCATGGTCAATTCCTTCCACAAGCTTTGCAGTGATGTGGAATAACGTATTCTTCCGACCGCTTCCGGTACGAAGCACATCATCCACGATCTCATCCGAAACAAAAAAAGCGGCTGGCTGTGTGAGTGCAGCTGCCGCTTTCCTGATCTCTCCAAACTGTTCTTCCTCTGTGGGAAACAGGCTTAATTGTATATAATCTCCTGAACCACCAGTTCCTCTGCCTGCGCCCGGATCCGGTTCATGTGACGGGTCCATGCCATGCAGTCGGCTGATTTCTCCGGTGCCGGGTCTTTCTCCAGAAGCTGCATGGTCAGGTCTTCCACTCTCTGTCTGGCTTCGCTGTCCACTTCCATCAGATGGCTGTCCAGCCTGTTCTGCAGAGCCAGTATGCTGAATCTGGCTTTCTTGTGGTTTCTCAGATATTCCTTCCGCATCATCCCGTATTTCCCGATGTTCCCCCTGGTCTCCTCCAGTTTGATATCCGGGATCAGATAATCCCCGTTCCTGCTGTAAGTGATCTCTCTCATGCTCTGTTTCCTCCTTGTTTTCTTCTATCTCTGGTTCTGGTGTAATTTCTTCACTTTCACGAATTAACGTGTTAAATTCATTATAGACCACTTCCGATTCTTTTGCAACCGTTTTCCTGTCATTTTCCAGATCCATAAGGACATACCGTCCAAGCTGCATCAGAATCGGTCGGCAGATCTCATTAACCGCTGTGCCAAGGTGTCCAAGCACACGGAGGTCATTAAAATCCGTGATGTGCCGCAGGCTGTCCGCAGACAGGTACGCTTCCGTATCCATCCCGCACCGCTTTAAAAGTACATACCATACACTGTCCGTCATAAGGTCCCGGAACTCCACTTCCTGGTTCTGCTCATCCAGTTCTTCCAGAAATGTCCCCTGCACGTCCTGTTTCAGTTCATCAAACGCATCCGGAAGCCACTCCCGCACACTTTCCTGTGCTGCCTGATGAAGTGTTCCGGCAAGCCCGCCATCTCCTTCGTCCAATCCATACGCTCTCTGCAGATAATCTGCCGCAAAGGAACAGTCTTCCTGTGGCAGCACCCACAAAGCCGGGTCTTTCCCCAGATTCCGCACCTTATAAGTATCCGAAATGTCAAACACATACCGCAGGCGGTTTTTCGGGCCGGATGTATAATCAATCAGGGCAATCCCTTTCGAGCCTTTTTTGATCCATCGATACATCCGCTTATTCCATACCTCCATGGATGCCACGGCCGTTGCTTCCGGTCTCTGGGCAAAGATCAGGAGCTGTTCATCAAAGGTGTATTTATATAACCGGGATGCGGTATCCAGAAAACGCATCCACTCTTCCGGCTTTGCTGCGATGTCCTTTGCGACTTCTTCCGTAAGCTGTTCCATGGCATATAATTTATTTGCCATACCCATTCATCCTCCTCTCATTCTATCGTCGTTTCCCGTTTTTTCTTCACACCGGATGTTTTCTGACCGGATGTGATCTTTTTCCGGTTTTCCTCTAAGGATTCCTTGATTGATTTTTTATGTGGTTTCTCATATCCGTAATTCTCTGCTTCCTTTTCTGCCACTTTCAGATTGATATCATTCAAATCCACAGAGTTTTGAATCTGCTCCATAGGAAGAATCTTTTTTCCCCGGAAAGAAAAATAGGACTGGTCATTTCCAAGAATCACATGGTCAATCACAGGGATACCAGCCAGCATACAAAGCTGCTGCATTCTTCCCGTGAGTGCAATGTCATCCTTCGATGGTTTCAGGCTGCCACTTGGATGGTTATGAAACAGAAGGATAGAAGCTGCATTCGACAAGAACGCCGCCTTTAATACTTCCCTCGGATGCACCAGTGACTGGTTCAGTGTCCCCATACTGATGATGGACATGTTGATGGGAACATTATCACTCCGCAGATGGACCACTCCTACCACCTCCCGGTCATAGTCTTTAAAGGCATCTCCCAATACCCGGATCGCATCTTCCGGTGTAGAGATCTCTTCCTCACTCAGGATCGGTGCTTCTTTCACAAGTCGAACCGTTACCTGATCAATTCCGTATTTTCTTTTCACTTTCTGATGCACCTCTCTTTAAGGGGATTTGAAGAATAAACTCCTGGCCCTTTTGTGACTCCAGCCATTTCCGGATATGTCCGGATAACTCTTTTCTTTTTCCCTCAGTCGTTTTGTTTCTCATATTCTCCTTCTTCCAAAAGCGGGAACCACAGCTGCAGTTCCCGCCCTAAAATATTTACCTACATTACCATAGCCGTATCTCTCGTTTTACCCTTGGGTTTTCCCAGGATATCTTCCGATTTCATTTCTTCCTTCGCCTTTTCCAGCTTTCCATGAATCCCTGTTTTCTCTGCCGGCTTTTCTGCCGCAGCCGCTTTTTCTTTTTCCAGACGTGCCTCCCGTTTCTCCGCATTTTCCATGACGGCTGTTCTGCCATCACAAAACTGCACTTTATCCGAAAGCTGCTCCTCCAGTGACACCTGTGTTGCATTGACTTCTTTTACCATGGCATTCAGGGCTTTCACATCAAAGTCCCCATTATCCGGTAAAAGAAGTATTTCATGGATGGAGGAAGGCAAGATATAAAAATCACCCTTCATAAACTCCCCAATCTGTTTGCGGATATCCTCATGCAGGATCAGGGATGCTCCATTCATTTTCCCTTCATTTGTCATACAAAACATCGGCTGTGCGAAGGAATCCACATCCTTTTCCCATTCAAATAGGTTCTCCGGCGGTTCTCCTCCATAAATCATGCTCTCAATCATCTCTTCCATGGAATACAACACCGGTCCTCGATTTTTATCCGCTGCCATTGCATCCTGATGGAGAGTCTGGACATCAATCTTCCACGCCTCTAAAAGTGCTTTGGTCACGGAAACAGAAGCAATGCCATCTTCATTTTCCGACAGGTTGACTGTATAATAAGCTGCAAAATCCCCATGCATAGTCACAGCTTTATCTTCCAGCCATTCCCTGTTCTTTTCCGGGTCACACATCCTGATCTGCAGCTTATCCCTGACACTCCCGTAATCCATCATGCCATTCACATCAACGTTCAGATCCGTATCCATTTGCTCAATCCAGAGGTCTGCCACATCCCCCACACAGGCATCCGGATTTTTCCCATTCCGGTATTCCTGGTAAAAGGAATCCAGATATACATTCGGTGTAATATTGCTGTCTTTTTCAGGAATGATCACCGCCGTCAGTGTCAGCCCGTTCTTCTTTACTACTTCCTGCAGATGGATATTGGCATCCGCATATTTTTCCGGAAGATACTCCTTCAGATTGTCTTTTACATATTCAAAAAAATCTTTTCTGTTCATCATACACAATTACCCCCTTCTGATCATATATTTTCTCGGAGTTTTAAACCTTGATTTTCAGGGCTTTTTTCTTTGCTCATTTCAAAAATCCCCCCATTTTTTTC
>NZ_CAXSVO010000008.1:0-164475 GCF_964240875.1 Ruminococcus sp. 5_1_39BFAA | reverse complement strand
TGGCGGATGTCTTCTGGTATTTTAACAGGGGCAGCAACAAATGGCATATGAATGATCTCCTTGCGTTTTCTTTTAATTATTCCATATATTAGAAATATTTTCCATAGAAATATTACTCAAAAATTAATGCAATTTTGTACTAGTCGCTATCACATCATTAATATAAACTGTTGCTGTGAAAAGGATTTGCCTCTTCGTATAGTTTTCTGGAAGCATTATTGCAAAACTAAAGTTCAAATATTCCCGTTGCCAAATCTGTTCTTCTTCGTTATCCTCAATTAAAATATCAGGAGAATACAATTGAATTTTAATTATGGAGTTATCTGATACATTAATTGTCCCAGAACGGGTTTCTTTAACTGGAACTTCGGAATTGGAAATGATTTCATTGACTATTTTTCTAAATGATTCCTCATACATCACGATATTAATAATCGTATATTCTCCTTTGATAAATGTCTTTGGTGCAACTGCCGAAAAATGGACCTTGCTTATATCTAACTTCCTTTGTTCTACCAACGCCTTTGCGTCATAGGTTGGGTAGTGCTTCGCTTTCTCTACAAGCACCTCTGTTCCACAGCTTGGGCAGAAATGGATTTTCCGATGAAAGACTGTACCACAAGCTCTACATTGTCTATATTTACCTGCCGGTTTTTCTGATTGAACGTTAATAGTATCTGAATTCTCGTTAAGTGCCACCGTTGTTGCCATGCTGTCAGCGTTAAACATATTGTTTCCTTGATATGTAATTTCCGTATCCGCCCAGCCACTTAAGCCTGACAAACCATCTGGTTTATGTGTATGATTTTTTCCTGGTATCAGCAATGTAGATTTGGCAACCTCATCCGCATCATATATTTTGCTTATTTTATTGTATATCGTACTTCTTCTCAAAAATAAATTATCATGAAATACTACGGGATTATTAATTTTTCCCTCACATAATCCATGTAAAATCACATCGAGAGCACTCTGTAATTCTTCAAATCGTTGAAAACGATTACATGCCTCAAAAGCACATGCTGTACATATGATTCTATTAATTTCCTGTGGAAGATCATCTTTCTCCAATTCAGGTAAAGGTGTTCCCGCTAATCGCTTATAAATTGCAACTTTATACTCATCCTGATCCGTGAATGGCAGTTTTTTTTCATTTAACAAGCAATATAGTAATAATCCAATCGAGTATATGTCTGACTTCTCACTGCAAATACCCTCCCTATATACCTCAGGCGCCATATAAGCAAGTGTTCCGCGCATATTTTTATTACTTTTTAATTCATCCAGAAACAATGATGAACTAAAATCTCCCAACACAATTCTGCTATCCTGTTCTCTGAAAAAAATATTCTTGGGTTGTATATCCAAATGTGCAACATTTGCATCTCTGCATTCAATAGCCGCTTCGCAAACCTTACTTAGTATTTTTACAATATCCAATAAAGAAACTGGCTGTCTGCTCAAATACTTCGAAAAATCTTCCAAACATTCTTCTAATATAAACACCGTATTATTAGAATCAATTTCTGTGTCGAGCACCTGGACGGCTGAAGATACACCCTTAAGAGCCTGCATTATCTTTATCTCTTTTAAAGCATTAGCTAATTTGTGGGCATTATCATCACATACAATAGTTTTTACCACATATTGATTCACACCTGAAATCCGATATACAACACCTACAGATCCCTGTCCAATTCTTGTAATTGCTCCCAGTTGTTTAAATCGCTCTGGCAATTCGTCTTTTGCATCATCTATTTCATTATTATCATTCCACTTGCAATGAGGACAATTAGAAAACTTTTCCGCATCAAAAAAATGTCCGTTTTTACACCTTTCTATTTTCATCTAAAGTCCTCCTCATCTAATCGTTATTCTTAATATTGCCGCATATAATAGTTTTGAGAGATATACGAATCTGAGAGCGCAAACCCTCGAAGCGCGTTTCTCTTTTCACGTTCATTGAACATATATGAGAAACGATCGTACCCCATACATACATCTACATTGTACCATTGCCCATTAATATTAACCCTATTCCAAACATGCTTCGAACTGCCATCAATACTTCCCTCTTTTAATGTTGACAGAACATCAAGTTCCCGTAAAATAATCTGATATGCTTTTGCAATTCCTTTACAAACAGCAACTTGATTTACCAGCGCATCATAGATTGTTTGTCCCCTTGACTGTTGCATTCCATACTTAATATTTTCAATCATCCACATATAAACATTCTTTGATTTGGTATACTCATCCAGTTTTCTCCAAAAATGTAGTTCTCGTATCTTTGTATCAATAACCCCTTCTGCATTATTGATTTTATAAGAATTCATCGTATATATAGGGATTGCAATATCGTATTGATTTAATACATCTTTTTTCCACTTTCCTTCGAACCAGAATATTTCAGGACAATCTATTAAAATGGCTTTGAATATTTTATTCATTACTGTCGGCGATACTTCAAGTAATATATGCGTTTCATATCTCTTTATTGCGGCTTCTGTTTTTATATATATTTTTTGTTCCTTATCACTTAATTGATTATAAGCAATTCTATATACGTCTCGTTCCATTATAT
The DNA here is from genome assembly GCF_964240875.1 of Ruminococcus sp. 5_1_39BFAA. Classification (NCBI taxonomy): domain Bacteria; kingdom Bacillati; phylum Bacillota; class Clostridia; order Eubacteriales; family Oscillospiraceae; genus Ruminococcus; species Ruminococcus sp. 5_1_39BFAA. The sequence continues at coordinate 161,891 of NZ_CAXSVO010000008.1, read as the reverse complement.
GAAATCAACCGCCTTTACCATTTTAGAAAAATTAATAAACTTATTTTCTTCTCTGAAAATCAGTACTATATAAGCACAGAACTTTGCGAGACAATTTCCCTGATCAAACGTCCGTAGACCAAAGTTCATTAATAACATTATAGTCCTTACTCCAGATTAGAACAAGTGTGATTTATTTTTAAGCGATGACCGCCGTCACAATCTCTGCTATCCAGAAGGAATTCCATACTGCTGCTCCAATCAATCGGCTTCGAAAGAAAACACACGGAATGAAAAAAACATCTGGAATATATTTTCTCCAGATGCTTTGGGGTGTTTCGCTATGCTATTTTCGTGTCTGCTGTTATGAATAATCCTTAGCTGTGTTTCTGATATCTCGTAGTAAATAAAACCAATTATATTTTTGGCATTTCTCTATTTCCGTCTTGATATCTCGCATATTACAAAAGATGCTCACAGGATTGGCGTATGGTACAGGGATGTTGGTGACCAGTGTTTCAATCACGATTCTTTTCACATTTGGTCTGTAATCGTCTAATATGCTACTAATTGTATCACTTTCCAGTGCATATAATTCAGATTGGGCTTTTTTTAGATCACCACCAGAATCATGTAGAATGCTTCCTAGTTTACACCGCCCGTTCAATACCGCCAGCTTCATAATGTCTTTTAAAAGAATTGCCTTTCTTCAGACCTTTATCCGTTCTGCGACCTCAGCACAGATAGCGACCCGCTTCTGCTTTGACGCAACGATCAGTCCATTACCGCTCTTTCCGATCACACGGATCACAGAGCCTTCCTCAATATGGCAATCTCGCATAAAATCAAGAACCTCCGGTACTCCGAACATCCATTTAACCGTATACGTCTCACCCTGCTTCGCCTGTGACAATGCCAGCATCCTCAACACCTCCGTAGTCATGATTCTTTCAGAACCTCAATATCGCCAGATATCTTTTATCTCTTGATATTATTGTAAAATCAGGGTCCGCTGTTAGTCAATAAAAATCTTTATTACCATCATGCGTCCTGAGTTACCGCTGACTAAAGTATGTTTCCTGTATTTGCCTCCAAAATACTCTTTGCCTACAGGCGAGAGCGTAGCTAAAGAACGTTATGAATTCTTTATTTTCTCCAGTGAATTCCGTGCAGCCTCGAGGACCTGTTCATCCTTTTCATGAGAAAGACAGTATCGAAGCTGTGTTTCAACATAGCTTCCGCGGGATTCACCCAGGGCAACCGCCACAGCTTTACGGATATCTGCGTCACTATCATCCATCATCCCTACTAAGGTGTTCAAGGATACCTCATTCGAAGTTAATTTTCCCAAACTGGAAACTGCAGCCAGTCTAACCGATTTATCACTGTCATGCGCAAGCGCTGCCAGTTTATCTGCCTTTCCTTTTGCTGCATATTTTTCAATCTTTTCTAGTTTTCCCATTTTTTTCATCCTTTCATTTCATCTTCATTTTCCTTATGTAACAACAGAATCTTACTCTGTCACTATAAGTCTAAACTCTATTAGAATAATAGAGTCAATAGCAATATTGGGAAATTTTAAGCAGCTCACTTGATTCCACAGCGGTTCAAATCCATCACCATAGATCTTATAGGGATTTTTCCAGAAAATACAGTTGAAAAGGCTGCATAAATACAAAAGATATGGAATTTTACCAACTCCATATCTTTTGTGTGGTTCCGGCGATAAAAATATGCCGGTTGTTTTACTTATAATTTCTGTACTGCTATCACTTCCGAAAATTGTGCTGGATACGTTTCTAAAATATCGCCTGTCGCAAATACCAGGATCCGGCATCCTTTTTTTATTGCTTTCGGGAGTATCTTCTTTCCCTTACTGTCCAGCAGCGCTACGTTTTTTAATGGAACATAGTAACGGTCTGCAGCGTTTTTTCCGGCAACCAGAACTTCATTTTTGTATTTTTTCATCACCTTGAGTTCCGTTGCTAAGCATAAAAATCTGCCGTTCTTTTTACTGAAGTATGCTTTTCCTTTTTTCGGAACCGTTACAATGCCTTTCTTCATTCTTCCTTTTGAGTCAAAGGAATAATAGTATTTTCCTATCTTTACAAAAGATTTTTTGCACAGCTTTCCGTTTTTCATACGGTAATAGCGGTATTTTCCTTTGTTGAACCAACCTGATTTTTTTGTTGTTTCCGTTTGGCTCCCGGTAACCGTTCCAGTACTTACTTCTGCGGCTGCAGCCGACAATGTTGTGCAGCATAAGCACAGGCATAACAAAAAAATTCTAACAATTCTTTTTCCTCTCATACGTTTCTCCTTTCAGACCTTTTACAACGAACAGTGTTTTCTTACATCAAGTATCAAGCATAGTTTATAGGTTTATCGTAGCACATATGAAACAAACATTGTATTATTCAGTTTGCGTCTGAAAAAATGCACTAATCTTATCTCTTATCAATCCTTCCCCGATCACAATTATTATCTCCTGTCCCTTTTCAACGTGCTGTATTGCAGTGCTCTGATGCGTTGCATTTAATTCGATCCAGGTACCATCCTCTGATATCATAAATCCTTTGATCCGGACAATATTTCCGCAGTCTGACGCAGCCATAAGGCTTTTCACACTGGAGCGTAATTCCTGAACAGTCATATGTACATTCATAAAATAGAGGGAGGTATATCCTTCATCATTCTCAAATACGGATTTTTCGTAGGATTCCAACACATAACCACAGGAGGAAATCCCTTTCCAGTCTTCATCGGTCAAAGAATCCCAGGGCTTTCTGAGGACATTGTCCTGAAACCTCCGTTTACACCGCACCTGTTCCATCGCACGATTTAAATGATTCAGAGTCCTTTCCTGGTCTTCTTCTGTGGCATCCTGACTTTTGCTGAAAATGACCAGGCCGGCATTTGCTGCTTCTGAAGCCAGCAGATAATCCGACTCCTCCGACAGTTTTTCATCCAGCTTTGCATCTACCACGGCGATCACATTGCCGATTTCATACCAGCGGTCCAATGGTTCTTCATACAGAACATCAAAAAATTCGTCCACATCGAAAATCCCGGACGGCTCGATCAATACCCGGTCATAGCCGCTCATGCCCATAGAGATCAATTTTGTTTTAAAACGCCGCTTATGGCAATCTCGGTCGCAGCCGCCGGATACCATCTCCAGTTCACATTGTTCGCCCTCTAAATCCTGAAGCAGCATGACGTCCACATTGACTGCACCATAGTCGTTTTCTAAAATACATATACGATTGCCGCGGTCCATCAAATACTTTGCATATTTTTTTAAAAAAGTTGTTTTCCCTGCTCCCAGAAAACCAGTGATCAAATCTACTTTAATCATCTTTTATCTCCCTATTATTTCAAATCCTCAACGTTCCATCACACGGAACATGGTTGATCACAAAAAAGTGTACGCCTTGGCGCACACTCGTGTCGGAGCGCCGTTGCGCCAGCAACCATATTCCGCCTGCGGCGGGTCGCATTAATCGTATCACGATAAAATATGATTGGCAAGATTTATTGGAAGGTTCCGTACTATGACGATGTTATGCGATTATGGCAAACATACGATACGCTACTACCGCAGTCACAAGCTCTGAAACCCAGAAAGCGTTCCATACTCCTGTTACCCCAATCAATCGGCTTAAAATGAATGCACATGGAATAATGATCACTACATACCGAAGAAGAGAAATTAGCAAAGATGGTGTTCCCATTCCAAGTCCCTCCAAAGCTCCGGCAGATGTAACGGAGACCGCGGATACGATAAATCCCGCACTTATGATTCGAAGTGCGCTTGTTCCTGCTTCGATCGTCTGGGGATTTGTTGTAAATAAACCGATCAACTGTCCTGGTATTGCCAGACATGTGGCGGTTCCTAAAAGCATGATCGATGCACTTAAAATCAGCGCTGTCCGATATATTTTTTTCACCCTCTTTGTCTCTTTCGCCCCGTAATTATAGCCAATGATCGGGCGCATCCCCTGTACAATGCCATTGGCTGGCAAGTAAAGGAATGTCTGTAATTTATAATAGACACCCAGTACAACTACATATGCCTGTGAATAAGCAGCCAATATGGCATTGAGTGAAGAAACCAGCAGGGATGGCAAAGCCATGTTCAGAGTTGCCGGGATGCCAACGGAATATAGTTTCTTACAGATTTCTTTGTCCGGTTTCAGATCCCGGAAACGGACATGTACTGGAATCTCCTGTGAATAGTAGATTGCAAGGAAGATGAACAGTGTCAGCACCTGCCCTGCTCCTGTGGCAATCGCAGCGCCCTTGATTCCAAGCTCCGGTACCGGACCCAGCCCGAAAATCAGAATAGGATCCAGTATGATATTGGCGATGCTTCCGCTTAGCATGGCAACCATGGTTGCAGTCATTTTTCCCACCGCCTGGAAGATTTTTTCAAAACAGAGTTCTACAGCAATGATCGTGGCGAAGCCAAATGCAATGCGGGAATAGCTGATTCCCAATTCAATAACCACTGAGTCGGAAGTAAACATACGTAAGAAATCAGGCATCACAGCAATGCTGATGATTGTCATGATCAGACCATGTATGGTATTCAGCAGCAAGCCCTGACTGGCAGCAGCATCCGCTTTCTCGTGGTTCTGCGCGCCCAGGTTCACAGCGATCACCGCATTGATACCGATTCCGAAGCCAATTGCAATGGCGTTGATAAAGTTCTGGATGGGATATACCAGAGAAAGCGCTGTCATGGCGCTCTCGCTGATCTGTGCCACGAAGAAGCTGTCCACAATATTATAGAGTGAATTCACCAGCATAGACAGAACCATTGGAAGTGACATTGACAGCATCAATGGGAAGATTGGTCGTTCTTTCATAAATGTTTGTTCCATATCTAAATACTCCTCTTCTGTCTGAAACAAAAAAAACCACACAACTATACGAAAATAGTTGTGTGGCGAAAAGTAGATTGCTCCAGAAAAATCCACATCAGGTTTTAGTAAAACTATCTTAACATCTCTTCCCAAACGCTGTCAAGAGGTTTATTATATGCAATTGCTATACGACGTGAAAGTATTTCATTTTGTCCTGAATGATCTCAGCTATTGGATTTCAAAATAAGACTGTGCTTTCTTATAATTCTCTTTTCCCTGAACTGTGATCAAAGCTTTTTTTATTTCTGAATCTGCGAAAGCTTCACACAGCATTCTGCCCTGGGCGTAGGGAAGATAGATGCCTTCTGACGGGGAGGACAAAATTCCCGCAACGATGCAGTCCTTCCACTGTACTTCACCAATCTCGTTCTCCGCATCAGCTTTTTGAGAGGCTACAGAATACTTCAGCTCCAGTTTTTCAAAACTATCAAGAAATTTTTTCTGCTGATTCTCTGAAATTTTATGTTCATTGGAATCCTTCATTTCCGCCAGAGAGTTCTTTCCGAGAAGCAGCACCGGGGTAGTTCCGAGCGGAACCTCTCTGGCTTTTTGTACCTTTTTTTCAAGCACATCTGCATCCACTGCCATCCATACTGTATCCATGGTATAATCCTCCAGCTTCAGGCGTACCGGAATCTCCAGAATAGGGCAGATCTGACGGATTCCCCTTATTTTCGAGGCCTTCTCCAGGAAATTCTCATCATAAGTGGTTCCGCCCAGGTCGGCGGCAAACTGGAAACACTGTTCTTCTTCCTTATTTTCCAACAGAAGGGAAAACACCAGCGCCACGATAGTTACCGCCAGTGCACATGATAAAACCAAAATGGATATCCGTCTTCTTCCGTGTCTTCCCATCATCCTACACCTTTCTCGATTCCTCCAGCAAAATATTTTTCCGGTGAAGCTTTGCTAAAAGCAAAAGCAGCATCGCTGTCATGCCCAGAATCAGCGCTGCAAAAACAGAAATCCACCACGGATTTGCTTTTTCCGTTTCCTCATCAGTCTTCAGAGACAAGACCTGTGCCTTTTTAATCTCCGTCTGATACTCACGGGATTCCTCATAGGTGTTACCTGAAGCGTCCTCGTAGGATAAGGCAAATCTTCCGCTTACTGCCCCGTATTTTTCCTTTTCCTCTGTTCCATTGTCCACGCCAATGGACTCCATAGTTTTCGTTCCCACATACACCTTCATGCTTCCGCTCCCACTGCTTCCTGCTTCCATGTTTCCGATAAACACATCAGCAGTCGGAAAAAGCCCGGTTCCTTCCAGGCGGACCCTGACATTGTACACGTCAGTCCTGCTCAGGTTCAGCACCTCAACAGGTATCTCAACCGTATCGGAGGCATAAAGAATTGCCGGAATTTCCGACTTTTCAAGCTCCATTTTCACAGGCTGAGAAACGGAAAGATTTACAAGCTCCGAGCCGGTATCGGAAGTACCCTTTTTATCCTCATACTCAAAAGAAAAGGACAGAGGCACGATGCCTGCCTCTGCATCCGGTGCGACTTTTACTTTCCCTTCCAAAGAAATGCTCTCTCCAGGAGCCACTTTCTCGAAGTAAAAGGAATTCCGTTCCAGTTTTAAGGACGCAGACCCTGTTTGAAGTGTAATTTTCAGGTTATACATACTTTGGGTCTGGCTGCGATTTCTTAAGCATACCTGTAGGAGCTTGGTACTGCCTGCTTCCAGTTCTTTTTCTGACAGACTGCAGGATTCCAGCAGCATTTTCGGCTGACGGATGATTTCCTGCGACGGTTCACCGCCTCCACCTGCATATCTGCTGTCATCATTTGCAGTTTGAACCTTCTGTTTGGGATTATCTTTGGCTGCTGTATCCGGGATATAGAAAAAGATATTATGCTCCAACGAAACTTCTTCCATGTTTTCCGTATAGCCCCACGCTTTGGCTGTGAGAGAATATTGGCCCGGCTCTGCATCTTTGCGTATGGGGATCCTGCATACATACAGATAGGTTTCCGTATAGCCCATGGCTTCCTTAGCTGTCCCTTCCATATCCTCCTGCATGATATCCTCTGCCGGAAAATATCCTTTTTTCCAAATATCTTTCTGGTAGTTTTTCAGCTCAACAGGTGACTGCTTCTGGTTGAGAAATTCCAGATTGACGGTCAGCTTACTACCCTTCAGGCTTCCGCTGGCAACGTATGGGATTACCAGTTCCAGGATTCCGTCCTTTACGGTAGGCCTGTATCCATCCGAAAAGGACTGTTCCATTCCCTCATAAATATGAAGATTGTCAAGTCCCAGATATACTTTGGTATCCATTGTTTCCGGATTCCCGGGAATCTGGCTGTCAGTCGGAAAAGCCGGGGTATCCGGTATTGCATCCGGAGCATCCACAAATCCTCCTGCTTCCTCAGACAAAGGCTCTTCTGCGCTGTTTTCCGGCTCTACGGAAGTTACATTTTCCTCCGGCAGTGTTTCCGCCAGCGGTATATCTGTAAAATCCCCGGATGATGTTTCTTCCCCATCCTCCATTTCTTCCGCCTGCACGACTGTGCAAAAAAATCCTGCGAAAAATTCTGAACCCATGTATTCTCCTATAGCTACAATGTGCACAAAAAAAATCAACGCAGCTACCCGAAGGAATTTTGCTCCTGATTTTAACTGTTGCAATTCACCGCCTCCTTATCCTCACATTCGGACCGCATAAAGGTCAGCACTCCTCCATCCATCTCATACACCTCATCACACAGAATCCGGATGTCTTCCTCATTATGGCTTGCCAGCAGAATGGTTTTACCATCTGCCTTCAATTCCAGGAGAAGCCTTCGGATTTCCTCCACTCCATGTTTATCCAACCCGTTAAAGGGCTCATCCAGGATCAATAGACCCGGATTTTCCATAATTGCCTGGGCAATTCCCAGACGCTGCCGCATTCCAAGGGAATACTTGCTGACAGGTCTTTTCAGATCCGGATCAAGTCCTACCTTCTTCAGAACCAGCCGGATGTCTGCACGCGATATCCGGCGGTTCAGATCTGCAAGAATCTCCGGATTTTTCCGTCCTGTAAGCTGGGTAAGAAACCCGGGTGTTTCAATGATCACCCCCAGGCTTTCCGGAAAATCCACATCCTTTCCAATACGCTTTCCAAATACGCGCACGCATCCTGTTGTAACCGGAAGAAAGCCGCAGATGCATTTCATCAGTACTGTCTTTCCGGAACCGTTATTTCCTACAATTCCATAAACCTTCCCTGTCTGCAGCTTTAAATTCACTTCTTTCAATACCTGATCCTGTCCAAAGCGTTTCGTCACATGTTCGAGTTCCACACAGGGTCCTTTTTTTTCCATACCGGACATATGCCCTTCCTTTCTGCTCAGATTTCTTCCAGCTTCTCATACAGAATCTCTCTGTGCACGGTCACGGATACTGCCAAAAAGAGCAGCAGAAACAGCCACAATCCCTGGTCGTTTTTTCCCCATGAGCGGCTTCCGGCAATCCATTCCTTTGGGTAAATCCAAAATGCTTTCGGAAAATATCGCTCATACAAAATCATACAAAAATAATAGCCTACAAACGGTAGCCCATAAGCCATATAGACAGAACCTGTAATAGCGCCGCAAAGCCCTCCCAGGGAGCCTAAAATGGCTGCGATAACTCCACCGCGGATCATAATAGCAAAGAGGGCAGATACCTCTTCCGGCGAAATCCCGCCCTGCTTCTCACAAGGAAAAAAGACTACAAAAAAGCAAAACAGAACTGTGATTCCGGCAGTCATCCAGGCGAGAAAGCCTCCAAGAGCTACGGTCAATATTTTATTCTCCACATATTCCCTGCGCCCTGTTCTGGGCAGACAGGATTTGAGATAACCGCCTTTCCATTCCTCCAGGAAGGAATCACTCCAGGGCAGTACCGCGATTATAGGCAGAAAAAAACTCGCGGTTTGTGAATACAAGGCAGTTCCTTCCAAGGCCAGAAAACTCCCGGGCTGCAAGAGCTTATCCATTTTTGGATAAGGGGCACCCAAGACAATTCCCATGCCTCCCAGAAGTATAGCCCAAAGAAAGCCTTTTCCGGAAAGCATTCTATTGATTTCTGCACTCATGTTTTTTCTCCTGTAAAATGAAAGTGATAGCGGCGAAGTGCGGTCATGCAGAGCATCGCCAGTACCAAAAGCTGAACCAGAAACACCAGGCAGGATTGCCCCACTGTAGGAAGCCTGTCGTAACCGAAATTGTGCCTTCCGTAAACCGCTTGATTCAAGGGGCTGATCCAGACGGACAACACATTGATCTTATACATTTCATAGGCTTCCAGTCCCAGGATTTTTCCAAGAACGGAAGGGTCAAGCAGAAAACCGTAGAGACTGTAAAGAAGTCCCAGAACCATTCCCCTGTTTTTTCCAAGCCAAAGATTTCCTGCCAGTATTACAAAGCTCAAGGTTCCGGTATACAGAAAAAATAACGTTGTCACCTGCAGTGCGCATCCGTAAGGGGTAATACTCTCCATCACTTTTACCGTGGAAGGCACGCTCAGATCCTTTCCAAGCTCAGAGTACGCAAGCATGGCTGCCGTTTCACTCCAGATATTGCCCACATAGCTTGTTTTCATACAAAGCAGCACAGTAACACAAAAGATGAAGAGTGTATAAACTGCAGCCACGCAAACCACATAGAAAAGCTGTGCAGCCATCCATTTTCTTTTTGTCATCCGCAGGAGATAAAAGGGTGATGCTGCTGTCAGCTTAGGAAGATCCGAAAATAAGAGCAACAGTAACAAAGAAGCAAGTAAAACTGCCGTGGAATCCCCAAAGGTCCATAAAAATGGTTCTACTGCCTGGGTCGGCGTCCTGTAATTCCCGATCACTACCATAATACGGCTGCTCAACAAAAAGCTCAGAACCAGGCCCAGCAAAAAGGTGAGAATAACCTTGGGATTTTTCCAAAACCCCATAAAGTTAAACCGGACCACTGCTACGATCTGTCGCATTCCCTTCCGCTCCCTAATAGCCAAGCCCGCGGTCAATGATGCTTCCATCAATGGCATTGATAGTCAGATAGCTTCGATACTTCATTGTATTGCTGCTGTTCTCCTGCTGTCCTTCATTGTCATACACAGTCTCGCAGCTTCCGAAAAAATCCCACACAGGTACCAGCAATCCGGATTGGCTGTCTGCCGCAGGCTCATAGATACGGCTGTAACCAAAGGTAATCCTGTCGATGCGGTATGTTTCAGAAACCGCATAGTTTAAGACATCTGCATTCTGGATCACCATCATTTTCCGATAAACATCCATAATCTTATCAAAGGACATCAGATTCAGATTCTCTGTCCGTATTTCACCAATATCGTACTGATTGTTAAAGTGTACTGTATCGATTCCGTCCTTTGTTACAATAATATCCAGCAGTTCATAGCCCCAGGATTCCATTTCACTATTCATGTCTTCCAGATTGCCGCCTGTTTCACTTGTATAAGTAATGGGGATTCCATTGAGCTTTCTGGTGTAGTGGAGCATATATCCTGTATCAACCACTTTGCCGGACACATTCATGTCTTCTTCAAAACAGATTCCGTATTCCCAGGCGGTCATCTCCATGTTTTCAAGCTGCAGCGCATCTACCTTAGCATCTGCAGCCTTTTTGGCCTCTTCCAGCGTAATTCCCACAGACTGTTCCAATTCTGTCTCATTCGGTACATTTGAAAAATTACTATTGGAAGCCCTACTGTACTCCAACCACCTTGCCACACTGCCTTCCTGCATTTCCCGTCTCTTTTCCAGCCTAACCTCCATAGGCATACTGCCATAGGTCTTCATGATATAGTTATAAGCAGTTCCGTCCGGCTGGCAGGCCACACCCCAGAACTGACTGCCGCCCTGCTCATACTGAGGATGCACTTTTTCCAGTGAACGTTCCTCCGGCGCTGACTGCATTTCCTGTTCATATGTCTCAATATTCTGATAAATATCGTATACATAATTTCCATTCTCATCTGTACCTAAATGAAACGGATCCAGATTCCCCTGTGCCACATAGCCTTTCAGCTTTTCAATCTCCTTCTGGTAGTCTGTCTTTGTCCACTGACTGTAACTGTCATTGCTGTAAATTTCAGCATCCGGGAAAAAAGCATCCGTAATCCTGTCCATTACCGTCTGGTCAAAAGGATGCTGGCTCACTGCAATGGCAGATACCTTGTCACTATCGGGGATTTCTACATCCGCATCTGTCAATATCTGAAGCTTGCCCGTCTCGTCTGATGTCTCGCTCTTGTAATGCTCCGGTGCCCCGAGCGCCTGCCGCAAAATATTCGTTTCTTTCAGCGTCTGCCCTTCTGCGTAGTTTTTCAGACTCGCCTCTCCCTTTTGCTTTACCAACGATTCTTCCGGTGTCTGAACGCAGCCGGTAAGAAAAACAGCCCCTAAAAAAACGCCAAGCAGCATAACAATTGCTTTCTGTTTCATCATTAATCTTTGCCTCCTCTCAGTCATCGTTCCGGTTATGACCGCAGAACTGATGCTTGGCTTATCATAGCATCCTTTTCTTCTCCAAATCTTCCTTAATGTGTAACCGTTTTGTAACGCATCTTGACCCGTGTTCCTTTTCCTGCCTCGCTTTCCAGGATCAGGTCTGCTCCGTGAAGCTCTGCAATCTGCTTGCAGAAGGTCAGCCCCAGTCCCACACTTCCTGCTGTACGGCTGCGTGATTTATCTACCATGTAAAACGCCTCGGTTACCCGTTCCAGTTCAGAAGACGGGATTCCCTTTCCATGATCCTTCACAGAAATACCGGAGCTGTCTGCAGATATGGTAATGGTACTTTCCGGCTTGGAAGCCTTATAAGCATTGTCGATCAGATTCAGGAGCAGGCTCGTCAGAAGATCCTCATCTGCCTGAAAAGTAAGATCCTTTGGAGTACATGTCACAACGAGACAGATATTCTTTTCTTTTAGCCGATAAGCGGTCAGTGCCTTTATACGCTGTAAAAATTCCTCCCCATTCACTTTTTTTATGGAAATGGAAAGCTCCTCTCGATAAAGCCCGGTCAGTTCCATCATTTTTGCAGACAGCCGTGCCAATCGCTGCCCTTCACTTTGAATATAGTGCAGTGCCTGTATCTTCCTTTTTTCACTGAGAGGGACTGTCAGCATGGTATCCGAATAGCCGATGATGGCAGTCAGAGGAGTTTTTAGTTCATGAGCCAGGCTCCCGATAAGCTGCGTCTGCTTATAATTAATATCAGAAAGCTCTTCCACATGCTCCTCTACTTTTTGCGCCATCTGGTTAAAGCTCACCGCCAGTTCCCCGATTTCATCCTTTCCCCGCACCTTGGCACGATTTCCATAGGCGCCCTCCGCAATAGCCGAGGCTGCCTGTTTCAGCTCTGTCAGGGGGCGGATGCTCCGGTAAATACCAAGATAAAGCAAGACTCCGGTCATCGCCAAAAGTGTTGCTGCCAAACACATTCCTTTTAAAAACAGGATTTTGGTCTGATTATAGATATAGGTTACATCTTTATAATAAATGATGAAATAGGAAGGTATGTTTACTTCTCCCCACTCCTCAACCAAAAGCATGAGCTTGCTTTCACCAGCTTGCTGAATACAGTCGCGGAAGCCGATGCCTGACTCTTTGGCAGTTCCTTCCACAGCATAGCCTGTTTTCTTTACTATGTCCTGAACTCCCTTCACATCAAATTCGTAGGGAGAGACATTATACAACTCCTCGCCTTCACGATACAGAGCACCGTTACTTCCGATGAGGGACTTAAACTCCTGTATTGCCACCACATCCCATATGGTCTGTTCATTTTCTCCATGACAGGCTGATTCCAGCGTTTCACGAAACTGACAATAAGCTTGTCTCATGCTTTTTCTCTCATACAGATACACAGACGTCAAACTCTGCCGTTCCGATTCATGTAGAAAATATAAAAGAGGAACCATGGTCAAAAGGATACATCCCGCAAAAACCTGCAGGAAAATTTTTCTGAAAAGCTTCATTCCTCCACCTCCAGACGATATCCGATTCTGGGAATGGTTTTGATCACATTCTGCCATCCAAGTTTTTTTCGGATCCTTCCCACATGGGCATCTACCGTTCTGGTTTCCCCCGCAAACTCAATCCCCCACAGCATTCCCAGGAGCTGCTCCCTTGTCAGCGCTTTATTTTTATGATGTACAAATGTCAACAGGCACTCGTACTCCATAGGCTTCAGATAGATCTCCTGTCCCTTCTTTTTTACCAGACGTTTCTCTTCGTCAATCTCCACGTCCAGTATTTTTATGATTTCATGATTGGTACGGTAACGTTCCAATACCTTCTCCAGCCGTACCAGGACCTCCAGCATCTCAAATGGCTTTACGATATAATCCTCTGCTCCGTCCTTTAATCCTTTTACTTTACTGGACAGGTCTGCTTTTGCTGTCAGAAAGATTACCGGAATCCCGCAACGCTTCAGCTCCGGCAGCAGTTGAAAGCCATCCTTTCCGGGAAGCAGCCGCTTCATCTTCTATTACTAAAATACGCGCCTTCATAAGCACCTCCTACACAAAATCCAGGGGCTTTGCCTCATGTGGCAAGTATACCACATCACTTTTCTTTTATATGTAACCGTTTTGTAACCGGATAAACCCATTAGACCGGGAGTTGTTTTTTATTGACAATTACTTTAGGAAAGGCTAAGATTTATAATGGCATTTTTAAGGGAGGAATTTGGATATGAAGCAAGTTGATTTTGCGAATGGAAAAATAGCACAGAATATCGCGCAGACGGCATTTCCCATGTTGGTGGCGCAAATGCTGAATCTGCTTTACAGCATTGTAGACCGTGTCTATATTGGACGGATTCCCCATGATGGAACAACTGCACTTGGCGCGGTGGGGCTCTGTTTTCCGGTTATTGTCCTGATCGGTGGTTTTACCAATATGTTCGGAATGGGTGGTTCCCCTCTTTTTGCAATGGAGCTTGGCAAAAAAAATAAAGAGAAAGCAGAAAAGATCATGAATACTTCCTTCCGCCTTCTCTTTCTCACCGGGCTGACCATTATGGCTTCCGGCGAATTATTTTCAGAGCCTATTCTCCGCTTATTCGGCGCCTCTGATCTGACCATGAGATATGCTCTCACGTATCTTCGCATTTATCTTCTGGGAACCCTGTTTTCCATGATCACCACAGGTATGAATCCTTTTATCAATGCACAGGGTTTTCCAAGGATCGGGATGATCTCGGTTGTGATCGGCGCTGTTTCCAATTTGATTTTAGACCCGTTTTTTATTTTTACTTTAAAGCTTGGGGTAAACGGAGCTGCAATTGCCACTGTGATTTCACAGTTTCTGTCTGTTTTGATAGTTTGCTGGTATCTTTTCGGTAGGAAGCTGGAATGCCGTATTTTCTTCCAAAAAGAGCAGCATATCCGCGATTATGTTCCATATGCAGGGGATATTGCGGCTCTTGGTACGGCTCCGTTTATCATGCAGTGTACCAACTCGCTTGTACAGATTGCCTGCAACAATGTACTGATGTGTTTTGGCAATGAGCTTTACGTTTCCATTATGACCATTGTGTCTTCGGTACGTCAGATTCTTGATACGCCGGTTTCCGCAATCGTAGAAGGCTCTTCTCCTATTCTCAGCTATAATTATGGTGCAGGACGGGCGGACCGTGTGCGCAAAACCATGGCGATCATGACCTCCGTGTCTGTTCTTTACACCTTACTGGTATGGATTGCTATTGAGTGGAAGCCAGACATGTTTATCTCGATTTTCAGTACCGATCACACCTTGCAGATGGATGCCGTGCCAGCTTTACATATTTACTTTTCTGCCTTTGTCTTTCAGTCTTTGCAATACAGCGGACAAACGGTTTTTAAAGCTTTAAATAAAAAGAAGCAGGCCATCTTTTTCAGCATTTTTCGAAAAATCATCCTGGTGGTGCCGCTGACATACCTGCTTCCTCACATTGGAAAAATGGGAACAGACGGGGTATTTATGGCAGAGCCCATCTCCAATCTGATTGGAGGAATCCTCTGCTTTACTACAATGCTGTGTACGGTCCTGCCGGAGTTAAAAAGGCTGGAATGTCATTAAAACTACATTCCAGCCTTATACGTTTCAATTTTCCTCTATCACCAGCTTGGCTCCTCCGTAAATCCCGGCATCGCTGCCCAGGGCCGCCAGACGAAACTCCGTGTCCACGCAGGGCGGATAGGCATACTGACGGTAATACTTCTGAATATATTCCAGTACGACAACTCCCGCCTTCGACACACCGCCGCCGATCACTACAATCTCAGGATTTAGCACACAAGTACAATTGGCCAGTGCTTTGCCCAGATATTCCCCGAATTTTTCGGCAACCCGGATTGCAAGCGCATCCTTTTTCTTCACTGCCTCAAAAATCGTCTTTGCAGACACTTCTGACCGTCTTAACAGCGACGGCTCCTCTGATGCTTCCAATTCCATCTTACCAAGCCGTCGCAGCCCGGTTGCTGATGCAAGCTGCTCCAGACATCCGTACTTCCCACAGTTGCACTGCTCCGTCATATTGTCCTCAATGTGCATATGTCCAATCTCTCCTGCTGCTCCATTTGCACCGGAAAGGATCTTATCCTTCATGACGATTCCGCAGCCAATTCCTGTACCAAGGGTTACAAAGATCATGCTGTGGCAGTTCTCCGCGCTGCCTTGCCAGATTTCACCCAATGCCGCCAGATTTGCATCGTTTTCCGCCTGGACAGACAAGCCGGTCATTCTGGATAATTCCCTGGTGAGTGGTACATGGACCCAGCCCAGATTCTCTGCAAACAATATGGTTCCATCCTCTGCTACCTGTCCCGGAACTCCTACGCCTGCTCCCGAAACCTGTTCCGGTGTGATTTTCCGGTTCTTCAGCTTGCTGTTTACGGAAGCCGCAATATCCGGCAGGATATGGATGCCATTTTGCTCGATATTCGTTGGAATGCTCCATTTTTCAAGCAATGCCCCATCCATATCAAATAAGCCAAACTTGACCGAGGTGCCACCTATGTCAATTCCAAGACAATACTTTTCCATCCCGCACCTCCTTCTTTTCGTTCTGGTACAGAATCAGGCTTTATCCTTCTTCTGAAGCAGAACTGCAGCGATAATGATCGCACCTTTGAATGCCTCCCGCAAAAACGGCGGAACGCCCCACAGGTTCAGAAGATTGTTCATAATGGCGATGGTCATAACACCCATAACTGTACCCTGAATGGTTCCTTTTCCTCCGGAAAAGCTTGTACCGCCCACTACAACGGAGGCAATGGCATCCAGCTCATAACCGGATCCGGCATTTGCATAGTCCATAGAACCGATACGTGCAATGGTCAGAGTCGCAGTCAACGCCACCAGAAAGCCCATTAAAATATAAACCTTGCATTTCACTTTATTTACATTTACACCGGAAAGACGAGCTGTACGCTCATTGCTTCCTACCGCATACACCTGGCGTCCAAATACTGTCTTTTGTGCCACGATATAAAGAATCACGGCAATGATGATCCAGTAAATGATGGGCAGAAGCATAAAACCGCCGATTTCCGCATTTGCCAGCTTACAAAACGGCGTCGGAACCGATGGATTGACACTCTGCATGAAATGCTGGGTTACAGAGCGGAAAATTTTCTGGGTTCCAAGAGTCACAATAAACGGCGGGATCATTCCCCAGGATACAAGGGAGCCTGTCAAACCACCCAGAAGGATACCTGCCACGATTCCAATGAGGATTGCAATGATATACGCCGGAACTCCTGTAATGCCGAAATTGGAAAGGGTACCGATCGTTCCTGCATCCATGATCACCATCATGATCGCACCTACTGCTACCAGAGTAGAACCTACCGCCAGATCGATTCCGCCAGAGATGATAACAAAGGTCATACCAAGTGATATGATTCCGATACCTGCATTATTTCTCAGCACATTTGTAAAATTACGCACCCATAGCATCAGACAATCACCAAAGGTACTGCACGCTGAATAATTCAGGGCAAAGGTCTGAAGAATTATCATAAACAGTAATACAAGGCCAATGCTGAATAATGAATTATTTTTCCACTGGCCTGTCAGCCAGCTCAGGAAATTTCCGTTTTGTTTTTCTTTACCTTTCATCGTAATGCCCTCCTGATTATTTGTGTCCACCGGTTGCAAGCCGCATAATGATTTCTTCCGTCATCTCATCTGCGGAAAGCTCATCCTGGATCTTTCCATGATACATGACGACAGACCGGTTACAGATCCTGATAATTTCCTGTGCCTCGCTTGAGAGAATGACCACACCGATATTCCGTTTTGCAAGCTCAAGAATGATATTGTAGATATCCTCCTTTGCCCCAACATCCACACCCTGGGTAGGATTGTCCAGAATCAGGAGCTTGGGATCTGCCATCAGCCATTTTGTCAGAACAACCTTCTGCTGATTTCCTCCGGAAAGGCTTCCGATCAGATCAGTTCCCTTTCCAAGCTTGATCCTCAGGTTTTTTACAAATTTCTCAAATTCCCGTTTCTGTGTGGCTTTGTCTATAATTCCATGCCGCGCCAACTGCGGAAGAACTGCAATGGACGCATTTTCCATAATATTCAAATCCTTAATGATTCCATTTTCCTTGCGGTCACGGGGAACATAGCCGATTCCCAGCTTCATTGCCTGCTGGACACTTGTAATTTTCTGTTCCGCGCCTTCCACATAGATTTTACCGGTGTATTCCCGGTAACATCCGAATACGGTCTGGAATACTTCTGTTCTTCCGTCTCCCAGAAGTCCCGTTACCCCTACGATCTCTCCTCTTCTGACCGACAGGGATATATTATCAAATTTTTTCTCAAGAGACAGATTTTCCAGGCGGAGAACTTCGTCTCCCGGCTTACATTCCCGCTGAAGAGATTCTGTCCTCACCTCATGGCCAACCATGAATTTTGCCAGCTCGTTAATGCTGGTATCACAAACATTTCCCATCGCAACCAGCTGACCGTCACGGAGCACGGTATAGCGGTCACAGAATTCCATAACCTCCCGCAGTTTATGGGAGATAAATACGATGCCTACTCCCTGCTTTTTCAGCTTTCGCATCATGTCAAATACATGCTCGATCTCTGGTTCCGTCAGAGATGTGGTGGGCTCATCCATAATGATCATTTTTGCGTTCATCATCAGCGCCCGGGCGATCTCCACAATCTGCTTGTAGGACGCATCCAGATCCCGCACCATTGTTTTCGGTTTAATATCAACTTCGATTCGCTCAAAAACTTTTCGTGTTTCTTCACACATTGCATCGATATCCAGAAGTCCGTTTTTCTTCCGGATCTCTCTGCTGATAAACATATTCTCATACACAGCAAGATCATTGATCAGGTTCAGCTCCTGATGAATAAATCCAACGCCTGCATTCAGGGAATCCAGCGGGGTTGCAAACTGCACCTGCTGTCCGTCAATGGAAATGCTTCCTTGATCTGCCTGCAGCACGCCTCCCAGGATATTCATGAGTGTGGATTTTCCTGCTCCGTTTTCACCGAGCAGCGCACAGATTTCTCCACCGGAAAGTGAAAAATCGATTCCCTGCAGAACATTATTTGCGCCAAAAGATTTTGTGATCCCTTTCATTTCCAGTTTCATAGTTTACCCTCCAGATTTCCTTCTAAACAGGGCTGCTGCAAAATCTGCAGCAGCCCTTCCACATTCCGTCACATACGAATTAGTATGGAGAAGAAGCGTCAAGGAATTCTTCGTAATTCTCTTTATCTACGATTGTTGTCGGGATAACAAGTTTCTCTTCTACAGTTTCGCCGTTCAGAAGCTGTACAGCCTCATCTACTGCCGTCTCAACCATGGCTGGAGAATAGGTTGCAGATGCAACATTGATATCTTCGTATTCCGGCATCAGATTGAAGTATTCCTGGCATCCGCCGCCACCTGTAATAACCTTGATATCGCTTCTGCCTGCCTCTTTGATTGCCTGAAGAACACCGATAGATGTTTCATCATCAAGAGAATATACAGCGTCAATCTGAGGATTGTTTACAAGGATATCAGCAAAGTCCTTCAGACCAGCTTCACGTGTAAACTCAGTTGCGTATTCAATGACTTCCCAGTTCTGCTCCAGAGTTTCCATCTGCTCATAGAAGCCTTCCATACGGAGGTCATTTACAGAACCTGCTGTAGGAACGGTAAGTGCGATAATTGTGCCGTCCGGACCGATCTTATCCAGGATATAGTTTGCACCCTGCACACCCATGTCCTTATTATCGCCTGTTACAAGATAATAGCCGTTCAGATCAAACTCAAGGTCAAAGCATACCAGCGGAATATCTGCATCCAGAATTCTCTGAAGAGAAGCTTCCATACCGTCCCACTGCGGATATGCAACGATTGCATCCACATTCTGGGTCAGAAGGTCATCAAGGTCTGCTGTCATATCTTCTGCATTACCGCTTGTTGCAATGATGTAATCTTTAATTGCTCCGCTCTCTTTCATTTCCTTACATCTTGCTTCAGCATAATAAGCAACGGCTGCTACCCATCCGTGGGTTACCTCTGGTGCCAGAACGCCGATCACGTAATCGCTGGTTTCCTCTGCAGCTACGGTTACTCCTGTACCGGAAAGGCATCCAACTGCCATCCCAAGTGCCAATACCATTGATAAAGCTTTTTTCATGTTTGTGTCTCCTTTCACATATGCTTTTTTATAACTAAAGCGTGTCCGCTTTTAGCTTCTTATAAATTGTCATTCATTTTTTCCAGGATTGAAAGTACGCCAAGTATCTGCTCCTTTTTTATGAGATCAGAGTCTTCATCCCTTTGGATGCAGGAAATAAAGTGCTCCAGCTCTTCCAGATATACTCCGGTAGGCGGAATATTGATTCCCGTTGGGATCTGCCTTTTCTCCGTAATATCCAGATTCTCCGGCTCCCTGTCCTCCCGGTAAACCGTCAAGGCTCCGGCTCTTGCCTCTAAAACTGCCTTTTCGAAACATACACGGTATCCTGCCGACCAGGGATAATTTCCTGTATACCAGGATGCCTCAGCGCAAATATTTACATTGCCTTTACCACGGCCGAATTCATAGAGGAACCGGTATTGCTGCGCCATATCCTTTCCCGATGCCTGCGCTGTGGTATAATGCTCCTTCTTTGGCATTCCCAACAGACTTACCAGAAAATCCAGATCGTGAATATGAAGATCAAAAGGCACCAGCCCGCTTTTGCTTTTATCTGTCATCCATCCGCCGCTTGTCCATTTCGGTCTGGCAGACAGCCGCCAGAAGTAGCCGTCCAATATCTCTCCATAGGTCTTCTCACCAATAACCTTTTCCAGCACCTTATATTCCGGAAAAAAGCGCAGCACCTGGGCAACATAAAGGTGATGACCTCTGTTCTGTGCCTCCTCGAACAGCTCCTCTGCTTCCCGGCAGGTCAGCGTCAACGGCTTTTCACAGATCACATGACACCACTGCAAAGCCTCTTTTACCTGTTCGTAATGCAAAAATGTAGGGGTACAGACATCGATCACATCCAGCCGTTCCTCCTTTGCCATTCTGGAAATATCGGAATAGCAGGGAAGTCCCCAGCCTGCTGCTTTTTCTGCGTTTCCGCAGACAGCAGCCACTTCGCAGCCTTCTATGTACTGATAATTGGTATAATGTACGGTGCCCATACCACCCGTACCAACAATTCCTATCCGGATCATAGCATCTCCTACATCAGCGTGCGCAGATAACGGTACGCAATCTCAATTCCCTCTCTGGTGTCCTCCATAGAACCTTCAAATGCCCGGTCCTCGCATTCCAGACATGCAGAACCACGATAGCCTGTTTCATGAAGCTTTGTGATCAGCTTCGCAAAATCCACATCGCCGTATCCGGGAAGCTTTGGTGTATGCCACAGTCCCGGATAAGTAAATCTTCCGTACTCTTCCACCTTTTCCTGGTCGATCTGCAAATCTTTGAAATGTACATGGAAAATACGGTCTGCAAAATCCACAACCGGTTTCCATACATTCATGCCAAGAAGTATCATATGGGACGGGTCAAAACACAGTCCGATATTTGGGCTCATTGCAAACATTCTGCGCCAAACCTGCGGAGTGGATGCCAGATTATTTCCTCCCGGCCATTCATCCTTTGTAAAGTACATCGGGCAGTTTTCTATAGCGATTCTTACATTTTTTTCCTCTGCATGCTTCAGGATCGGAGGCCATACCTGCTCCATCAGCTCCAGGTTTTCCTCTACAGTCTTTGTCTTGTCCTTGCCGATAAAGGTGGTTACCAGGTTCACATTCATCAGCGCTGCCGCATCAATTACTTTTTTCAGATGTTCACGGGATTTCTCTGCTGTCTCTGCATCGTCCGACATAGGATTTGGGAAATATGCAAGAGTCGCGATCTCAACTCCCTTGGAAGCCGCATAATCCAGATATTTACGGGCAGACTCTTCTGTCATACCATTTACATCAATGTGGGAAACCCCGGCATATCTGCGAGCTGCCTTTTCATTGGGCCAGCAGCATACCTCCAGGCTTTTAAAGCCTACCTCTGCCGCATAATCCACAACCTGTTCAAAGGAATACTCTGCCAGTATCGCAGTATGTAATCCAAGCTTCATCATAGCTTCGTCCTCCTTTTTTCTCAGATTTTTACCCATGCACGTTTCTGTGCAGATTCATATACCTTTTCATTCAGGATCATTTCCCGCAGACCGTTCTCAAAGTTTGCAAATTCTTTTCTTGAGGTGTCTTTTTCCCTCACTGCCTGATAGAATTTACTGAACTGCATCTTAAAGGTATCCGGGAAGCCTTCCACATGTCCGCCTGGATAACCGATCACCTTCTGTGCCTCATCGGAAAGAATGGACGGGTCTTTCGGCGCTTTCTGGTTAAATGTTTCACGGCGTCCGATCCACAGCTCCTGGGAATCCTCGCTGTCCCAGTGCAGTGCACACTTGCTGCCGCTGATAGAAATGATCTGCTGGTTTTTACGTCCTGCTGTTACCTGGCTTACATTTAAGCTTCCGATAGCACCGTTTTCAAAACGGAACAGAATGCTGCACCAGTCCTCTGTCTCAATGGGAACGTCCTCATAATCCTCCGGACGGAGTGCCATACCGGAAAAGGTAGCAACCTCCTTTTTCGGTTTTTTACGTGTTTTGTGCATAATATCAAATTCAGCCAGAAGTTCAACAGCTCTCTCTCCGATAATATCCTCCACCATATCGATCCAATGGGTTCCGATATCGGAAAAGGCTCTCGTTTTTCCGGAAAGCTTCGGGTCAAGCCTCCAGCTCCAGTCACTCTCCAAAAACAGCCAGTCCTGCAGATAGCTTCCTGTTACCGCATAGATTTTTCCCACTTCTCCGCTTCTGACCATTGCCTTCATCTGCTGAACCTGAGGATTCATGCGCAGGGAATGATTTACGGCTGTTACAATGTTATGCTCCTTTGCATATGCACACAGGCTTTCCGCCTGCTCCACGGTCATAGTAAATGGTTTTTCTACCATGACGCTCAGTCCGTGTTCCATTGCATACATCGCCATCTCATAATGGGTATTGTTCGGTGTACAGATATGTACCGCATCCAGGTTTTCCTTCTCGATCATTTCCCGGTAATCATCATAGCCATGCTCCACAAAAACTGCCTCTGCTCTCTTAGCGCCGCCGCTCTGATCTGCCACAGCCACTACATCCACATAGCCAAGGCGTCTGAGTGCTTCCACATGAGCCGCTCCGATAAAACCGATTCCCACTACTCCAACTCTTAATTTTTCCATGCCATTCATCCTTTCTCTATTCTAAATTTCAAATCCTGCTTTTTTCAGATACTCACCGGAAACTTTCACAGCCTCGTTGATCTCTTCCAGATCCTTCGGGCCTTTTTCCGTAAATTCAATCTCCACAGAAAACGGACACAGATTGTTTTTCTGTTTCAATATCTCAAAAACTGCCGGGAAATCTATATATCCTTGCCCAAGCGCCGGGAAATTCCATTCCTTCTGCGCACCTGCCTTGTCCTTAAGATGGATATATGCCACTTCATCCACGCAACCCTCCAGATCTGCTGCAACGTCCACTCCGCCGTAGAAGATCGCGTTAGCTGTGTCATAGTTGATCTTGACCCTGGGGCTGTTCACAAGCCGGACGATCTCCTTCATGATTCTGCCGTCCCCGTGCTCACCATGAACCTCCAGCATCAGCTTCATGTCAGCCTCCTCCAGATATGGCAGGAACGCCGCTATGTGCTCTGCTACCGTCTCGTTGGATGCCACAGCCTGATTGGCAAGATGGGCTTCTCCGATGGAGGAAACAATGTAATCACAGCCGAAAAAAGCAGCCAGCTTGATGTTCTCAATAAAATCTGCCATTCGTGCCGTGTCCATCAGATTACAGTGTCCGCTCATGGAAAACGGTGTAATGTCATACTTCCTCAGCATGTCCTTTACCTTTAAAAGCCGGCTGAATGACTGATCCGGAAATACATGCTCCGTCCACCCCTTAGTGGCAGTCAGTTCCATATACTGAAAGCCTGCTGCAGCCGTACCTTTGATAGCCTCCTCAATGGAATATCCGTGATAACAGTTGGAATTTACTGCTACGATTCTTTTCATGCTTCTTACGCCTCCCATTTTAACTGTCTGTCTTTCCACCAATGGTAATCCTTCCAAGCTTTGCACTTTTCTCGATGGAATGTCTCACACATTCCTGTATCAGTCCCTGTGCATCGCAGCCATATTCTGTATTGATCCGCAGCTCCGGTAGCACATCCTTTGGAAAATACGGGCGGATGCGCTCTGTGATGTACTCCAGCACCGTGTCATCCAGATGATTTCCCTGTATGACTACGATTTCCGGTGCTGTCACGCATCCCACGCTCACGATGCCCTTTACAAGCAGGTCGTAATACCGTTCCAGCAGCTCCTTGTTTTCTTTATCCTTTTCGATCTGTTCCAATACCTCCATAACAGAGGTTTCAAAATCTCCGCGCCCGTCTACAGGCTGATTTTTGCTGCTGAGATTCTCATGGAAGATCAGAAATCCAAGCTCTCCGGCAAAGTTTTCCAGTCCACGGTGCAGCCGTCCGTTGATAATGATACCGGCACTCAGCGCTCCATCCGCAAAAATATATACCATATCCGAATACTGTCCCCGGATCCTGCTTTCATAATAGCCGAGGGTCATCATACGGATGTCGTTTTCTACAAGCACATCCACACCGTATCTCTTTTGCAGTTCCTCCTGCAGATTGTATTTTTCCCATTCCGGAATTTCGGGAATATGCTTGATCATGCCGCTGCTTCTCACAACACCCGGAACGGTCACACCAATGGAAAGCACGGTACCGGATACTTTTTTCATCAGCTTTTCGATACAGGCGCACAAAAATTCCATATATCCTCTCGCGCCGCTTTCCGCATACACGTACCTTTCTTTATGGTGAATCATCCCCGTAATATCCACAAGAGAAGCAATAAAACCATCCCGGTCATACAGCAGCAGGATCATGTTGTGGGAGCGGTCAGCCTCATACATGATTGCTTTTCTCCCCACTCCCTCGCCGCTTCTTCCGGTCTCCCGGATCCATCCCTCCCGTAAAAGCAGATCCACTCTCTTTTTTACAGTTGGAAGACTCAAAGCGGTCTGTTCTGCAATCTCCGGTTTTGAAATAGGGCCTTCTCTATAAATCAGGTCACGTACAATATCTGAATTTAAATTTTTCAATAACTGTGGTTTTCCAACTAACATTGTTTGTACGTCCTTATTTATAAACTTTGTTTATTATTTATTCAAAAATACCATTTATCTATGTATTTGTCAATACATTTCATGCAATTTATCTATCAATCTTTCGGACAGATTTATAAAGCAGTTGTAATATTGACCATGAACGCGCATATACGCAGAAAATGCCAGTTATATACCTGCCTGGCAGATATATAACTGGCACTCTCCCCGGAACAAATTCAATGATTAATATTCTGCAGCAGCGAATTCATCTGCACATAAAGCTCTTCCTTTGTAGAAGCTCCTGTCACAATGGAAACAAAAGGCTTTCCAAAAGCATTCTGGCTGAGAAGTGCCAGACAGTTTCCTGCGCTGCTGGTGGTTCCTGTTTTTCCGCCAAGGATCGTAACGTCCTTGGGGGCTGTCGCTTCTCCTGTCAGATAATGGTCTGTTGCCGCCAGTGCGGTACTCATAGCCGAGCCGTCCGCTCTGGTATATTCCACCGTATAGGAGGGAAGCTGGGTGATCTCCGTAAATTCCGGATAATTCAGCGCCTCCTTCAGCATCAGATAAATATCATAGGGAGTCGTATAATGGTTTTCATCCTGTAAGCCATGAGGATTCGTAAAATGGGTTCCTGTACATCCGAGCTGTGCTGCGTAGCTGTTCATCATGTCCACAAAGGTCTGGGTACTTCCTCCCACATGCTCCGCAATGGCAGAAGCCGCATCATTACCGGAGTACACAAGAAGGCATCGTAGAAGCTGATCCATACTCAACCTGTCTCCTGCCTGAAAGCCGCATACCTGGGAGCCTTCCTCCAACGTTACGTTTTCCTGGCTGATGGTCACGGTATCGTCCATATTTCCATATTTCAGCGCAAGCATGGCGGTCATGATCTTTGTGATACTGGCAGGATATACCCGGTCAAACGCACCTTTTGCATAAAGTACGCTTTTCGTATCCAGATTTAGCAGAACTCCTTTTTGCTCTTCGCCCAGGGATGCTCCTTCCAATGGAACATCTCCTTCCACCACGCAGAGATTCTTTGCAAAAGGCTCTGCACGCAGACTATCACGCGCCTGCAGAATGCTGTCAAATTCCTGTGCAGCAGAGTAAGGCATATTCATTTCCGTAAAGAAGCCGCCGGTTCTGATGAAATAAAGTGCTCCCATGGCGCCTCCCGCCAAAACTACCAGAAGCAGAAGAAGGAGAATTGTATTTCGTATCCTTCTCCTCCGCATCCTTTTCATACGGGAGGATTTATTCCGAGCGGAAGCCGTACTGCTTCTGGATGTCATTCTATCCGTTCTGCTCTCTTTTCTGGCTGTCATAAATATTCCTCTTTCTCGTTAATCTCTTTTCTCTTCAGTTCCTTATTGTACAAACTGCTCTGCAGACCCACATTCAGCACCAGCCCCATACCGATAAAGAGGCTAACAATGGATGTCAGTCCATAGCTTACAAAGGGCAGCGGTGTTCCTGTATTCGGCGCAATGCCTGTGGCAACACAGATATTGATAAAGCTCTGGATGGCCACAATACTTCCTACGCCGCAGCACAGGATTTTCCCTGCCATATCTTTTGCCCGCAAGCTCATACGGATGCATTCCAGGCAGATAAACAGCAAAAGGAGAACAATAACCGTACAGCCGATAAAGCCATACTCCTCTCCCGCTACTGCAAAAATAAAATCTGTCTGGTTCTCCGCTACAAAGTTACCTTCATTGACGGATGAAGCTGTCTCATCGCCGCTCAATTTTTTTCCTAAGAGCTCACCGGAAGCAATGGCTGTCTTGGAGTTATTCTGCTGCTCAATATCATCGGAATACTCCTCATTTTCCGGGTAAAGAAAGGACATGATCCTGTCTCTCTGGTAGTCACGGATCAGTTTCTGATCCGGCTGCACCACAATGGAAAGAAAAATAACGAGCAGCGGTACTGCAATCAGGATCGCGCCACCGATGATCTTATAGCTCAGTCCTGCCACATAAAGAAGAATGCAGAACATAACAATAACTGTAATCGTATTTTTCATATCCGGCTGAATATAAATCAGCACAAGAGGCACTGCCAGAAGCAGCGCCGACTCTGCCAGGACCCGGAACGTATTCAGGTCATCTTCATGGTCCATAAAAAATTTCGCAAAAAACAGAATGATGATAATTTTTGAAAGCTCAGTGGGCTGGAAACGGATAAATCCCAGATCGATCCACCGCGCAGCTCCGTTACTGCTGGAGCCGAAAGCATATACGGCAAGCAACATCAGGATATTCGCTCCGTACATGATCCACTGGAAATTCAAAATCCACGAATAATCAATCAGAGAGAGAATCACCATGATCACAACTCCCATCACGACACCCATGATCTGCTTATTCCGCAGATCAGCCCTGGCGCTGGAAACCAGAATCACACCAATAGAGCTGATCGCGATCAGAAGCAGCACCATTCTGAAATTGTAAAACCGCAGCTTATACTGTTTTATCATAAATTATCTGTCCTTCTTCTGGATCACAGGAATATATGCCGTAAGTACAGGCGGTTCCTGTGAAATCTGTATTCGTACCTCGTCTTCTTTAATCGTTACGTACTTTTTTACAGTATGTACCAGGTCGTTTTTCAGCATTTTTATCATTTGCGGAGAACACTCGATCCGTTCTGAAACCAGGAGCAGCTTCATTCTGTCCCGGGCATATCCTGCAGAACGCCTTTTGTCTCGCAAAAAGGATCTCATATGGATTCCCTCCTAAAAAACACTATTTCCTGAACATCCCGCTTAAGCGTTTCAGAACGCCCTTTTTCTGGTGGATATCGGCAAAGGGTACCTCTTCTCCCATAAGCCGCTTACAAATATTCCGGTATTCCTGCTCTGCCTGGGAATTTTTTCCAGACAAGGGCTCTCCCTGATTGGTGGCTACTACGATCTGCTCGTCATCCAGAATGGTTCCGATCAGATCTACTGCCAATATTTCGATCACATCATCCACTGACATCATATCGCCCCTTGCTATCATATCAGGACGAAGCCTGTTGATGATCAGATGGATATCCCGCAGGTCATTTGCCTCCAAAAGCCCGATGATCCTGTCCGCATCGCGAATGGCGGAAACCTCCGGTGTTGTCACCACAAGAGCCTTGTCCGCTCCTGCGATGGCGTTTTTAAAGCCCTGTTCAATACCTGCCGGGCAGTCCAGCAGTACATAATCAAACTCCTCACGCAGACTCTCCGTAAGCTTGATCATCTGCTCCGGAGAAACCGCGGTTTTATCCTTTGTCTGTGCAGACGGCAAGAGGTAAAGCTCAGGATGACGCTTGTCCTTGATCAGAGCCTGGCGCATCCGACAGCTTCCATTTACCACATCTACCAGATTGTATACAATTCTGTTTTCCAGTCCCAGAACCACATCCAGGTTCCGAAGACCGATATCGGTGTCAACCACCACTACCTTTTTGCCCATCATAGCCAGTCCGGTTCCAATATTGGCAACTGTGGTTGTTTTTCCCACGCCGCCTTTCCCGGAAGTAATGACAATGACTTCACTCATTTTCTCTGAATCCTCCTAAACAAAATGTTCCAAAATCCTGGTATTCTCTTAGGTTTTTTAGTCATTGGAGATATCACTTACATCACTGGAAGCAATACCTGTGATAATGGACTCCTTATCTGCCAAATCAAAAATGTATTTAAAAATATCATTAGCTGCCAAACAAGCATTACCGGAGCTGTATCCATTTGCAATTCTTATTGCAATGGCGTATTTCGGCTCCGTGGCCGGGGCGTATCCAATGAAAAGTGCATGGTTGGGGTGATAAATATCAACCTCCGCCGTACCGGTCTTACCGGCTACCTCCACGCCCAGTCCGTAAAACTGCTCGTGGGTCTGAATCACCCGGTACATACCGTCATGGATATCATCCCAGACATTATCAGGAACATCTATGGTACTGTCAATCTGCGGCTGGTAATCCTCGATCACCTGACCCTTGGAATCCGATACCTGATCCAGCAGAGTCAGATCATATATCGTACCGGATGTGGCAAGGGTCGTGGCATATCTTGCCAGTCCCACAGTGGTATACAAATGGTTACCTTGTCCAATATAGGAAGGAACCGCATAGCTGTCCGAAACCTTTGGGGTTGCTTCAGAAAGCTCGATTCCTGATTTTCTGTCAAGTCCGATCAGCGAGGCATACTGCTGAAGCTTATTTAAGCTCTGTGCCTCTGAAAACTGGTTATCTGCTGTTTTGCCAAGCTGGAATCCCACCATATTGAAGTAGTAGTTACAGGACTGCTCAATAGCGGTACGGATTTCAATATGACCGTGTCCTTCTCTGTTCCAGCAGTTAATAGGCGGGTCCACATACTCAAATTTTCCGGTACACTCAATATATGTACTGTCATCAATAACGCCTTCAAGCATTCCTGCAATGGTGGAAAGAGGTTTCAAAGTAGATCCCGGAGCCGTAGTCTGCTGGGTAGCCTTATTAAAAAACGGGCTTGACAGATCCAGTGCAAGCTTCGCATAGTAATCCGTATCCATATTGTTTGTCAGACGGTTATTATCATAGCCCGGGTAAGATACCAGAGCCAGCACCTCGCCAGTCTGCACATCTGTAATAACTGCAGACGCTGAGCAGGGTTCCAGAGCAAGCTGGGCAGGCTCGATCTCAAGGTTTGCGATCTTATTTATCATAAAATCATAAGCCCCGATGGTACCGGAAACCAGGCTTTCGTAAACACCGTCATCTTTTGACAAAACACCCTGCTCATAGAGCACAAGACAAAGCTCCTGACCGGAAATGGTGTCCTCCTGCAGCATATACTTATAAAGCAGCTTGGAAAATCCCAGATCTGTTTTCAGATAATCTGTAATATAGGTTGTCAGCGCCTGATAAATTTCTGAGGAATCCAGATATTCACCATCCGGAGAAAACTTGGAAATATCGACCCAGTTCTGGCTGATGGCATAGGTCAGATAATCCTTCAGGCTGATGCTCTCTTCCGAAAACCACTGTTTATAAGTGGCATCAGAAGTGTCAATGGCATCCCTTGAGATGATATTCAGTGTATCTCGGAGCATGTCATTACAGATATAGGACAGGTATTCCTGAATCTGGTCACTTTCATCTTTATATGCAGGCGGGTTGTCTCCGTTAAGCCTACTGCTTATTGTATCAAAAACCTGCTGCTGCTTTTGTTGAAACTTGGCATATAAATTTTTTTCTGTATCAGAAGCTTCCTCTTCGTCAAATTTTCGGATATCAATGACGCTGTTCTCCACCAGAGCATTGTAGACATCATAAATAGGAATCTTGATCTGGGAAGCATCCTGAACCGCCTCATAATCAAAACTCTTGGTTGCCTCGATCTTGGAAAGCAGGATGCCGGCAACCCTCTGCTTCAGGATCTGGTAAATGCCGGACTGCCAGTCTGTGTCAATGGTGATCTGCACGTCGTTTCCTGCCACAGGCTCCACCTTGGTGTTCTCGTCAATCTTTAACACCTTTCCCAGATTATCTACAGAAACCGTTTCTTTTCCGTCTGTTCCCTGAAGGGTAAGCTCCATATACTGTTCAATTCCCGCTTTTCCGATAATGGCATCGTTTGTATAATTCGGATTTTTTTCGCGCAGCTCCTTCAGCTCCTCTGAGGAAGCTTTACCTGTATATCCCAGGATAGGAGCCATACTTTCATCATCAATATACTGGCGGATGGAATCCTCCACTACCTCAATTCCCTGAAGGCTGCTCTTATTCTCCGCCACAGCAGCCACGGATTCCTCGCTTACATTTGTGGCAATGGTCACTGCCATATATTTCTTAAAACTGTTGGTATTCAATTCGTAGCGGATGATCGCAATATCCAGAATCTGCTGTTTCGTAAGCTCCATGGGCAGCCCATGGGATTCCAGCTCTTCCTGGGTATAAGCGTTCTCCCCTTCCAGAACAATAGCGAACTTTGAGGAGCCGCTTAAGAAAGCCACCATATCTGCGGCAGTCGCGTTCGCCTCCTCGTCGGTAAGCTCATCAATAAGAGGATAACCATATACATCTGCTTTAAAACGGCTGAGTGTAAAGCCCTCTCCCACATCAAAAACATATTCTCCGTTTTCATCCACCTCAATATGAAAGGTATGGGAAATACTGTCGCCGTTCTTTTCCAGGATCTGCAAAACGCGGTAAGCAATACCGTTCAGCGTAAGATTTCTTTCCCTGGTGGTGCTGTAGCTGCCGTTGTCCTCAAAGGTCAGGGAATAGGACAGTACATTCGATGCGATCACCTCTCCATTGCGGTCCAGAATGTTCCCTCTGGTGCTTTTTAAGGTACGTGTCTTGGTGGTTCTGGTCTGGAATTTATTGATATAAGTCTCTCCCTGAATGATCTGCAGGTTAAATAGCTGGCGGATCAGGATGCAGGACATGAAAATAAAAACCAATGCCAGTACAGTGGTTCGTTTCAAGCTTATTTTCTTAAATAGTTTTTTTATTTTAATACCCAAATTGACTCACTTTCTTTCCTTGCGATGCTCATAAACCGATAGTTAATGTGACGAAAAGCCCTGTACACCAGCAGAGTAAGGATGACTGTGTAAAAAATCTCCGGCACGATGATCCTGTACAAATAGGTTCCAAGCCCCAATCGCCCTCTGAGAAGAAACTGCAGTCCGTAAACCGCAAGATTATATACCAGATCTGCAACGGCTGCCAGGCACATGGGAACCTTGACATCATCGTCATAGTAGATCCTGTGGGCATATCCGCTGAAAAAGCCGATATACATATAGATCAGTGCATAAAAACCAAACAGAGAGCCATAAAACAAATCCACTAAGAGGCCGGAAAAAAAACCTGTCCAAAGCCCGCTCTTTCTCCCCCTCATCAGGCCCATGGATACACAGAGCACCAACAGCAGGTTCGGCGTAATGGAACCAATAGAGATCAGATCCATGACCGTACACTGTAAAAGGAAGCATATGATGATCGTAAAGAAAAGAACAACCTTACTCTTCATCCGTGCCTCCCTCCGTACTGTCCGCTGCAGTCGTTTCCCCGGTAATGCTGTCCTGTTTATTCACAGTAATGACAAACACATCCTTGAGATGCAGAAAATCCACAGGCGTTACAATCGTTCCGTTTTTGGTCAGATTATTGCTGTCCTGTTCCACTTCATTTACATAGCCGATAAAAAGCCCCTCCACATATTTTTCACTGATATTGGAAGTAACAATACGCTCTCCCACCGTCACTTTATTTTCCTGGTCGTAAAGCTGCTCAAACCGGAGCTTTCCTTCATCGATCAGCTCCAGGTCACCCAGGACCACACAGTTGTCCGATGTGCTTACCGTCATAGCGCTGACACTGCTGCTGTCATCAATGATAGAGCGGACAGTGGCCCAGCTTGGACCTACCTCTGTGACAATACCTACCAGTCCCTTTCCGGCAATTACGTTGTTGTCTACACGGATTCCGTCATTGGAGCCTTTATTTATCATAAAAGTATCGTACCAGTTGCCTGGATCCTTGGAGATGATTTTTGCCGCGACCTTAGGATATTCCGAATATTCCTCATCAAGCTTGTAAAGCTCCTTCAGACGCAGATACTCCCCCTGGTCCTGGATCAGCCGGTTATTCTGGGCAGTCAGACTGTCAATTTCTGCCTGCAGCTCTTCATTTTCCATCAGAAGATCCTGCTTATCCCGGAAACTGTTTCTGATATCTGTGATCATACCTCCGATCGCGTTGATACTTTTTTCAAAAGGTACCACAAGAACTCCGGCAGCTTCCTGCAGCGGTGCAGAGGTCACGCCGGACGCAAAGGTAGCCACAATGCAGCAGCCGCAAAACATGGTCATGATCGCCAACAAGTGTTTACTTTTTAAATTAATTCGAAAATGAACTTTCTTTTTCAGGTTTTTCATCAATGGTACCCCTAAAAAACTATAATTTTCTCTGTGTAATAGGCTGCGCCCATTTACTCAGCTCCTTATCACGGATGATCTTTTCCAGACCGCTTACCGCAGAGGTCTCATACAGATCAGACAGATTGTAGGCAAAACCGGTGTAGCTTGCAAGATATGTATCAATATGAGGAATCCTGGTGCTTCCGCCTGTCAGGTAAATCCCTTCTTTTGCAATCTGATAGGCAATCTGTGGAGGTGTCCTCTCCAGAAATGTCTTCATCTCCGAACCGATCTCATTTACGCAGTTCATAATTCCTGCATTTACCACATAAGACGACACGATCTCCTCTCTGGGAAGCCCGGAAACACTGTCGATTCCCACAACCTTCCGTGCCTGCTTATGCTGGTCAGCCAGCCGTCCCATTACAAGCTTTAAACGCTTCCCGGTGCGGGTGCCGATCTGAAGGTTGTAACGCTTACGCACCTCACTGCAGATTGCCTCGTTCATCTGCCGTCCACCTATGGGTATTTTTTTGCTGATGATGATCTTTCCTCCGGTGATGATGGAAAACTCTGTGCTCTGGGCACCGATGTTTACCACCATGCTTCCCTCGTTTTTCTCAATATCAACACCCATGGCAAGGGCATCCGCAATGGGAGCCTCAACCATGTAAACGCGGTTTTTGCGGAGCCAGTGGCCGTTTGCCACCTGATAGTAGGCGCGTTTTTCAACAGCAGTCATATCAAGAGGCACGGAGAAATACATCACGGAACCAATACTGAGGATTTTATCAATTTTTCTCATCATACTGTAAAGTACGATCTCCTGCAGTTCCAGATTGGCTATCATGCCAAAAGCCATCGGCGAACTCACGGAAATGTCTGTCGGTGCTTTTTCGAACATTTCATACGCTTCGTTGCCCACGGCTATGATCCTGCGTCCCCTGGACGCAATCATATTTTTCTCGACGTAGCTCTTATTACGAATAGAGGAATAGACCTTTACGGAGCTGCTTCCCAGGTCGATTCCATAGGTTTTATCAAACAGCATATATCTGTCCCTTCATCACAAATATTCCTTCATTAACCCCTGTGACCGGAAACTGAAATACCTCTGGTCGCCAATGATAATGTGATCCAGAAGACTGATCCCCACAAGCTCTCCGGCTTTGAAGATCTGCTCTGTCACCGCAATATCACAGTCGCTCGGCGACGGATCTCCGCTTGGATGGTTGTGAACCAGGATCAGGCACACGGCCCGATATCTCAACGCCTCTAAAAAAATCTCCCTGGGTGTTACCAGGGTGGCATTGGCGGTTCCTTTTGTAACCAAATGCTCCCCCAGCAAATGGTTTCTGTTGTCAAACATCATCACAAACAAAAGCTCCTGTTCTTCATGACGGAGCCGTTCCATATAATATCTGGCAATTGTTTCGGGATCGCGAAAAGAAATACGCGGCTTTGCTGCCGCACTTGCCATCCGCTTCGATAACTCCCCGATACATTTTAGCTGGATAGCTTTTACCTTTCCGATTCCGTTTACCTTCATCAAATCCTGGAGGGACAGTCTCATCAGTCCCAAAAGTCCGGGATATGCAGTATCTTTTGTAAGACTCAGAACTTTGTTTGCCAGAGTAAGAGAATTCATCCCCTGTGTACCGCTGCGCAGGATCACAGCAAGCAGTTCGCTGTCGCTTAAAGCCTCCACTCCCTCGCGGATACACTTCTCATACGGTCTCTGTGCCTCCGGCAGTTCCTTCATGGTATCCTTTACCATTTCATGATTCATAAATATTATCCTGCCGCTCTCAAAGCAGTTCGGAAAACTCGCAATTTCTCATAAAAAGACACATATGCCTTTTGCCCCGATGATAAATTGCAGACTTATTTTAGCATAAAAAAGGAGAGATGTACACTCTCTCCTAAAAATTTCTAAACTTTTTAGAAATGGATTCTGCGATTTTTATGCCGTCCATGGCAGCGGAGGTGATCCCGCCAGCGTATCCTGCACCCTCTCCGCAGGGATAGATCCCGCTTAAATTTGCCTGCAGGCTGTCTTTATCCCGTACCATGCGCACAGGGGACGAGGTCCGGCTTTCCACCCCGCTCAGCAGCGCGTCCGGGCGGTCAAAGCCCGGGATCTTTTTTCCAAAGGCAACAATGCCTTCCTCAATAGAATCGCCTACCTCCTTCGGCAGAAGCCCACGCACATCTGTCAGAGTATATCCGCCCTTGATACAGGGAGAAACCTCACCAAGCGTTTCGCTTGGCTTGTGCTGTCTGTAATCTTCAAAAAGCTGCACCGGAACTTTTCCTTTTCCGGCTTTCCAGGCAGCTCTTTCCAGCTCCCGCTGAAATGCCACGCCGCCCAAAGGTCCTTCTTCCGGGAAATCCTCCGGCGTCACAGTCACGATCATAGCACTGTTTGCATTTCTGCTGTCCCGTGCCTGGTAGCTCATTCCGTTTACTGCCAGCATCTCCTGTTCCGAGGAGGCATTTACCACATAGCCGCCCGGACACATACAGAAGGAGTACACACCCCTGCCATTTTTGCAGGTATGGGTCACCTTGTAGCTGGCAGCTCCAAGCTTCTCATTTTCTTCTTCGCCATACAGCGCAAAATTTACCATGTTTTGTGGATGCTCAATGCGGACTCCTACGGCAAAGGATTTTGGTTCCATATAGAGTCCCTTCCCATTCAGCATGGAAAAGGTGTCCCTGGCACTGTGCCCGGGAGCAAGCACGCAAATCTGGGCTGGAATCCGTCTGGAGTTGTTTATTTCCACTTCCTTCAGTACATTGTTTTCAAAGATCAGGTCTGTCACCTTGGAACGGAACAGGAATTTACCGCCCATTTCTTCTGTCTGGCGGCGCATGGCTTCCACGATCCCGATAAGCACATCGGTTCCAAGATGCGGCTTTTGCTGGTAAAGGATTTCCTCAGGCGCGCCAGCCTCCACAAACCGCTTTAAGACCTCGTGGTTCCGTCCGAATGGGTCTTTCACAAGGGTGTTCAGTTTCCCGTCTGAAAAGGTACCCGCACCCCCTTCTCCGAACTGTACATTGGAATCCGGGTCGAGAACGCCGTCTTTCCAGAACTTCTCCACGGTAAGCTGACGCTTTGAGGCTTCCTCGCCCCTTTCCAGTACCAGTGGTCTGTATCCTGCCCTGGCCAGGTACCAGGCGCAAAACAGCCCTGCCGGTCCGCTTCCTACTATGACGGGCGGATGAGCAAGAGGCTCCTCTCCCGGTTCCGGAAAAAGGTATGGCTTCTCGTCAATTAACATAATATTATTATTGCGAACCTTTTTTAGAAGCTTCCCTTCCATACGTTTGTCTTTCAAAGTGACATCAACTGTATAGACAAATTTTTTGTCATCCTTATGCCTTGCATCCAATGACTGCTTTTTTATTTCGAAAGTAAAATCTGTACCGCCGCAGCGCAGGGATTTTGCAATCTTATTCTGAAGCTCCTTCTGCGTATGGCTGATGGGCAGCTTTAATTGGGAAATCCGAATCATAGCATACTCTCCGTTTATGATAAAATCTCTGCGGCATGAGATCCTGCGCAGGCACCGCTGGACCATGCCCACTGCAGATTATAACCGCCGCACATTCCGTCAATATCCAAAAGCTCTCCGGCAAAATAAATCCCCTTGTTCAGCACAGATTCCATGGTCATGCAGTCAACCTCTGCGGTGTCCACTCCGCCGGAGCACACCTGCGCCTGGGCAAAAGACATTCCCCCTGTAACCTTAAGCGGAAATGCCTTGACCGCTTCCGTAAGGTTTTTCTGTCCTGTCAGGACCTTGATCAGCTTATCCGGAAAAATTCCCAGGAGAAGCTCTTTTTCGCTTTTATACGGGCAGCT
Source organism: Ruminococcus sp. 5_1_39BFAA (assembly GCF_964240875.1). Taxonomy (NCBI): domain Bacteria; kingdom Bacillati; phylum Bacillota; class Clostridia; order Eubacteriales; family Oscillospiraceae; genus Ruminococcus; species Ruminococcus sp. 5_1_39BFAA. Next base: position 125,521 of record NZ_CAXSVO010000008.1, on the reverse strand, counting down.
TTTCCGGCGCTCTTCCAGAAATCCCGGGAAACTTTCCACGGCAATCTCAGGAAGAAAATCCACATTCAGAGAAACTGCTTTCTTTTCATCCAGCGCTCTGACCGCGTAACGGCTGATCTGAAATACAGGGATCCCGGAAATCCCGTATTCCGTTAGCTGCAGTTCTCCTCGCTCCCTGTACAACGGTTTTCCGTCGATACACAGAGTCACTTCTCCCTCTGTACGCACCCCTGCCCAGGCTGAAAATCCCTTTCCCTGGCATTTTAGTGCAGTCAGTGCAGGAAGAGGCTTTATCACATGATGCCCAAGAGCCTCCGCAAGCAGATAACCGCTTCCGTCTGAACCGGAAATTGCAGAGGCTTTGGAACCGTTAGCCAGGATCACAGCCTCTGCCGGGTAATGCCAGCCTTCTGTATAAACCTTCCAGCACTCTTCACGCCGGATTCCGGTCACCTTTTCATTTGTTTTTATTTTTACTCCAAGGCTCCTTGCTTCCAAAACCAGGACATCCACCACGCTTTGAGCCTGACCGCTTCTGGGATAGAGACAGCCGTCCCTGTCCGTAAAATATATGCCCATTTTTTCAAAAAAGCTTCGGGTATCCTGCTGGGAAAACTGTGAAAGCGCCCCTTGGACAAATTGCGGATGGCTGCCTCTGTAGGCATCTTTGGGCAGCTTCGTATTACTCAGATTGCATTTTCCGTTTCCTGTGGCGCATATTTTTTTGCCTGGCTTTTCATTCTGCTCCAGAACCGTTACTTCTGCGCCCTTTCTGGCTGCCATGATCGCCGCCGTCAATCCGGCTGCGCCGCCGCCTGCCACTACCACTTTTTTTCTGCTCATGGTAACTGTACCAGCTCCTTTTCCACCAGCTTCTGCAGAGACATCATAACGCCGAATTTTGCATGCTCCCAGGTCAGACCGCCCTGGAAATATACGGCATACGGCTCCTTCAGCGGGCCGTCAGCAGAAAGCTCAATGGAGGAGCCCTGTACGAAGGCTCCGGCAGCCATGATCACCTGACTGTCATAGCCCGGCATATCCCATGGTTCCGGATCCACGTAGCTGTCCACCGGGGCTGCAGCCTGGATTCCCTTACAGAAGGCAATGAGTTTTTCTGGACTTTTCAGAGTTACTGCCTGGATGATGTCCTGACGTGGCTCTGTAGAATTGGGAACTACGGGAAATCCCAGTTTTTCATAAACATTGGCAGCAAATACCGCGCCCTTCAACGCGCCTTTTGTCACCATAGGCGCCAGGAAAAACCCCTGGTAAAAGGAACGGTTCACACCCAGGGATGCACCGACCTCCATTCCAAGTCCCGGGCAGGTCATGCGGTAAGAAGCATTTTCCACGCATTCCTTTGTCCCTGCAATATAACCGCCAATAGGCGCAAGACCGCCTCCCGGATTTTTGATCAGGGATCCAACGATCATATCTGCTCCTACATCGCTTGGCTCAATGGTATCTACAAATTCCCCGTAGCAGTTATCTACCATACAGATCACATCCGGCTTGATGCTCTTTACAAATGCGATCAGCTCACCGATCTGCTTTACAGAGAAAGACGGTCGTGTCTGATATCCCTTTGACCGCTGGATCTCCACAAGTCGAGTTTTTTTATTGATCGCTTTTCGGATGTTTTCATAGTCAAAGGTTCCGTCAGGAAGCAGCTCCACCTGGCGATAGGTAACACCGTATTCAGCCAGCGAGCCTTTTGCCGGACGGATTCCGATAACCTCCTCCAATGTATCGTAGGGCTTGCCTGCCGGAGCCAAAAGCTCATCGCCGGGACGAAGGTTTCCAAACAGGGCGATCGCCAGTGCGTGTGTTCCGCAGGCAATCTGAGGACGCACCAGGCAGGCTTCGGTGTGAAATGTATCTGCGTAAACCTTTTCCAGCGTGTCCCGTCCATAGTCATTATAGCCATAGCCGGAGGAGGAACCAAAGCATTCCTCACTGACCCGGTTTTTCTGCATGGCAAGCAGGACCTTCATCTGGTTGTATTCCGCTACCTCATCGAATTTTTTAAATCGTTCCTTTAAGCCCTCTTCAATTTTATGGCAAAAATCATAGACCTGGGAAGAAATCCCAAGCTGTTCGTATAATTCCTTCATAATCGTCTCCCTTATCCATTGATGATGCCTTTTTTCCGGCAGCATTCCTGCATATATTCCAGAATCTTTTCATCATCGTATTCAAACTCATTTTTATTGACCCAGGTGACCGACGGCTCCCGCCGGAACCAGGTAAGCTGACGTTTGGCAAAGTGCCTGGTGTCCCGCTTCAAAATGCGCACCGCTTCATCCAGGGGATACTCCCCATCCAGAAAATCCAGGATTTCTTTATAGCCAAGCCCCTGCATGGAAACCATTCCCCTTTTACAGCCCCTGGCTTTTAAATCCTCCACCTCTTTTACAAGACCGCTCTCCATCATCTCATCCACCCGCCTGTCGATCCGCTCATAAAGAAGCTCTCTTGGGGCGTTAAGCACAAAATATGCCAGGTTATAGGGACTTGTCCGTTCTTTCTGTTCTTCGTTGTGGCTGGAAATGGGGGTACCGTTCTGATGATAAAACTCCAGCGCCCTGATAACACGCTTCACATTGTTTGCATGAATTTCCTCTGCACTTTTGGCATCCACTTGCTTCAGCATCTGATGGAGAAATTCATTGCCTTTTTCTGCGGCGAGAGCCTCCAGCCCCTTGCGGTAGCCGTCCTCCTGGACCGCTTCCGTAAAATCAATATCTCTTGTAATTGCCTGGATATAAAAGCCCGTTCCACCCACCAGGATCGGGATATGTCCATGGGCGTAAATCTTTTTCATGGCATCCTTTGCCATCTGCTGAAATCTTACAATATGGAATTCCTCCTCCGGTTCCAGCACATCAACTAAATAGTGGGGCACTCCCTCCATCTCTTCCTGACGGATCTTGGCGGAACCGATATCCATGTATTTGTAGACCTGCATGGAATCCGCAGAAATAATTTCACCACCCACAGCTTTTGCCAGGGAAATGGACAGCTTTGTCTTTCCCACAGCCGTGGGTCCGGTGAGAACTATCAAAGGCTTTTTCATCGCGACCTCCAAAGTTAAATTCAGACGATTCTCTTAAATTTCTTTTCTATCTCTGTTTTTGTCATGGCGATAATGGTAGGACGGCCATGAGGACAATGATAAGGATTCTCCAGTGTGAGAAGCTCATCGATCAGTTTATCTGCTTCCATTGGAGAAAGTTTATGGTTTCCCTTCACTGCTGCCTTGCATGCCATTGTCGCAAGCCTTGCGGTAAAAAGATCCAGTGCATCCTTGGCACCTTCTCCAGCCAGATGATCCAGCATTTCCAGGAACAGGCTTTCCTCATCAAAGCCATACAGATTGGATGGCACGGCACTGATGCAATATTCCTTTCCGCCAAAAGGCTCGATTTCAAAACCAAACTCCTGAAAATATTTCTGATTGGCGTTTAAAAGTGCTTCCTCCTCCATATTTAAGGTCACCACCAAAGGCGGACTTAAATACTGGGATTCAATGGTCTGTTCCTTGAATTTTTTCACAAAGCGCTCATAATAAACTTTCTCATGAGCTGCATGTTGGTCTATGATATAAAAATTGTTTTCAAATTCCACAAGCCAGTAGGTGTCAAAAAGCTGACCGATCAGCTTATGACGGCTTCTTGATTCCGGTGCCAACAGCTTTTCCTCAAACAGTTCAAGCTGTTTGGGCTGCGCTTCAGAAGCTTCCGGTTCCGGTAACATCGACATCTCCGGCATTTTTTCTGTTTGCAGAGATTTGTGTTCTGGTTCTTCTGCCGATTCCAACTTCCGGGCTGCTGGCGTTGCATTCTGGCTAGCCAACTCTATGTTCTGGTTGATCGACTCTATTTTGGAGTCTATTGGTGCTGCTTTTTCGACTGGAGGCTCCAGATTTGCCTCTGTAGCCTTCTTTACAGGATTTCTGAGGCTTCCGTCAAACAGCTCCTCCTCTTCCTTTGTGAAGGGTGCGTTCTGATATTCCGTTTTCTCCCGCAAAACAGAAGCTCGCTGCATATCCCAGGACGGCTGGGTGCTTGCAGGCTGGGGCCGCACGCTCTGCGGGGCTGCTGTGTGCTGTACAGGCTGCGGCGCAGGCATGGTCTGTTCACGCCTTTTCACCTCAAAAGGCTCCGGAACCGCCCCGGTCTTAAGCTTAACCGATTTTTCGGGGCGTCCCTCCCTGCCCACCGGGACTACCGGGATCATTTCCCTGTGGGTCAGCGCTTTTCGCACCGCCTCGTAAATCCCTTCATAAACCTCTGTCCCTCTTGCAAAACGCACTTCCAGCTTTCGCGGATGTACATTCACATCAAGGTCATTTCCCGTCATCTGGATATGAAGAGACACAAAGGGAAACTTATGCTGCATCACAAAGCCTTTATAAGCATCCTCAATGGCTTTTGTGATAATATTGTTTTTTACATATCTGCCATTTACGTAATAATTCTCAAATGTTCTGTTTCCTCTGGAAATCTCAGGCTTCCCGGCATACCCTTCCACTTTCATGAAGTCATTTTCGTAGGAAACCTCCATCAGAGATTTTGTGATATCCCTGCCGTAAATATTGTAGATCACATCCTTCACACTGTAATTTCCGGATGTGTGAAGCTTCACCTGCTTGTTCTGGATATATTTAAAAGAAATCTCCGGATGGGAAAGGGCAAGCTGCTCCATCAGGGAAGCGATATAATTGGCTTCCGTCATATCTGACTTGAGAAACTTGCTGCGGGCCGGTGTATTGTAAAACAGATTCCGCACCAAAAAGGTAGTCCCCTCCGGTGCGCCCATCTCCTCAATCTTCTGCTGTACGCCTCCCTCGATCACATAGCGGACTCCGCTTAAAGCGGCAGGCGTTTTCGTGATCAGCTCCACCTGGGAAACCGCCGCAATACTGGAAAGAGCCTCGCCGCGAAAGCCCAAAGACACAATGTTTTCCAGATCCTCCACCTTTTCGATCTTGCTGGTGGCATGGCTCAAAAACGCTACCGGGACCTGATCCGCCTCCATGCCGCTCCCGTTATCTGTAATACGGATCAGCTTTTTGCCGCCGTCGGAAATCTCTACCGTCACGGCAGTTGCTCCCGCATCAATGGAATTCTCCACAAGCTCCTTCACCACGGAGGAGGGCCGCTCCACTACCTCTCCGGCAGCGATCTTATCTATGGTATGCTGATCTAAAACTGCGATTTTTCTCAAATTCATCACCATCTGTTTTTAATCTTATTCTGAAGGTTATACAGGATATTCAGCGCCTCCATCGGGGTCAGGTTGCCGATATCAAGGTTCTTCAGCTCCTCGATGATATCATTGTCCTGAACCGTATCAAAAAGAGACATCTGTGCCATATCCACCTGGTCATAGACGACCTTCTGCTTTTTCTTCGGCGCGGTAAGATCCTTCACGGCTGCCGTAATATCCGCATCGCTCAGCTCTTCCACCAGCTCCTTAGCTCTCTGGATCACAGGCTCCGGCACTCCTGCGAGCTTCGCCACCTGGATACCGTAGCTCTTATCGGCTCCGCCCTTTACGATCTTTCGAAGAAAAACAATGTCGTCACCCTTCTCCTTCACCGCAATACAGTAATTGTTTACGCCTGAAATCTTTCCTTCCAGCTCTGTCAGCTCATGATAATGGGTGGCAAATAAGGTTTTTGCCCCGCACAGCTTTGTATTGCTGATGTGCTCGATCACCGCCCAGGCAATGGCAAGACCGTCAAAGGTACTAGTACCACGTCCGATCTCATCCAGGATCAGAAGGCTTTTGGCAGTGGCGTTGCGCAGGATATTGGCAACCTCCGTCATCTCCACCATAAAGGTACTCTGCCCGCTTGCCAGATCATCGGAGGCCCCCACACGGGTGAAGATCCTGTCCACAATGCCGATGGAAGCTTTTTCTGCAGGCACAAAGCTTCCGATCTGCGCCATGAGAACGATCAAAGCGGTTTGACGCATATAAGTGGATTTTCCTGCCATGTTCGGTCCTGTAATGATAGATACCCGCTTTTTACCGCTATCCAGATAAGTATCATTTGCAATAAACATATCGTTTTCGATCATCCGCTCCACTACTGGATGACGTCCGTTTTTGATATCGATCACGCCGCTCTCATTAACCTTCGGGCGCACAAAATTGTTTCTCTCTGCCACCAATGCAAGGGAAGCAAATACATCAAGCGCTGCAATGGCCTTTGCTGTCCGCTGGATCCTCAGCACCTCATCTCCAACCTTGTCGCGTACTTCTGAAAAGAGCTCATACTCCAGGGCATAAAGCTTATCCTCCGCGCCCAGGATCAGATCCTCCAGCTCTTTTAATTCCTCTGTGATATAGCGCTCCGCATTGGCAAGCGTCTGTTTACGGATATAATTGTCCGGCACCTGGTTTTTAAAGGTGTTGGTAACCTCCAGGGAGTAGCCGAATACACGGTTAAATTTGATCTTAAGTGATTTGATCCCTGTACGGTCCCGTTCCTTTGCCTCAAGCTCCGTGAGCCACTTTTTGCCATCAGTACGGGAACGACGGAATTTGTCTACATCCTCATTATAGCCCTCACGGATGATGCCGCCGTCCTTCTGCGCCAGAGGAGGATCCTCCACAATAGCGCTTTTGATCAGCTCTGTCACATCCTCCAGACTGTCCATGTCCTCATTGATCTGCTGCAGGATAGGCGCCTGAAAATCTTTTAGAAGCTGTTTGATGTAAGGTATCATTTCCAGTGAGGAGGCAAACGCCACCAGATCCCTGGGATTGGCGGATTTGTAGCTGATCCTGCTTACAAGACGTTCCAGGTCATAAACCGGGTTTAAATATTCCCGGATCTCGTCCCGGAGCATAGGCATCTTGTTTAATTCTTCCACAGCAGTAAGCCTGCGGTTGATCTCCTCCGCATCGATCAGCGGCTGCTCCACATAGGCGCGTAGGGTTCTGGCGCCCATTGCCGTTTTTGTCTTATCAAGCACCCAGAGAAGGGAGCCTCGTTTCTGTTTTTCCCGAAGTGTCTCCACCAGCTCCAGATTTCTGCGGCTGGAGCTGTCGATCAGCATATATTTTTCCGCTGAATAGGGACGGATGCTGGTCATCTGGGACAGAGCTGTTTTCTGTGTATCTTTCAGGTACAGAAAAAGTGCTCCTGCCGCAATAATGCCGCTGTCATAATCCTGGATCCCCAGCCCATCCAGATTGCTGACATGAAAATGTTCTTTTAATACCCGTCTACATGAGTCATCATCAAAAAACCAGGAATCCAGCGAAAAAATGCAGATTCCCAGCCTGCTTTTCAAATCCTCGGCATCTATGCCGCTCATATAAAAAGCGTCATTGCAGATGATTTCCGCAGGAGTGAATTTGTTGATCTCATCCAGAAGCTTCTGTGCACTGGGCACTTCTGTGAGAAAGCAATCTCCTGTCGTTATATCTGCTATGGCGCAGCCGAAATGGTCTTCCACGGAAACAATGGACATCAGATAATTGTTCTTGCTCTCATCCAGAGAAGTGGCATCCAGGGTAGTACCCGGTGTCACGATACGGATAACCTCTCTCTTTACAAGGCCCTTTGCCTTTTTGGGGTCCTCCACCTGCTCACAGATTGCTACCTTGTGTCCTCTTTCAATCAGTCTGTTGATATAGGTCTCCGCTGCATGGTAGGGAATGCCGCACATAGGTGCCCGTTCCTCAAGACCACAGTCCTTTCCCGTAAGGGTAATCTCCAGCTCCTTTGTCACCAGCAGGGCATCATCGAAAAACATCTCATAAAAATCCCCCAGCCGGTAAAAAAGGATACAATCTTTATATTCTTCTTTTGTTTTTAAATATTCCGTCATCATCGGTGACAACGCCATTAATCTCCACCGCTCCTTTATCTGCGCATTTTCGCGCTTTTTTTATATACATTTTCCAAAATCAAATGCCATTAGGATATTCCACACCCTCCGGCAGTGTATCCCATTCGTTTAGCCCAAGGCTCTGCTTAAATCTTGCCTGCTCCATGGTCAGTTCCGGAAGATCCTCCTCCAGATATTCCATAAGCTCGCTGATGCCTTCTCTCGTCACATTATTCACCAGGAAGATCCGCTCGCACCCGGCATTGATCATCCACTGCCGGACCATGGGAACATTGGCGTAGGGGGAATCTGTTTTTGTGATAATGCCGATCAGTGGACGGAGAATAAAGGAACGAAGGCTTGCGCTGAACAGATTAAAAGGTTCATCCGCTGCCTGGACGATCGCCACAACGTCTGCCTCAAAGGAAAAGCAGGCCAGACCCACGCTGAACCGCTTGGATTCCGCATACTCTCCAGGGGAATCGATGGTATCATCCTTTGTATTTGTATACTGTGTTTTCACATAATGAAGCTCTTCGCCCTTTAGCGCCTGGGTCAGGGAAGTTTTTCCCGCTTCGCTTCTGCCCATCAAAAATAACTTTTTCATTTGCTATCCTTCCCTGCTCTCAGCTTTTTTGAATCTGACAGGTCTTAAAATTCAATACCTCATGAAAGAATCTGACCACCTCTTCCACAGCGGTCTGTACCTGCGACAGTCCTCCGGTGATGATCAGAGACCCGCAGAACCGGTCCATAAAACCGATCTGTACGTCTGCGCTTTTCACAGCCACATCCGCAGCCACCACAACAGCCTCCCATGGTGTAAAACGTATCAGACCGATGGATTCACCTCTGTGATCCTCCCCTTCGTGAACGCCAATATGAAGACCCAGATTCTGGTAGATACATTCCTGTGACGGACTGATCACATGCGCCAGGCATACTTCCTTTCCCGGAACCCGGACACGAGTCATACGCAGCTTTTTTCCCTTCAGATTCTCATAATCATCCTGGAACAGTTTTTCCAACAATTCTTCCTTTGTGATCCGCTCCATGGCTCCACTTCCTATCTCTTTGTAATATTGCAGACAACATATCCCAGAGAATCCCGGAAATAGTCCACAATCTCCGTCATAGCGGAAATCACATCCGCGATCTCTCCGGTGATGATCAGTGTTCCTGTAAACCGGTCCGCAAATCCAAGGTATACATTTCCGCTTTTAACTGCAATATCCGATGCGATTACAGCAGATTCCGGCGGAGTCATATTCATGATTCCGATCGCCGATGAACGGTAGTCCAACTGGGGATTCAACCCAAGCTTCTGGTATATGATGGGAGCCGGGCCGCCCATCACATGTGCAAATGTGATCTCTTTTCCTGCCACGGTTTCCTGCACGATCCTTATCTGTTCTCCATGTTCTTTTGCCATTTATTGGTTCCTCTCTTTCAGAAATTTGCATTAGGCATTCCTGTAGTATCTTTCACGTAAAACTGACTCTTTTAAAATGATACTATCAGAAAATTCTTCTGTCAAGTTGAATCGTAAAGATAATTCAGCCGGAAAACGCCGCAAGGATCTTGTGCATGCTGCCAGCGGCGGAGTATGTAAGAATGGCTTACCATATCACTTATCCGATGCCTTTACCTCAACCAGGATCGTGTGCTGGGGATTTCCTTTTGCATAGGGAGTCATGCGCTGGGAGGTCAGCACATTAATAGAACCTCCCAGGTCAGTACCATCCTTGTCCGGCCGGTACCATGCCCCCTGGGACAGGGCGGTGATCCCTTCCATGATCCGGTCCGTAACCTTGACCGGGATACGGAGCTTTCCTCTGTCGTTCCATACATCAACCAACTGACCGCTGCGGATATTCCGTTTTTGTGCGTCTGCAGGATTCATCCACAACTGCTGTGGATCCAGCTTGTGCATAGAAGTATTATTATCGTGAATGCTGTGGCAGCGGCGCTTTGTATGCCATCCGATCAACTGCAGGGGATATTTTTCCCTCAAAGGATCTGTGAATCCTTCCGGCGGCTCTGTGTACCGTGGAATCGCGGGCATAAATTCAGGATATCGGGAAAAATAGATCTTCTTTGAGAATATCTCAATCTTTCCACTTTCTGTAGGAAAAGGATATTTCCCGGGATCACGGCATTCTTTTTCAAAGGCGATTTCATAGGGACTGTTTTTATAGCGATAGATTCCCGCCTTTTTAAATTTCTCATAGGCTGGAAGCTCCGGCTCTGTCTTTTGCAGCTCCTTATACATATATTCCAGCCACATTCCCTCTGTTTTTCCTTCGGTAAAGGATTCTTTCAATCCCAGTCTGTCCGCCACCTCTGTCAGCCAGTCATATTCCGCCCTGCACTCATACAGGGGCTCTATGACCTTATTGTTAAAGCCCAGAAAATCACCATATTTCCACGGCATGGTAATATTTTCACATTCAAACATGGATACACCCGGAAGCAAAATGTCCGCAAATTTGGCGCTTGGTGTCATAAACAGGTCGCTGCAAACAATGAACTCACATTTGGATGTATCCTGCAGAATGCTGATGGTACGGTTAATATCCCCATGCTGGTTGATCAGACAATTTCCGGCAAGATTCAGGATCATCTTGATATCCTGATCCAGCTTCTCTCCGCCCCTCACACCGTCAAAGGAGGTCATCTCATGTCCGCGCAGCACAGCATCCGTCCAGGCGTACACCGGAATCTCTCTGCCATAGGGATTTTCCGGCATAGGAAAAAACGGTTTCTTATGGCGTGAGAAATCTCCTGTACCGCTTGCCCATCCCCCGGAGATTCCTACATTTCCGGTGATGCACGCCAGAAGGATCCCGCCTCTGACAGCCTGCTCTCCATAGGCGTGACGCTGTGCCCCATAGCCCTGGATCAGCGCAGCCGGCTTTGCTGTAGCATAACGTATGGCAAGCTCCCGTATTTTTTCGGCGGGCACTCCCGTGATCCCTTCCGCCCACTCCGGTGTTTTGGAAATGCCGTCCTTTTCCCCTGTCAGATAGGAAAGATAGCATTCCGAAGGGTCTACGCCTTCCGGCATATGCTCCCGGTCAAATCCCAGACAGCAGCGATCCAGAAACTCCTGATTCAGCAGCCCCTCCTTCCAGATCACCCACGCCATACCATCCGCCAGCGCACTGTCCGTGGCAGGGCGCAGAGGAACCCACTCTGCGTCCAGTTCCAGCACTGTATCGTTTTTTCGGGGATCTATGACAATAATGGGAATTCCTGATTTTCTTGCCTTTCGCAAATGATACATGGTAACGCTGTCAAATTTCGTCTCGGAAGGATTATGTCCCCACAGCAGGATCAGCTTTGCGTTCATCCAGTCGCTGGTATCCTGTCCTGTATCTGTAGTTCCATACATCAGCTCCGTCGCAGGACGGATACATCCTGTACTGTAGGAGTTGTAGTAATCCAGAAAGCCTCCGTCCAGGCTAAGAAGCCGCTTTGCCAGCGTCGGCGCGCGAAACAGGGCGGAAATACCCCAGGCATAGTTCACATACCGGGATCCAGGGCCATAGGTATCCCGGATTCTGATCCACTGGGATGCGATGATATCCACAGCCTCCTCCCAACTGATCCGGGTAAACTTTCCTTCTCCCCGTTTTCCGACCCGTTTCATGGGATAACGGAGCCTGTCCTCTCCCAGAAAGGTTTTGTGGTAGTTCATTCCCCGTACACATGCAGTTAGAGGAATGCCCTGGCATTCCTCCTTACTGTCTGTAGTCAGCTTTTCTATTTTTCCATTCCGCATATGCACATGTATCACGCAGCGTCCGCCGCAGTTGTTCCTGCCTGTTGTATGGATAACCTGAATCTCGTCCATCATTTCCTCCGTATGCTACAATTCTGTCCGGTATATTTATGACTGCTATTGTAACATATGGAGATCATCCGTCAAGCATTTTTCATCCATGCAAAAGCCTTCCGACATTCCGGATACATTCCCCTGCCCCAGTAAATTCACCATTTCAATGGCAGATAAAGCACAGTCATATCCCTTGTTGCCGGATTTGCATCCCGCACGGGAAATTGCCTGCCCTCAGCTCCTCAATTGCCTCTTCAATCGTGTTGTATTGCTGACTCATATTTTTCTCCTCTCTATTGTAGATATTCCTCTAAAAATTCCATGGTTATGTCGGAGGATACGGAGCTTTTCTGTTCCGGAATACGACTCTTTGCTTCTGGTCATATTCCAATTAGGGATTGGCATTTCCAGCTTCTCACTAATTCCGGCAATTGTCAATTCACATCTTTAACTGTCATCTAACATAAATTCAAAAAGAGAGTAATAACACTCTGCTGTGTGCTATATACTCTCTCTTTTGACAATTTTAGTATCTCTGCCGATGACCTATCAAAACGTTGAAGTAAGCAAAAACTTAAGCCATTCATTTTCAAAAAAATTATTAAGCTCATGCCCATGCTTCGGATAAATCTTGTCTATCTTGGGACAATTCAGATGGTTGTATACCGCAAACTGGCAGGAGGGCGGAGATACCAAATCCTGCAGGCAGATACTCATCAGCACGGAGGTTTTTGCATAAGATGCAAAATTTACCCCATCCATATAGTCAAGCTTCGCGAATGTCTCGTCCCCCTTCTCGTTCAGAGAGTCCTTCCATCTAAAGTAATAACGAAGTCCTTCATAATATCCTTTGTCAAAATCCATATCCCAAACCCTTCTGTAATCACAGAGACAGGGATAATGAAGACCGCATTTTGTTACAGAAGGCTCAAAAGCAGCGCAGGCGAGAGCAAGGGCAGCTCCCTGTCCCTCCCCGTAGCAGATCAACTGCTCCGGATCAATGCCCGGAAGTTTTTTCGCTGCTGAGACTGCGGTAAGAGCATCTGTGTAAAGCTTGTACAGGTACATTTCTTCCGGTTTTCCGCTAAGTCCGTGAAACAGAGGTCCATATGCCGTGATCCCTTTTTGCACATAAGGACTGTTTGACAGTCCGCCCTGGCCTCTGCAGTCCATTGCCAACACACTGTATCCGATCGCCGCATACCTTGACAGGTGCATCCAGCTTCTTGATCCTCCGGGAAAATCGTGGAACTGGACTACAAGCGGCGTATGGGAAATGTTTACAGGATGGATGAATTTTCCTTTTAATTCCAGGCCGTCCAGCCCACGAATAGTCACATTCCAAAATTCCATTTCCCTTTGACTGCTTTTACGCCTTTCCAGCACCAGCGTGTCCCCCAGCGGCTGTACCTGCTTCCAGGCTCTTTCCCAGAACTCCCAGAAATCATCCGGCTCCTGTGTTGTTCCCTGATATGCTATCAGCTTTTCCAGGCTCATATCTGTTCCAGGCATGACCCATCATCCTCCTTTCCCAGAAATTCAATTATCATATCATCGAAATAACCGATTTCCTCATGGGAGTATTCCGGAAATATCAAGTGCCGCTTCGGTGCCCTGATCTTGTGATATACGGCAAACTGCGTGGACGGCGGGCAAATATCATCCAAAAGTCCCGTTCCAAACAATACAGGGCAGGTAATCCTTTCCACAAAATTCTGCACATCAATATATCCTAGCTTCATAAACATCTCATCCCGCCTTACTCCTGCAGGATCAAAATAACGTCCGTAATACCTAAGTCCGTCATATACAATCAGATCCCTGTCCATCTCCCAGGCCCTTTTATAATCGGATAAAAAAGGATAGAGCACGGCACACCGTTTGATATATGCCGGATTCAGCGCTGTGCAGACAAGCCCCAATGCCGCTCCCTGGCTGGCTCCATTGACATAAATACGCTCAGCATTGATCTCCGGCAAATCCAGTGCAATCCGCACCATCAGACAGGTGTTTAAAAACATTTCCACGTAATACATATTCTCCACAGGCCCGTCGATCCCCATCACAATATGATCAGACGACATGGTTCCCGCTCTTTTTCCCTCGTCGAAGCTGCTTCCGCCCTGCCCGGTGCATTCCATCACCAGCACGGCATAACCTGCTCCGGCAAGAGAGCTAAGCTCAAACCATCCCCTTGCAGCACCGGGATACCCGTGAAACTGCAGTGCCACAGGTATTTTATCTTCCCGCACAGGTCTGATATACTTGGCATGGATATCGTCCCCATTCACCCCCTCCACCCAAAGGTCGTAAAATTCAATCCTTTCTGTGCAGGGGATTTCTGCCCTTTCCAATCTGTAACGCAGCGGACAGTCCCATGCCCGCTTTTTCTGCCTGACCCAAAAATCCCAGAAATCTCCCGGGCAGGGACTGCTCCCATTATACTGCTTCAATTGTTCCAGCGACATATCCTTTGCCGGCATGATCGTTTGCTCCTTCCATTTATAAATGACTCCTTCAGACTTCCTTTACCACATCCAGCTTTAACTGGTTCATGATCAGATACAGAGCGCCTAGAGCCGCATCGTCCGAAGCATTTTTCCAGGAAAATTCTGCGTTTCTCTCCTCAAGCAGCTCAACGACCCTGTTTCTCAGCATCTCATTATTTAGCAGGACACTTCCGCTAAAAGCCACCTGTGCCTGACATTCTAATCTGAGCCTGACCGTATTTACCAAAAGAGCCAACTGCTCTGCAGCATGGTTGATAATGGATACTGCACAGGCATCTCCTTCCTCAGCCGCCTTTGCCACTGTCACAGAAAGCCCCGCAATTTCCTCCTTGGTCCGCTTTCCATCATAAATATACTGGATCAATTCCCGGATATCCGAAAGCCCCAGCACATCCAGGATATGATTTTTCAGATCCGTTTCAGGTCCCCGGCCGTCTTCCCCTCTGCATATTGCATTCAAGGCATCACAAGCAATGCTGTAAGCGCCTCCCGCATCATCGATCAGCGAGCCGAAGCCTCCGGCTCTGACAAAATTCCCATCCTTGTTTCGGCCTACACAATTGCTCCCTGTCCCTGAAATCAAAAGGATACCTGGCTTTTGAAGCCCGAAATTTGCCACCAGGGCCGTATCCTGATCTCCCCAAAAGCCAAGCTGGCACATAAAGCCTGCCTTTCTGAATTCCGAGGTCAAAAAGGTTTTGTTATCTATGTTGCTGATCCCCGCCACACCAAGTCCTACCCCGGTACATAACTCCGGATTAAAACCCATAGCACGCAGCTCTTCAAAAATTACTTTTAGTGTTTCTGATACATGTCCTCTTGTGGAACCGTTGCAGTTCAGCGGGCCTCCCAGAATCCGGTGCAGAATTTTTCCCTCCAGAGAAGAAACAAGTACGGCAGTTTTTGTCCCGCCGCCATCAATCGCCAAAAGATAGGCTTCTCTTTTCTGGCTTTTTGAATTTTGAAGTGCAAGAGCAGCCCGCACCTTGCCGCCTGTAATATCCAGAACTTCTTTTGCCTCCTTTGTACTGCAGCCCGTTTTCAGTGTAATGATCGCCTGTTTCACAGAACCGCCGCACATTTCCAGAGCTGCCTTTACTGTTTCTCTGTCCTGATCCACCGCCGACATCACAATGTTTTCCGCTCTGGTTACCAATTTAAGATTCGTCTGCTGCACATCCACCATCAAATTCTCATAAACCTTTCCCAAACCCACCATGGTTCCGGTAGAGATCATATTGAGGATCATTTTTTGCGCTGTGCCTGATTTCAGACGGGTGGAACCAGTCAATACTTCCGGACCGCATACGGCTTCAATGGAAATATCGGCATATTGTCCGGCCATACTGTCATGGTTACAGGAAATTGATACGGTATGGCATCCGATGGAGGACGCATATTTCAGCCCTCCTATGACATAAGGTGTTCTCCCACTGGACGCAAGCCCGATCACAACATCCTTCTGATCCAGACAAAGGGCTTCCAGATCCTTTTGCCCCAGCTCAAAGCTGTCCTCCGCGCCTTCCACTGCCTTAATAAATGCGCCGGACCCTCCTGCAATCAGCCCAACTACGACCTCCGGAGAAACCCCAAAGGTAGGCGGGCATTCCACTGCATCTAAAAGGCCGATCCGGCCGCTTGTTCCTGCTCCAGTATAAATCAGACGCCCGCCTTTTGCAATAGCATCTGTGGTCCATCCAATTACTTTTGCGATCTCAGGCAGAACGGCCTGGACGCCTTGTACCACACAAAAATCCTCTTCGTTCATCAGCTTGACAATTTCGTAAGGGCTTTGCAAATCCAAATTCATACTTTTGGGATTTCTCTGCTCTGTTGTGAGCTTTTTCAAATCAACTACCTGCTTCATACACCCTCCTTTATCTCACCTGCGAGTCAGGATCTCAACATAAGTTACAAGCTACAAAATGCCCCGGTGCAGCTTCATGAAGCTGATATTCTGCCTTACATTTTTCCGTGGCATAAGGACATCTCGGCGCGAAACGGCATCCGGGCAGCGGATTTACAGGAGATGTTACCTCCCCGGTCAAAGTCTGCCGTTCCCGTTTTCTCCTGTTTAACTCTGTCGTGGGAATTGCGGAAAGCAAGGCTTTTGTATATGGATGAAACTGTCTTCGGAACAATTCTTCTTTGGACGCATATTCCACCACCTGCCCCATATACATTACCATAATATGATCACTGATATGCTTTACAACACATAGATCATGAGTAATAAACATGTAGGCAAGCTCCCGCTGTTCCTGCAGATCCATCAGAAGATTTAGTATCTGTGCCTGAATCGAAACATCCAGAGCAGACACCGGTTCATCGCATACAATAAATCTTGGCTCTACTACCATTGCCCGTGCCAGTCCCACTCTTTGACGGCGCCCGCCATCCAGCTCATGTGGGTAACTGTTTGCATAACGGCGCGGCAGGCCGCACAGCTCCATTATATGATGCACTTTTTCCTCCAGCTCCTTTTTATTTCCGTAGCTTCCATACATTTCACGGACTGGTTCGGCAATAATATTATGAATGGACATTCTGGGATCCAGGGAGCTGTAAGGGTCCTGGAAGATCATCTGCATATTTTTATGAACTTTTTTCATTTCCCTGCGCTTATATTTCAAAATATCCTGGCCTTCAAAAAGAACCTGGCCGGAGGTGGCCTGATGAAGCCGCAATATGGTCCTGCCAAGAGTGGATTTACCGCAGCCAGACTCGCCTACAACCCCAAGGGTCTTTCCCGGATAGATTTTCAGGTTTACATCTTCTACTGCGTGCAGCATACCTTTGGAGGTCTTAAAATATTTTTTCAGGTTCACTGTTTCAATAAGCGGAGCCGTCATACCTTCCCCTCCTTTCCCTTAAACAAATGACACATGATCTCATGGCCGTTCTCCTCAAACACCTCAGGCTTTTCCTTTCTGCAGATCCCCATGCAGTGTTGGCATCTTTCTGCAAAACAGCATCCTTCGGGCAGATTTGTCGGATCCACCATATGTCCGGGAATGGGGATCAGCCGCTCCAGAGTGCTTTCCAGATCGGGTATACAGTTAAACAAGCCTGCTGTGTACGGATGATTTTTCTTCCTTGAAAATACCTGTTCGATCGTTCCCTGCTCAATCACCTGCCCGCAGTAGACAACTGCCACTCTGTCGCAGAACTCGTTTACCACGCCCAGATCATGCGTGATCAAAATCACCGCTGTATTCAGCTTGTCTTTCAGTTCGCTCATCATATTCAATATCTGTGCCTGGATCGTCACATCGAGAGCCGTAGTAGGCTCATCCGCAAGCAGCAGCTCCGGCTCGGCGATCAGCGCCATAGCGATCACGATACGCTGCTTCATTCCTCCCGAAAACTGGTGTGGAAAATCGCCTTTTCGGGACGGCGGAATCCCAACCATGGACAGCATCTCATCAACCTTTCTGTTCTTTTCCTCCTTTGCCATCTGAGGAAAGTGGAGGTTCAATACCTCCAATATCTGGTTTCCCACAGAAACGATCGGATTCAGACTTGTCATGGGATCCTGAAAGATCATAGAAATACGTTTGCCCCTAAGCCCAAGCATATATGCTTCATTCTGCTCCAGCAGATCATCACCGCCATAATGGATCGTTCCCTCTGTTATCTCACCGATTTTTGCAGGCAGCAATCTCAGGACAGATAATGCAAGCGTGGTTTTTCCTGCCCCTGTTTCCCCTACAAGGCCGAGCTTTTCCGCAGGCTTTACCTTCAGATTCAGCCCATTTACCGCATAGACTACGGCATCATCCGTATTATACTGTACATGGAGATTTTTGATTTCCAACAGATTATCGTTTTCATTTTTTCTGCTCATTTGTTCCATCAAAACACCTCCTAATTCTTTGTCTTCGGGTCAAATGCATCCCTCAGTCCGTCACCGATAAAATTAACAGCCATTACCACAACACAGATACAGATTCCAGGCACAAGCCCAAGATACGGATAATATCTGATATTCAGCTTATTCTCCGAAATGATCGTACCCCATTCAGGTGTAGGGGACGCGACGCCCAGTCCAAGAAATCCCATGGATGAAATGCTGAGGATTGTCTGGCCAAGAGTCAGAGTGGCGGACACTACAATGGGTCCAATGCCGTTGGCAAGGATATGCTTTACAATGATTTTCAGCGAACTCATCCCGTAGCATTTGGCTGCCTCTATGTATTCCTGGTTCCTCAAAGTCAGAACAGATGATCGCACGACTCTGGCAAATCTCGGTATTTGGCTCACCGCCAGAGCGATGATCAGATTCCACACTCCGTTTCCAAGAGCCGTCACGATTGCCATTGCCAGAAGAACAGACGGAATCGCCATCAGCATATCCACGATACGCATCAGCACCGTATCCACCTTACCCCCGAAGTATCCGGCAGCACCGCCCACAATACATCCGCCGATAAAAGCGATCGCAATTGTAGCAATGCCGGCAAACAGGGAGATCCTGCCTCCGTAAATGATCCTGGCCAGCATATCACGCCCCAGCTCATCCGTACCGAAAATATGCGCCGCACTGGGTCCCTGAAGCTTATTCAGAACATCCTGACGGATAACCTTTTCATATGGCATATAGAGAGGAGCCATCAAGATCAAAAGAGACATAGTGACCAGAATACATACTCCTGCCATTGCAAGCTTGTTTTTTCGGAAACGGAATGCGATCAACTGCCATGAGCTGCACTCGGACAACGATTTTTTATTTTGTCTTTTTTTCTTTCCCATTGCAACCCCTCCTATGCAGCCAGGTCGATCCGCGGATCAACTTTTGCACAGATCAGATCCACGATCAGATTGATCACACCTACAATTATCGCAATAAAGATCACTGTTCCCATAACAATTGGAATGTCCCGGGATTTTACCGCATTGATCAAAAGAGCGCCCACTCCCGGCAAGGCAAACACGGTCTCTGTCACGACAGCTCCTCCTATACAGCCGGCAAAGCAGATCCCAATCTGCGTGATCACAGGGATCAGGCTGTTTCGCACAGCATGGCGCAAGATTACAATACGTTCCGAAGCCCCTTTCGAGCGTGCAGTCCGTATATAATCCTGCTTCAGCACATCCAGCATACTGGTACGGCTCATTCGTATCATAGATGCCAGGGTACTTGCACCCAGGATCACAGAAGGAAGGATCAGATGCTTCCACGTTCCCACCCCAGCCGATGGCAGCCATTTCAGGGTAAGGCAAAATAAGATCTGGCACATAAGGCCCAGCCAGAAAGCCGGAAGTGAGAATAAAAGCATGGCAACAACCATACTGCCATAATCAAATATACTGTACTGCTTCACAGCCGAATAGATCCCAATGGGAATGCCAAGAGCAATAGGCCATAAAGTTGACAGCACGGCAAGGATCAGCGTGATAGGCAGTTTTTGCCCAAACTCTGTAAGAACATCATTACCGTTTACCCAGGAGGTTCCAAAATCCATATGCAATACTCCCAGCATATAATTGGCATATTGAACGATGATCGGTTTATCCAGTCCCATAAGCGCTTCCTGGGCAGCAAGCTGTTCCTGTGACGCGTCGGCTCCCAAAATCTGAAGCGCCGGATTGCCTGGAGACAGGGACATGACAAAATACAATATAAACGTAACGCCGATGATCACAGGTATCAGCATCAGCAGGCGTTTCAGCGAATACTTTAACAGATTCATGTTTTCCCCTTTCTTTTCCTTACGAATCCAAAAAGAGAAGGCAGCATTCATTTGTATGCCGCCTTCTCCCTCAGACCACTGTTTTACCAGTGCCAATAGTAGAAATTATATGTTCCCAGACAATGTGCTTCAACACCTTGCAATTCCGAATTAAAGGCAACTGTAATAATTCCATTGTAAAGCGGTACCAGATAAGCTTCTTCTGTGATCATGTTGCACGCTTCCGTATAATATGGAATACGATCTTCGCCCTGTACCTCGCGCCCTTTCTCAAACAGAGGATAAATCTCTTCTGCTGTGGGGTATTTACAGTTCATGGTATATGCAAAGCCCTCTGTTGTGTTAAAGTATGAGGAGGCTCCGTCAGCGTCAACCATGGAGCTTAACTGCTCTCTGATGATAGCATCAAAATTTCCGCCTACTTCCAACTCTGAGTATGTAGTGTTATCAACTGCAGTGATCTGCGCATCAATACCGATATCCATCAACTGGGACTGGATGATCTTTGCCGCGGTCTCAAAGGTGGTTCCGCTCTTACAGAGGATCTCAAACGGGCCGCCGTCGTAAGAGGATTCTTCCAGATACGCAATTGCCGCATCCTTATCATACTCTACCTTAACGATTCCTTCAGTAGGATAACCGCCATACATTGGACACATATCAATATCAAGGATGGTTGCATATCCGCTGTTTGTGCCAATATTGACCTCTTCTTTGTTGATCGCGCTCTGAATTGCTTTACGGAAATTCTTGTCTTCTCCGTTTCTTCCGCCCCATGCTGCCAGATACAGGGTAATTCTTCCTGTTGAATCTGTGCTGTCCCAGGATATGTTGTCAACGCTGTCAAATCTTGTACAGGTTTCAATGGCTGGATTTCGGATCGCATCATAGTCTCCGTTTTCCAGACCGATCACCTGTGTGGACACGTCTGATACGATCTGAATGGTGACTTCTTTGATCGCAGGCTCACCTCTCCAATAATTGTCATTTGCTTCCATCACAACCTTTTCGCCCTTGCTTGCGGAAACAAACTTATATGGCCCGGTACCAACCGGAGCTTCCATATATCCTTCATCTCCCACCTCATCAAAGTAGGCTTTACTGCAGATACCGCCAAGACGGGAAGCCACTCCATAGAGGAAAGCAGCATAAGGTGCGGTAAGGTACATATCAATAGTATAGTCGTCCACGATCTCACAACTGTCATAATTTACAAACAGTGCACTTCCCAAAGGACCTGCTGCGCCTTTGTCGAAAGTAAATTTCACATCCTCTGCTGTAAAGTCATCGCCATTATGGAATTTTACGCCTTCACGTAGGTGGAAGGTATAGCACATTCCGTCCTCCGAAAGATCCCAGCTCTCCGCAAGGCCCGGCGAAATACTTCCGTCCGGCTCCAGGAAAGTCAGACAGTCATAGACATTGCTGAGTACCAGGTTGTCATCTCCTGCGCAGCCCTGGTCAGACAACGCATAAAAACGATACGGCTCTCCTGACGTCGCCAGGATAACAGAAGTTTTTTGATCGCCGCCTTCTTCCGCCGATACCGTTATGGCTCCGGAGCAGGCCAGGGCCCCTGCCAGCAGCAATGCCAACACTTTTTTTACTCGTTTACTCTTCATACCTTTACCTCCTTAATGATTTTAATGAAGGATATATACTTATATCCTGATCAACCGTTAAACATACTACAAATGCAGTTCCGTATGATACTGGTACCGTTCCCCATTATACTTTGAAACAACATATTCTATAGGGCGGTCATTTTCATCGAAGGTCTGGCGGTGTGTCAGCAGTGCAAATGTTAGCTCAGGATTTCCCAAAAGCTGGGCTTCCCATTTGTTTAGCTTTCCGATCCCAATACTCTGCTTTGCCCATTTAGGACAAATATGCAGTTGCTCCCGCATATACTCATACAACGAAGCGTTGGATAGATCGTAAATAGAATCGTCACACATTGCCGCAATCAGATAGGTGTTTTCAATGGCAATCGGCGCTTTATCTGCCAGCCTGAGCCTTCTAAGTAAAATCACATCCTCTCCCACCTGAATATTCAGCTTTTCAGCAATCTCTCCGTTAGCAGCAACCTTTTCACATAATAGAACCTGGGATTCTGCAGACATTCCTCTTTCCTTCATATCCTCAGAAAAGCTGGTCAAACGCTGTAACGGCTGCCGGATGATATTTTTCATTCTGACAAAGGTTCCCTTTCCCTGGATCCGGTATAACACATCCTCTTCCACAAGCTCATCAACCGCTTTTCGTATGGTCATTCTGCTTCCATGAAACATCTCACAAAGCTCATTCTCTGTTGGCAGACATTTGTCAATCTCTTCCTGCTCTCTCTCATCAATCCATTGCATGATCGCTTGTTTGATTTTCTGATATTTCAAAACCCTTTTTCCCGTATCAGACATAACATTAACCTCCAATTTTTTTGAGCGGCAGGTATGGAAAACTTTATATCATTCCGTTCTGTAATTATGTCTAAAGTTTCTTTATGCCTTAATTATACATTATGTATATTATTTTGTCAACATTATTTTATCAAAAATATATGTTTGGGCTACTTTATTCTACCTATTTTCAATTTAAATCTTCGCTTTTAGCCATAAATTGTATATGTTTTGTCTATTTTAGTCATCCGATAAGATCCTTCTATACGCGAACACCGCTCAATCATCCGAATCAGGTGATTAAGCGGTGTTTTTAGGTGATCATTTTAAACAATATGCCCGAAATAATAAAATCCCTTACACGTATCCAGCTTCACCTGAACATACTGTCCGATCAGATCAGGTGTTCCCTCAAAATGTACGAGCAGGTTGTGTTCGGTTCGTCCGGTAAGCATTCCTTTTTCCTTGCTCTCCTCTTCCACAAGGATTTCCTTAACGTCCCCAGTAAAGCGTGATGACGCTTTTCGTCCGTTTTCCTGCACGAGCGTAAGGAGACGGTTGAAACGCTCCTTCACCACATCCTCCGGAATCTGATCAGGCATACTGGCGGCAGGTGTTCCGGTGCGTTTCGAGTAAATAAAGGTAAAGGCAGTGTCATACTCCGATTTTCTTACAACATCCAGGGTTTCCTGAAAATCCTCCTCTGTTTCGCCTGGGAAACCGACAATGATGTCTGTAGTAAGGGAAATGTCCGGAATGGCTGTCCGAATTTTTTCCACAAGACCCAGGTACTTCTCCTTGTCATATCTCCGATTCATTTTCTGCAGGATCCTGCTGCTGCCGGACTGCAAGGGAAGGTGCAGATGATGGCAGACCTTTTTGCTTTTTGCCATAGCTTCGATCAGCTCATCCGATAAATCCTTTGGATGGGAAGTCATAAAACGGATTCGTTTCAGCCCCTCAATTTTCTCAACCTCGGTAAGAAGCTGTGCAAAAGATACCGGCTCAGCCAGCGTTTTTCCATAAGAGTTTACATTCTGCCCAAGCAGCATCACTTCCGTTACGCCGTCCTCCACCAAAGCTTTGATCTCATTGATGATCGCCTGAGGCTCCCGGCTTTTTTCCCGTCCGCGGACATACGGCACGATGCAGTAGCTGCAGAAATTATTGCAGCCAAACATTACGTTTACGCCTGTCTTAAACGGGTATTTCCGTGAAGTAGGCATTCCCTCGATAATCTCATCCGACTCCTTCCAGATATCAATAATCTGGCTGTCGGAGGTTAAAGTCCTGTAATACAGTTCAGGGAATTTGTGAATGTTGTGGGTACCGAATACAAGATTCACAAACGGGTATTTTTTCTGTATCGTTTCCACAACATGCGGCTCCTGCATCATACAGCCAAAAAGGATGATCTTCATATGCGGATTTTTCTTCTTAATGCTTTTAAGATGTCCGAGATGTCCGTATATTTTCAGATTAGCGTTTTCCCTCACAGTACATGTGTTATAAATAACAGCGTCCGCTTCCTCACTGCTGATCTTTTCATAACCGATCTGTTCCATAATGGCAGCTATGGATTCCGTCTGCAGGGAATTCATCTGACATCCTTCGTTTTCGATTCGGAAGGTAGGCTTCCTGCCCTGGTACAAATCCGGAAGCATCTCTGTGATTTTATTCATATAGCTTAACTGCACCTGTGTTTCAGTTGACTGGCTCAAGTATTATCAATCCTTTCCATATTCTATAAATAATGTATATTGTACAGAATTTGTGCTGAACTGTCAAAGTGTTTATGATTCTTTTGCTTTATGCCTTATAAGCCAGAAAAAGGTACAGTTCCTGCCATACCTTTTCCGATTCCTGACTATATAGAATTTTTTAAATTACAGTTCCAATCCCATCCCAATCAGCTCTGCCTTCACCTCTTCATACATCTGTTCCCACTGTGGAAGCGGTGTGATCGTCTCCATATCATATGCCTCATCAAATGGTACGCCCGGATTTCCGCCTTCCTTACGAAAGACATACTCATATTTATCCAAAAGCTTCAGGACAATCTCATTTGCCTGGCTTCTGGTCATATGCTGTCTTGCAACAGCCTTTCCGACCTCAGCCATAAGACGGATCTCCAGCCCGGTTCCGTTAGGCGCATTGCCGTTTGCAGCTCCGATGCCTTCCAGATGTCCGCCGCATACCGTTACCACGATAGCATTAGCCGCCACCTCATAGAGAAGCTCCTTTGTCATGGCGCCGCTTGCCGGCCACAGATCGCATACAATGATTGCAGGAGCCTGTGTCGCAAAAGTCTGGCAAAGCACAGCCTGCAGCCACAGACAGCCTCTTGCAGTGGTTGCAACATCCGAAATATGGATCGGATGGCACAGATGATAGTCTGCATTGCAGATCAGATTCGCAGCCAGAATGGATGCGATCATAACCATCGTTGCCCCCGGTGCATCTCCTCCCATGCCGCCTACCATGGTACATGCAAGGGAAGCATTTCTCATGCCATAATCAAAAGAATTGGCTGCACGGAGCAGATTTCCATTGTCGATCATCAGCTCATTAAAGGTAGCCACAAGATGGGAATCGCAGGGACGCAGCGCGCGGTCATAAGAAGCAGCGAAATCGCCTATCTCCGTTACAGCGCTCTCTGCAGCCAGAAGCCCCATTCCTTCACGTCCCACGGACTTCAATGCCTTGTGAAGATACTGAAGCTCTCTTCTCACTGCAAAAACCTCTGTCACATCTCCGTTTCTAACCGGATAGCCATCAACATCAACCAGAGAACCGCAGGTGAGAAGGTCGATCAGCGGTTCCTTCGCTACGCTCTCAATAATGGGATAATACAATCTCTCAGGTGTGGGGCAGCCCGGATTACCGGCCCAGATGATCGGCGCTCTCTCATCTTCGATTTTTCTGGCTACAAGAGTAACTGCGTCTTTTCCCTCACCCATTACAAGGGAGGGTTTCATATTCCTGATTCCCTCTTCAATCTCCTCTTCTGTAAAAGAGATCACTCTCTGGGTGGTCAGATTGTACATACCGATTTCCAGGATCAGCTTTTTGGAAGCTTCAAACATATCCTGAAACAGCTTTTCATCCTGCGGGATGATCACCTGTTTATCCCAGGAAAAGCCATACTCATCATTCAGATCCATGACCGTTTCAATGACATAGTCCATATCCCAGTCATCCTTTAAGACCTTTTCCCCAGTCTGGCCTCTCTGGTACAGCTCGATAAACTTTTTGTAATCCATACTTATTTTCCGCCTTTTACGTTTTCAACAAAGAAGTCCTGAGCAAGAATGTCCTCATCACTCATAGTCTCGCCATCTGCTACCAGAACATTTCCGTCTGCATCCTTTAATTCACCGCCGTAAATTACGATTTCGCCGCTTGCGATCTTTTCCTTAACCTCTTCAACCTGTGCCTGGATGTCCTCCGGAACTAAATCTGCATTGAAATCTGCAAGCTTCGCACACTCGCCGCCTTCATAGTAGTCTGCAGAAATGTCGATGGTGCCGTCAGCAACTTTCTGGAAGATATCTTCGAAGATCGGTGCCCAGTTCCAGGTAAAGGAAGTCATAACTGCTCCCGGAGCAGAAGCTTCCATGTCAATGTTATAACCTACACAGAATGCGCCGTTTTCTTCACAGGTCTGAGGAACTGCCGGAGAGGAAGCCTCCATACCCATGTATTTGATACCGCTGTCGATCAGAGTCTTTGCATTGTTGCTTTCAATGTCAAGGTCATACCAGCTATCTGCCCAGACAACCTGTACTGTTGCATTGGGGTTTGCATATTTTGCGCCCAGTGCAAAAGAGTTGATTGCAGTGCGGACAGAAGCATCGTCCATGCTGGCTTCGAAACCAAGCTCATCGGAGCCTTCATTCATCAGCGCACAGAGATAACCTGCCTGGAACATACCTTCATAGCTTCTGATCTGGTATTCGATAATGTTCTCGTAAACATCATTGTTATACTGCACGAAAACCACTTCAGGGAACTCTTCCTGAAGCTCAGCAAGTGTTGCCGCATAACCTGTGGAGCAGCCGATAATGATATCAGCACCGCTGTCAACAAGCTCTTCTACTGCGGATTCAATTAAAGCTGGATCCTCCTCAGAAATCTCTTCCATTGTCAGAAGGTTTGAGGATGTATCAATTCCCAGATCCTCACAGGCTTTTAATACGCCTTCGTGTGAAGCCTGCGCCCAGCCGCCGTCCTCAACAACAGAGTAATGCAGTTCACCGATTACCAGCTCACTGACATCTTTTGCTTCTGCATTGACATTAACACCGCCAACACAAAGGGTCGTCATAGCTGCTGCGGCCAATACAAGGCCGATGTTTCTCTTCTTCATGGTCTTTCGTCTCCTTTTTATAATAATTTATCACCCGCCTGCTGCGGGCTGCAGCCGGTTCTCAGACCGGATATGCACGTAAGCTGTGAGCAGTAACAAAGCTGCACCTTCTATCTGCTTTCTCTATCATATGGTTTGCCAAGAGCCGCCGGCTGTGCAGTGTGAGTCTTCCGAAAGCTGCCGGTTGCAAGAATAAATGCCACGATCGTTGCAATATATGGAAGGGCACTGTAAATCTCCGTGGGAACTCCCGGAAGATATATCTGCAGGTTACTGCCCAGGCAACTGATAAATCCAAACAGTAAAGCGCCCATTGTCAGTTTCAGCGGATTCCAGGAGGAAAAGGCAACAAGCGCAAAGGCGATCCAACCTTTTCCGGCAGTCATGCCGCTGCTCCAGAAATTGGTATTTGCAAGTGAAACGCAGGCACCGCTGACAGCGATCATAGCGCAGCCCAGCATGACATAGGCATAACGCATGGCAAACACGTTCATTCCTGCCGAATCAAGCGCAGCAGGATTTTCTCCCAAGGCTCTAAGGTAAAGTCCCTGCTTTGTTTTATAAATATAAAACACTGAAAGGGGCACAATAAAGTACATTGCATACACCAAAAGATTCTGTCTGAAAAAAATCGGTCCAATGACAGGAATATTTCCCAACAGCGGAAGGGTAATATTTTCAAATTTCAGGTTGGCTGCCACACCTGCCACATCTTTTCCAAGGAATCCGGAAAGACCTGTCCCAAATGTCAGCATCGCCATACCGCACACTGTCTGGTCGGCCTGAAGAGTTACGGTCAAAAACGCAAAGATCAGTCCAAACAGCGCACCAGTCAACAGCACCACAAGAAAGGAAAAAGGAAGATTATGGGTTTTTACCGCTGCAATATAACCGGAAACAGCACCCATAAGCATAATGCCCTCCACACCGAGATTCATAATTCCGGCACGTTCGGAAAAGGTTTCCCCGATACCGGCATACATAACGGAAACTGCATATACAATAGCTCCCGACAAAAGAGATATCACTAAATTCATTTTGACTTACCTCCTTTTTTAGCCGGAACGATCTTATACCGCAGGAAAAAGTCTCCTGCGATCACAATGATCATGATCGCACCCTGCATCATCGTGGCAATCTGCGCCGGAACGCCCATTACCTGCACCGTTGCACTGCTGTTCTGCAGCCCGGCAAACAGGAACGAAACAAGGATCACAGCCAGGGGATTAAAACGGCTCAGATAAGCAATAACAATGGCCGTATAACCTGCATTATTGGGCATGTTTTCCTGGATTCTTCCGGTAATTCCTGCGTACTGCACGAACCCGGCAAGACCTGCAAGTCCGCCGCTCAGTCCCAGTACAAGAAGAATGTTTTTCTCGATGTTCATACCCGCATATCTGGCTGCAGTCAGGCTTTTGCCGATCACGTTGATCTGATATCCGCTGGTGGTGTATTTGTAAAAGAAATACATAAGCAGCGCCACGATAAGTACAAACGGAAATGCCATGCTCACTTTAAGCCCCGCAATCTCCGGAATCTGAAGTCCCTCCGCTATCTTCTCCGTCTGCCCTACATTCTGACCCTTTGCCTTCCAGGGTCCCAGGCAGAGATAGCTTAATAAGATCAGCGCCACATAGTTCAGCATCAGGGTGGTGATACTCTCGTCAACACCCCAGAACGCCTTTGGAGCTGCACAGAGAAGCGCCCAAACTGCGCCTCCTATAAAACAGCAGACTGCCAGGATCAGAATTCCCGGTACCCCTTCGATTTTAGGACCATACAGTGAAAAAACGCCGCCGAAAATCGCTCCTACCGCATATTGCCCCTCCGCTCCGATATTATTCAGATTCATACGGAAGGTAATAGATACTCCAAGTCCGCAAAGCATAAGAGGAAGCCCGGATTCAATGGCTTTACGCACACCTCTTGCGGACAAAAATGCTTTGCTGAACATTTTCCCATATACTTCCAGTGGGTTGAAGCCCACTCCGGCAATAATAAACGCACAGAACACCAGCGCCAGCAAAACGAACAAAACAGAGTTCAAAAGGACGGAAATACCGGAGCTGCCTGCTTTTCTCTCTAATCGAAATTTTTTCATAATGTTTCTCCTGACATTAATCTTCCAATGGTATCATAGTCCGCATCCTCACGGTCAAGGACAGCCATCATGTTTCCGTCACACATTACGCCGATCCTGTCCGCCATCTGGAAAATCTCATCCAGCTCCTCTGAAACAAGCAGGATTGCGGTACCTTTTTTGCTTTCCTCCAGAAGTATTCTGTGGATTGCCTCCGTTGCGCCGATATCAAGCCCGCGCACCGGATAAGATGCAACAAGGAGAGAAGGATTTCCGTTTACCTCTCTTGCGATCAGAAGCTTCTGCTGGTTTCCGCCTGACATCAGTCCCACTGTGGAATGGATTCCAGCTGTCTTAATGTCATATTTCTTTATGTAATCTTCCGTAGTCTCATTCATGGACTTTTTCCGGAGAATTCCCTTACGGCTGAATTTTTTCCAGCCGTAATGCTTCAGAACAACATTTTCCGTAAGATCCAGTCCCGGTACAAGGCCCATGGAAAGGCGATCCTCAGGAATAAACGACACGCCTTTATCAATATGCTTCCGGATGCTTAAGTGTGTCAGTTCCTCGCCCTTTACCGTGACTTTTCCCTGTTCCACCTTTCGAAGCCCTGCAATGGCCTCCGTAAGCTCTTTCTGCCCATTTCCCGCTACACCGGCGATTCCCAAGATCTCTCCTGCACCGATGGTAAAGGATACGCCGTTTACGGCAGTCAGCCCTTTATCATTCTTTACAGAAAGCTGTTCCACCTTAAGCACGGTTCCCCGTGAGTCCCGGCTTCGTTCTTTTATCTGTGGTACAAATTCCCTATCTCCCACAACGGCCTTTGTAAGACGGTCAACCGTAGCATCCTTTGCTTCCATGGTGTCCTCCACCCGGCCGCCTTTTAACACGGTGATCCTGTCTGCATTCTGCATAACCTCATTCATTTTGTGGGAAATGATGATCACACATTTGCCGCTGTCCGCCATCCTGCGGAGCACCTTAAACATTTCTCCTGCCTCCTGTGATGTCAGCACTGCCGAAGGCTCATCCAGAATCAGAATGTCAGCGCCGCGGTAAAGAAGCTTAATGATCTCCACTCTCTGCTGCTCGCCCACCGAAAGCTGCCAAACCTTCGCAGATGCGTCCACATCCAGATGGAAATCCCGGGAACAGGCTGCAATAGCCTCCTCCATCTCCTTCTGGCGAAGGATCGCCTTACAGTTCGGCATATATAGAAAAACATTTTCCGCAACGGATAAGGTAGGAATCAGCCGGAAATGCTGATGCACCATACCGATGCCCATATCTACTGCTTGTTTTGGGGATTTGATAGATACTTTTTTTCCGTGATAATAAATTTCTCCGGAGTTGGGCTTATAGATTCCGGTGAGTACATTCATCAGGGTGCTTTTCCCTGCACCGTTCTCACCAAGCAAAGCGTGAATCTCTCCGGGATAAAGAGAAAGGTTTACGTCTTCATTGGCTGTCACATCACCAAAACGCTTGGTAATGTTCCGCATTTCGATAACCGGTTCCTTCATGTTTTCCTCCGCTGCACATCCGCCTGTGCCGTATTTATAGCTTGACAAAAAGGGGCCAAACCAATTGTTTGACCTCTTTGTCATGCAAGACACTCTAAAGGTGCCCTTTTATTCTTTATTTATAAATTTTAAGTCATAATTAATATTTTGTCAATACCGCTTCTTGCAATAATGTGACAAGATTCCCCCTCCGACAATAATGATCAGTGCGATGACCAGCACACGTTTTGCTGCCTCCTGAGGCATCTGGGATTTAGGCCCAATGGTGTCCGAATAAAAAACCAGCACATAATTCACTTCATGGGGCGCCCCCATTGCCGTAGTATCCGCAATGACATACATATCACTGTCCATCAAGGCAATCGGAATCTCAAAAACTGAATTTCCCTCTTCGTTGACAGGCAGATATTTCTCTCCGCCTACGATCATATAATCATAATTCTCGCTGCTCCATTCCAACCGTGCGTACGCCTTTCCCGCCCGGACTGTAAGGAGTGCAGGAGAGCTGACATATGCTTTGCCGCTTCCTCCAAACAGATCCACCTGGATCGAATACTCTCCGTCCTCCATATCCACAGATACAGGATCAAAGGGCTTTTGAGCTTCTGCTTTTGCTTCATTTTCGTCTTCATTTTCCTCGTAGGCTGTAAGCGCTGCCTCAATCTTATCATAATCCGGCAGAGAAAGCTTCAACGCCTCAGCGGGAAGAGAGGATGCGTCAAAAACCAGTGGAATGTCTGCCCAGTCATTAGCACTGTCAAGGAACGCCGCATAAGATAATTCTTTGTCAAGAGCCTGGACCGGAAGCGTACAGATCTGGCTTTGGTTCTCTCCTGTCTCCGGCTCCAGGTATTCGGACATATCCGCATCCCAAGCTTCCTCTGCACTGCCGCAGAATACCCTGACGAAATCTGTTCCTGAAAATGTAACCTCTGCTTCCATTTCTCCGTCTCTCACAGTCAGCTCCGCCTGGATCTCCTGAGCAGCTTCATCCCCGTAAAGAACCCGTACAGGATAAACCCCATCTTCAATGTCCATACCATATATGGGCAGCATTCCGTATTTTGTCAGCTCCTCTGCAAAGCAATTTGCAGGCAGCCAGAAAATACAGACAGCCGCCAGCCCTGCTACGGTACCGCGAAAAAATCGTTTTTTCATGTTCTCACCTTTTTAATTCGTTTTTCATCGGTACATTTTAGCATATTCCGGCTCCTATGTAAATCATTACTACTGTCAAGAATTGAAATTAAGGAAACTTTGTAATATAATAGGGACACTTAGTGAATTTACGAGGAGACATTTTCAAATATGATTGAAATAAAAAACCTTACAAAAAAGTTTGATGATTTTACTGCTGTGGACTCTCTGGACCTGACCATCCAGACTGGCGAGTTTTTCGGTCTGCTGGGGCCAAATGGCGCTGGTAAAACAACCACCATCAGCCTTTTGTCCACGCTTCTCCTGCCTACAGCGGGTGAGATCCTGATCGATGGGGAAGTTCTTTGCAGAAAGCGCTCTGATCTGAAGCGCAAATTAAGTGTGATCACTCAGGAATATTCTATGCGCCAGGATATGAATATGGACGAGATCATGGAATATCAGGGACGGCTTTATTATATGTCCCGAAAGGAGATCCGGCAAAAATCAGAGGAGCTTCTGGAATTCTGCGGACTTATCGATTACCGGAAAAGAAGTGTCCGCAAGCTGTCCGGAGGAATGAAACGAAAGCTGATGGTCTGCCGTGCCCTTCTCACTGACCCGGAGATCCTACTTCTGGATGAGCCTACAGCCGGTATGGACGCTATTTCCCGCCGCCAGATGTGGAACCTTCTGCATCAGCTTAATGAACGCGGTCTTACCATACTGCTCACCACACATTATATAGAGGAAGCACAGTCACTCTGTCACAGGGTTGCCCTGATGAACCGCGGCAAATTAAAGGATATAGATTCTCCGGCAAATCTCATTGATAAGCTGGGTGCATATGCTGTTGATATTTTTCATTCGGAAGGAGTCAGGAGCCATTACTTCCATGACCGCAGCGAAGCAATTGCCTTTCTCAGCGGTATCCAGGAAAAATCGGCCCTCCGTGACACGACTCTTGAGGATGTGTTTATTGAGTTTGCCGGAAACCATCTTGCCTGAAAAATACTGAAAAATGACTGATTGGAGATTTGACATGGGAATAATAACAATTATATGGGAAAAATGGGTGGAATTCCGAAGAGATTTTTATAAGATCACCCTTGCTGCAATGGTTGCACCCTTAATGTATCTGATCGTGTTCGGCTTTGGCATCCAGACCACATCACACGGAGAACCGTACCTGAACTTTCTGATTCCCGGTGTAGTGGCTCTTACCACCATGAACGGAAGCTTTAATGCCATTGCACAGAGCCTGAATGTTCAGCGCCTTTACGAAAAAGCCTTTGACCAGGTAATGATCTCGCCAACCCCCTTATGGCAGTTTATTGTGGGACAGATCGTTGCCGGAAGTCTCCGCGGACTGTATGCAGGCTGTGTGATACTGCTGCTCACCATGCCTCTGGGAACAGGACTGATCTTCAACGGCTTGTCCTTTCTCATCATGTTTTTAAACGGAGCCGTTTTTTCCGCCATCGGAGTTGTGGTATCCTTTTTGGCAAAAAACCATGCGGATGTGCCCAGATTTTCGAACTATTTCATCATGCCCATGGCGTATATGTGCAATACCTTTTTTTCCACGGATAAAATGCCCGGTATTTTAAAAACCATTGTATCCCTCCTGCCCCTCTCGCCCTCCAGCGGCATGATCCGCGCGATTTCTGCCGGAGAGCCTGTGGACTACAGAGGATTTATCATTCTCCTCGCATACCTGGCGGTCTGCACCTTTATCGCCATGCGCTTTATATACAAAAAGAAAAACCTGTAAACCTGCTGCAAATCCAAACAGCCAACTGCTGTATACCTCGAGGGGACTCGGGAAAGGAAAAGTATGAAAACGAAATTTACAAAGCTTGAAAAGGCATGGATCCTATACGATGTGGGTAATTCCGCATTCGTACTTCTGGTGGCAACCATTATTCCTATTTATTTTAATTACCTCTCGGAAAGCGCAGGACTCTCCTCCGCAGATTATCTGGCTTACTGGGGATATGCCGCATCCATTGTGACCCTTATCGTTGCCTTTATCGGTCCTGTATTTGGAACTCTTGCCGATACCAGAAACTTTAAAAAGCCCATATTTATGGTCTCTCTGGCAGTAGGTTCTCTGGGATGTCTGCTCTTAGGCGCAGCCTCCTCCTGGATCGTATTTCTTGTAATCTTTATCATTGCCAAGATTGGCTATTCTTCCAGTCTTGTATTTTACGACTCCATGATAAACGACATCACCACTCCCGACAGACTGGATAAGGTTTCCTCCCAGGGATACGCATGGGGATATATTGGAAGCTGTATTCCTTTCGTATTCTGTCTCGGAATCGTTTTGGGTGCTGACGGTCTTGGAATTTCCATGAAAACAGCTATGATGATATCCTTTATCATCGTTGCCGCATGGTGGGTAGGGGTTACGCTTCCTCTTATCAAAAGCTACAAACAGGTTCATTATGTGGATTTAGAAAGCGGATTTATGAAAAAGAGCTTCGGACGTCTTGGTCACACCCTGAAGGGGATGAAAAACGACAAAAAAGTTCTTTTGTTTCTCATTGCTTACTTCTTTTATATTGACGGTGTTTATACCATTATCGATATGGCAACTGCATACGGAACAGCTCTTGGCCTGGACACTACTGGCCTTCTGCTCGCCCTCCTTGCTACCCAGATCGTAGCCTTTCCGTTCTCCATTATATTTGGGGTTCTCTCTTCCAAATACCCCACAGAACGGCTGATCATGGTATGTATCCTGGCATATTTCGGCATTGCAGTGTTTGCTCTTTTCATGAGTACCCAGCTTCATTTCTGGATCCTGGCAGTGTTTGTAGGAATGTTCCAGGGCGGTATCCAGGCTTTGTCCCGTTCTCATTTTGCGAAACTCATTCCGGCAGAAAAATCCGGTGAATATTTCGGCATTATGGACATTTGCGGCAAAGGCGCTTCCTTCCTTGGTACCACATTAGTAGGCATGGTATCACAGATCACAGGCAACGCAAACAAAGGCGTAGGAATTCTCATTCCTGTATTTTTACTGGGTCTTTGCCTGTTTTATCTGTCCGTCAAGGGAGCCAGGAAATAACACTTCTATTGATTACTCTATCAGCGAAAAAATATATTCCAGGGGCAGCAGATGCAGCTCCTCATATGCGCTTTTCAGTTCAGGCTCCAGATCTTCCTGCTCACCGAAAAGCTCCGGCGATTCAATCCGAAAGGCAGGCTGCCGGATCGTCTGCAGGTAAAACTGCTCGGGCGTTCCCATGGCACCCTGCCTTTTGTGTTTCTCCACTTCCTTTGGCTGAGATTTTTCAATCTGATAATCGGCTCGTTTCTGCAAATGCCTTGCCAAACGGTAGGTTTTGTGATTGTGGGAATATCCCTGGCTGCTTCGGTAATATACGATTTTTTTGCCGCTTTGGCTAAAGGAAAGAAGCCCGCAGCTTTTGTACTCCTGAAAAATGCGGATCAGCGCCTTTGTCTCATTCTCACTGGCAGGTTCCTGCCCGATCCGCTGCCGTGTATAAAATACAGTCGGAAAATTCCGCCGGATATCCATACCCCTTGCGTTATAGGAAAATTCTTTGCTTGGAATGCTCTGCATTCTGAGCATCTGGCGGTAGATGGGATTTCTGACTGCACCAAAGCCCTTTTTGCAGATTTCATAGCCATCCGGGTTCAAAAGGGGAATCATGCAAAGCCGCACACGGTCAAGCAGCCTTTTTACATCATAAAAATCATCCAGCTCCCAGCCGCACTCGTAGGCTCTGCAGTATTCCACTGCCATCTCAGCCATAAATCCCGGAGTAAACACTTCCGTACCATCTACACCAGAAAGACAGAAAACGGTCTCCGATCCGAGCCCTATCTCCAGCATAGGGATCATACGCTCATCATGGCTGTTCCCGATCACCCGGAACTGGCAGAAGCTGCTGTACCTCTGTGCCGTTTCCCACAAGGTATAGTAGATTTTTTCGTAGGTAAATATATCTGTTTTTGTCACTTCTAATTCCCCCTGTTTTCCGATTATGTTACCTATCTGCTCTCATAAGCTTATTGTCTCACAGGGTAATTATATGAAAAGAGACAGGCCCAAAGACCTGTCTCTTTCTAAAAACTCTATTTATGCTTTTTTACGTCTTCTCACAAGTACGTAGCCTCCTGTCAGAAGGGACAGGCTTGCCAGCATCATCATGGTTGCGATCGGAGAATTATCCGCTGTATCCGCATTGGAGGATGTACTGGTTGCACCTGTATCTGTGCCGTCATCCGTCCTGTTTTCAGGATCGCTGTAATCGCCATCACCGTCATCATTTCCGTAACCGCCGCCTCCGGTTCCGCCGCCATAGCCGCCCGAACTTGTAATGGTCGGCGTAATGGTTCCTGACGGTGTGGTAGTAAAGGTGATGGCCTTTGACTGGAACTTATA
Source organism: Ruminococcus sp. 5_1_39BFAA (assembly GCF_964240875.1). NCBI lineage: Bacteria > Bacillati > Bacillota > Clostridia > Eubacteriales > Oscillospiraceae > Ruminococcus > Ruminococcus sp. 5_1_39BFAA. Next base: position 89,693 of record NZ_CAXSVO010000008.1, on the reverse strand, counting down.
TGTATAAGATTCCACTACATCCGTAGGCTGCCACTGTGTTCCGTCATACACATACTTCTGGAAGAAGATGTACATGTTAAAAGTTGCTGCACGCGAAATACCGGACTTATGTCCAATGGTACCGATGGACTGTCTCTGTGAGCTGGTTGGCTTGGAATAGCTGCTCCAGTACAGAGGACGCCACTGCACATCACCCTTAACAGGGTCTGTATTGGAAGTACCTGCTCCGATAACAGAGAAGGAATAGGTCTTGCCTGGATAGAAGGCCAGCGGCTCCTCGAGACCTTTTACAGTGCTTTCAGATACCTTTGGAGTGTATGGTGCACGTGTTGTTACGCTCGGGGTTACACTTGGCTCTTTTGCAGGTCTTTGTGAATCGCGAAGCTGGAAAATCTTATGTGCCTCAGCAGCGACGCCTTTCGTATCCTTTGCAAATACATAAATATTAATGCTGCTGTCTTCCGCAAGTCCTGATACTGTCACAGAAACTTCCTGTCTGGCATACATCGGATTCACTGCAAGCGATTCATCATATACAGGTGCAGCCGCACCTCTCTTGCCCCAGGTAACATAATAGTATCCGTCCTTATCACCCAAAAATTTTACAACTGCCGCAGTGCGGTCTGTTTCCACCCATGTTGCGCTCTTTCCTGTAAGAACCATTTTAGCTTCAATTGGTGTAGGAGTCGGTGTATCAGTCGGTGTTCCAGTAGGCGTATCAGTAGGTGTTCCGGAAGGTAAAGGCGCTTCTGTAACAGTTGATACCAGTGTTCCATCGGCTCCGATACTCAGACCGTCCGGAATGCTGATGCTTATCTTTGCTTTCACTTCTTCAATTGTCATGGAACTGTTATTTGCATCAGGCGCTGTACCTAAAATGGTTCTGCCTGCAGCAGCATCATGAACTGCAACGCTTATATCAGCAGATTCTCCTAAGATTCCTACCACTACAATCTTCGCATTTTCTCCATTTAATACCACATTCACCGGAGCCGTTTCGCTGTTTCCATCATTAGAATTTCCGGTGATTCTGATATTTCCGGCCAATCTCACTTCGCCTGTGCTGTATACGGCACCACCGCCATTTTCATCCTCTGCCTCAAGACTTGACTGGTTATTGGTAATGGTTCCGCCGGAAAGTCCAAGGCTTCCGCCTTCATTTCGAATTGCAGAACCAGCACATGCGGTCATACTGCCTGTAAGTGTGATTCCATCCGACATGCCGAAATAGCTTCCGGCACCTACGGAAACAATAGATCCTGTGCTGCTTGTCCCATCACCGGCTGACGCTGCTCCGTCAACAGTCAGATCATATACATCTCCGCTCTCAGCCACACCTTTTCCAAACTGGAAAGCTCCGCCGTCTGTTACGGAAAACATATCGCCGGCAAAGCCAGCGGCACGCTCAATCCTTGTGCCTGCCTCCCCTGCAGCAATAGAAATCGACTTCTTCGCACCGATTGCCATGGTCTTATCCAATGTAACAATACCTGTTACCAGAATCTGGGTAACCTCAGAAGTTATGGGATCCTCAACCTCCGGCGCAGCAGCGATCGCTGCCTCCAGAGAAGCATAATCCTCTCCGATCTGCACACCGTCCTTACCCACGATCTTTATCGTATAAGCGCTGGCAACAGGATCATCCGCCTTGTCTTCATCCTGCTTTTCTGTCTCCTCAGCATCTCCAAAGCTGTCTGACAGATCTGCCGTATCCGCAGCAGGCTGCTCTGTTGGGATCGGCTGTACCGGATCAGTAGTTGGTACTGTGTCCACTGGCTGCTCTGCTGCAGGATCCTCAACAGGCGCTTCTGTAGGTGTCTCTGCAGGGGCTTCCTGCTGTGGCTCCTCAACCGGAGCCTCGGCTGGAACTTCTGCAGGGGTTACTTCGGCTGGCGCAGCTTCCTCAGCCTGAGGAGCCTCTCCTTCCTGGTTCACATCCTGCACAACTGCAGCTCCGTCTGCTGTGGCCTCTGCATATGCGGCAGCGGGCATCCCTATAGATAAGGTTCCCGCCATTAATAACGCTAAAAGTTGCTTTTTTTTCATTTATAGTCCTCCTCGCAATGAGTCCCGTCATAAAGTATTAACATTGTTCATAAGTATAGCACAACTGTATTAAAAAATCAAATCAGGAACGAACTTGTCCATTTCCGTATATAATATATTTGGTGGAAGTCAGCGCCTGCAGTCCCATGGGGCCCCTTGCATGAAGCTTTTGGGTACTGATGCCGATCTCTGCTCCGAATCCGAACTCAAACCCATCTGTAAAACGGGTGGAAGCATTTACATAGACTGCTGCCGCATCCACCTCATCCAGGAATTTCTGTGCATGAGCATAATCGTTTGTAAGTATGGCCTCGGAATGTCCGGTGTTATACCGGTTAATATGAGCAATGGCTTCCTCCACGGATTTTACCACCTTAATGGAAAGGATATAATCCAGATACTCTGTTCCCCAGTCTTCCTCGGCAGCAGGTACAGCATCCGGGATCAGCTTTTTCGCTGCCTCGTCAGCACGCATCTCAACATTTTTTGTGCGCAGCCGCTCAGCCAGGACAGGAAGAAATTCATCCTTTACCTTCTCATGAACCAGCAGGGATTCACAGGCATTACACACGCTCACCCGCTGCGTCTTTGCATTCATCACAATATCTGCAGCATTCTGAAGGTCTGCTGTCTCATCCACGTAAATATGGCAGTTACCCGTACCAGTCTCAATGACCGGAATAGTACTCTGGTTTACTACCGCACTGATCAGCCCTTTGCCTCCGCGGGGGATCAGCACATCCACATACCGGTTCAGCTTCATGAACTCTGCTGCCGTCTCCCTGGAAGTATCGGTGATAAGCTGGACAGCATCCTCTGTCACCCCATTTTCCTTCAGCGCTTCCCTGATACATTCCACAATGGCAGTGTTGGAATGAATGGCATCGCTGCCGCCTTTTAAGATCACGGCATTTCCTGTTTTAAAACAGAGTCCGAAAGCATCCGCCGTTACATTGGGACGCGCTTCATAAATAATCCCGATCACGCCCAGCGGTACTCTCTTCTGCCCTATCATCAAGCCATTGGGACGCTTTTTCATACCTGTGATCTCGCCGATAGGATCCTCAAGTTCAGCCACCTGCCTAAGGCCCTCAGCCATTCCCTCAATTCTGGCTTCACTGAGCATCAGACGGTCGATCATTCCTTCCGGCATGTTGTTCTTTCTGCCGTTTTCCACGTCAACAGCATTGGCTGCAAGAAGCTTATCCGCTGTTTCCGTCAGTTTTTTTGCCACTGCGTTCAGGACTTCATTCTTCTTGTCCGTATGTAAATTTCGAAGGACAATCTCAGCCTCCTTTGCCTGTACGCCCAGCCTTTCCAGCATCTCATTCATCATATTTCCTCCCTTCTGCAAAAGGTTTCTGTTTCCGTCACAATAATCTGCGGAAAAATATCCGTAGGCTCCACTGGCACCTCCTGTACAATCTGAAACGAAAATGCCACTGCCACCCTCTGGATCTGAGGATGTTTTTCCAGAAACCGATCGTAAAAACCGCCGCCATAGCCAACCCTGTGATTCTCCCTGTCAAATGCCACTCCCGGCATGATCATCAGGGCTTCCTCCCAGTCAGCCGCAGTTCCCCCTTCAGGCTCCGGAATCCCGAAATATCCTGGCTTAAGCTGGTCAAAATCTTCCAAAAGGTAAAATACCATATCCTTACCTTCTACTTTTGGCACAGCCACCTCTTTACCCGCTTTCCATGCCTCCTCAATGATAAAGCGTGTCATCACCTCATGGTTATAATCCGCATATGCCAGTATCCTCTCCGCCCTTTTAAAAGCAGGGAGCGCTGTCACCTTTTCCGTGATCTCTTTACTCCATTTTTCTACCTGTTCATCCGTACAGGTCTTCCTTGCAGCAAAAATCTGTTTCCTAATGGCTTGTTTTGTTTCCATATTTTTCACCCAGATTCGTAATACTTCCGTCTTCCTCTTGGATATTAATATTGTCAAGCTGTGTTCTCAGGTTCATCCTTACGCTTGCAATGTATTCTTTTCTGAGCGCCGCCTGCTCCTTTTTTTCCGCCTCGGTCAGACCCTCGCTTTTTGCTTTTCGTGCCAGAACATTGATCCTGTCAATTTTGCTGACTTCCATAAAAGTTTTCCTCCTGTAAATGCTGCCCATACATGGCAGTTTATAAAAGCTTTTCTATGTAATCGATCAGATAAAACTGTTCCTTCTTATGTCCCACGAACAGGGTTCCGCAATCATTTCCCTCGACAATTTTGTGGATCGTATGAAAATCCGCCCCGTTAGCAATGACCATATCCACTCCGGCAGCCGTGGCAATCCTGGCGGCTGTAAGCTTGGTGGCCATTCCTCCTGTGCCCACCTTGCTTCCGGTAGAGCCTTTTCCCATATTCAAAAGGTTCTCGTCCAGACAGTCAACCGTGCGGATAAATTCCGCATCCGGGTTGGTATTGGGGTCATCCGTATAGAGCCCGTCGATATCAGACATCAGGATCAAAAGATCTGCACCGATCAAAGCTGCAACCACAGCAGAAAGAGTATCGTTGTCGCCGAATTTCTCCAATGACTGCATCTCATATGTGGAAATGGAGTCGTTTTCATTTACAATGGGAATGACTCCCATAGCCAGCAGTTCATTAAAGGTATTCTCCGCATTTTTGCGGTTGGCGTTATTGACCATAGTGTTTTTGGTCATCAGGATCTGACCTGCCATCTGATTATATTCTGAAAAAAGCTTCTGATAGATCATCATCAGCCTTGCCTGTCCCACAGAAGCACATGCCTGCTTTTTCTTTAAGTCGGTTGGTTTTTCCTTTAATCCCAGGGCCACGGAACCAACTGCTATAGCTCCTGAGGATACCAAAACCACATCCTTACCCTGATTGTGCAGATCGCCAAGCTCCCTCACCAACACTTCCAGCTTGCCTAAGTTCAGTCTTCCGGTCTGGGAATGCACAAGGGAGGAACTTCCGATTTTGATCACAACACGTTTTTTATCTTTCAACTGTTCCCGATAGTTCATCATTTTAGCCACTCCAGTTTGTCATTATACTTCATTTCCCTATCTTACAACATTTTGTGCCCCTCGTCCACGCTTTTTCTTGGCGCTGCACTAAATTTCAGAAAAATTTCATACTTTCAGCTTGAATAGTTTTCCAGGAAACTATAAAGCTCCTCATAGGTTTTCAGGAATTTTCCCTGTCTGATTTCTTGTGACAGCTTTTCCGGCAGGGATTTTACCGCAATACCAGTCGTCTCATAAACGGTAGTCTGATCACCTTCATAGACCAATACAAACCCATCCTTATCCTTCAGGAAAAAAAGCCCATAATCATCGCTGTCACCTGACGCATTTACCAGCTCGCCCTCTGTGATATCCTCCACAGACAGCCTGGAAGGGAATTCTGAATTTCGCCTGTCTGTCCGCAGATAGGAGCTGTAAAACCCCAGGGATAAAAGGCATAAAAAAACAATAACACTGATACCATAGAAAAATTTACGCATGACCATCGCTCCTTTTTCTCTTAGTATCAGCGTTATTCTTAGAAATATACGGCTTCTGTTACTGGTAAGTTACGGAACCGATCTTATCATTCTGAACGATCTCAACCCAGGTTTTTCCGGGATTTAACTGAATTTCCTGCTCATTGGCATCATAGTAATGAGTCACTCCCCAAACGGCATCCTTTTCCCAGCGGATGTCCACAGCTTTACCTCTGGTGATGAACTTGCCCTGACCTCCGGAAATAGTATCTACATTCAGATAACCGTTCTGGTCGTATGGCTGGTAGGCGGAATACTGAAGGATAATATTGTCGCAGGTAAGCTGCTGACCTGTCAATTCGTCCACATGGGCACCGCCAAACTGGAAACGGCTGTATTTCTTTGTCTCTGCATTATATTCAAACCAGGGATGGTTGTCCGAAAAATTATCAAGATGCACCACATTGGCTGCTGTTCCTGCATCCAGTGTTGTCTCAGTGCCGTCCGCAGCAAACACATAATGTCCTGTGTATTCCGGTTTATAGGACTGGCTGTAGCCCAGAGAAGCAATGCCCTGTGCCAGGTAGGATGCGTTTGTATAGGCATTGTGGGGTGCCTGACGGTCCGAAGTACGGAAATACGTATTTCCAAGATTCAGTCCGTTCAGGTTATCGATCACATGCTGGTCTAAAAACGGAAGGGCGTATGCTGCCTGTCCATAATGAGAATAAATGGCATTAAATTCGTTTGCATAGTAGAGATAATAATCACGGCAGCTTCTTATGGAACCGATTTTTTCAAGAGAATCGTAATCCTCGATAATACTCATAAGACGGGTAATGCCGCCTTCCACCGGAGCCTCATAGACCACCCCTGCATTTCCGATTCCGCTCTGAGGAGCTCCGTTAATATCATTTCCCATCATAAAAGCGATCGGACGTCTCCGACCGATGCTCTCCGGTACATTTTCGCCTGTCAGATAGCTTTTTACCATATTTCCTTCTGTGCCTGTGCCGTCATTTGCCACCATGTCGACCAGGTCTCCCTCCGCATGGACTGCCACTGCTGAACCTGCCAATGCGCAGGAAACAAGAATTCCGGTAAGAAACTTCAACATTTTTTTCTTCATTTTTGTACTCCTTCTCATGTTTGTTCTATGATGTATGTTATTTTTCATTGAATACCCGACCTGCCGCTGCTGTCCTACCTGTTGATTCCAAGCTCCGCAAGTGCAGCCGACTGCTTTGCCTCCATTACTTCTGCTTCCTCCGGAACCATGTGATCATAGCCCAGAAGGTGAAGCATACTGTGCGCAACAAGGAAACAGAACTCACGTTTCACGCTGTGCCCGTATTCCTCCGCCTGTGCAGCAGCACGAGGTGCAGAAATCATAATATCTCCAAGGAGCAGCTCATCCGTATCCAGGTCAAAGCAGGATTCGTCCTCCTCTGCCGCCGAATAATCCGCCGGGGTATCAAACGGAATCATGGGAAAAGAAAGCACATCCGTTGCGGACGCGATCCCTCTGAATTCCGTATTTACCCGCTTGATTTCCTCATTGTCTACCAACACCAGATTCACCTGTGCATCATAAGGGCAGGCTTCCATTTCCAGAACCTTCTCCGCAACCATTCTGGCAAGAGACTCACAGTCCAGGCCCAGGTCAAAATCCGTCTCACATTCATATTGTACTGATACCATTTTTCAGCCTCCTTACTCTATAAGAGTAAATCATTTTAAGACTGCTTGCAAGTGTATTTTTTACTTTATTATTTATAGCACATTTTTTCTGCAGCCCTGTAACCGCCTTTCTCCCATCTCCATATATAATGCTTGAAAAAAAGCCGAATAATAAATATAATAGAAGATGATTTTGCGACATGATAAGGAGGTACTGTTTTGCAATCCATAACCGTTCCATTTGATACCATTGAAGAAATCCAGGAGGTTTTCGGAGTTCAGGATATCTTTTCGAAAATCATTGAAAATAAGCTGACTGTTCAGATAAATGTCCGCGGAGACAAAGTCGAAATTTCCGGTGACAGCTTTATGAATATCAACGCTGCTGTGGATGTGATAGATTCCATGCAGGAATTAGCCGGCAGCGGCCAGAAGATCAATGAAGATACTGTATACAGGCTCATTGACGAGGCTGGTGCAGGAGAATTGACGGAAATCCGCCATGCCATGAAGGATGAGATCACCCTTGACCATAAGGGCAGACCGATACGCTGCAAGACCATCGGACAAAGAAAGTATTTAAATGCTTTGAAGGAAAGCACTGTTACCATCTGTATGGGACCTGCTGGTACCGGAAAAACGTATATGGCTGTTGCCTACGCTGCACAGCTTTTAAAGGACAGCCAGATTGAAAAGATCATAATGAGCAGACCTGCTATAGAAGCAGGCGAAGAAAGGCTGGGCTTTCTTCCGGGTGATCTCGCCCAGAAGGTGGACCCTTATCTCAGACCCTTATACGATGCGCTCAATGACGTATTTGGAAAAGACAGAGCTGATAAATACCGTGAGCGGGGCATTATAGAGATTGCGCCTCTTGCCTACATGCGAGGCAGGACCCTTTCCCATGCAGCCGTCATTGTGGATGAGAGCCAAAATGCCACCCTTTCCACCTTGAAAATGGCCCTTACCAGACTTGGCGAGGATTCCAAAATGATATTGACAGGTGATGTCACACAGATCGACCTGCCCAGAAATTCCAGCTCCGGCCTGCAGCATTGCGCAGAAATCCTGCAGCCCATTGAGGGTGTCAGCGTCATTACCCTGAATAACCGGGATGTAGTGCGAAACCGCATTGTTAGGGATATTGTAAAAGCCTTCGAGAAGGATGAGCAGGCCAGGGAACAAAAGGACAAGCGGGTGAAGCATTCCCGCTGGTAATACGTTTTCACCTATGCCGCATTCGCTGCCGCTAAGCAAATGATATCTTAAAATGATTCTATATCTGCTTTGCGGCAGTCAATCAGGCTCCGGAATCTCATCCACCGTTACGGGTGTCTCTTTCCCCGTTTTCTCGATCACAGTCAGACTTCCCCGGCTGATGCATGATGTTTCATTCACTTCTATTTTTACCTTGTTCTCAGATATTTCTATCCCCGTTTTCATCAGCTTTTCCTCATACCTGTAGAGCATCCTCACAGCCAGCTCCTTAGCCTCTTCTTCCGAATAGACTGCTTTTTCTGTTTTATACTGTGTCCGTGTGACCTTACCCCAAATAAATGGCAGGGTAAAGTTTTCCGTAATGCGCCAGGGAATCTCCTCTACTGCAGTCTTGTATCCTTTTCTGGCTTCTGCTCCTGTTCCCAGGTACCATTCTCCCGCCTTCAGATAGTAAGATGTCTGCACCTTTCCGGTGGGCGTTTCCTTTTGGTATGACAGCGGAAACTCCTGATAGTAGGCAAGCTCATGCCGGATATAAATATCAGCATCCGCATGTACATACTCATGGCGCACCACTTCCTGGCTGTCATTTGTGATATCCACACGCCCCAGCACCAGGATATCGCCAGGTTGACAAACATCCCCTATCTTTACCCGGGGAGTCCCGCTTCTGGTAACCATCTTTACGATTTCTCCTTCCATATCCGCAGTTATACTGCAGGCTTCCCCAGTCTCTTTTATGTCTTCCTTTGTCTGACCCTCCTGTACGGTAAGGATCAGCCTGGTTCCCTCCATTTTGGCCGACACCCAGGTAATATCCGGGTATTTTTTCCGTACCATAGCAGCTATCTCCGAACAGTTTACCTTGTTTTTGGATATCCCGTGGGTGATTCCCTCCCCTTCCAGAAAGGAAAGGATCTCCGGCGTGGAATTGATCACATTGCCCTGTATATGGATATTCCAGATATGACTGGACAGGATTGCAAGAATGCAGATACTGGCAAAGGCCCCGGCAAAAAAGGCTTTTCTTTTTTGATTTCGGAAAAAAAAGAAGGGCAGACCATGCTTTTCCCGGATGTGAATATGTACTCTGGTTTTGCTCCTGATGGGTCCCAGCTTAAAAAAATCTTCTACCGATATGATGGCAGTGAGCATGTTCTCCCCTGCATATTTCACCTGACGTATGGAAATCCCTCTTCCTCTGCACAGATTTAAAAAACGTTCAAGCTGCTCTCCCTCTATGGTAATGTGAACATATCCGGATAAAAATCTCAGGAATTTTTCCATATGCCACCTCACTGTCTTTCCAGAAATATCCCGGTAATAAGCCCGCGCACCTGCATTTCAACAGGCGTATAGCAAGGAATTTCCAGGCGCTTTCCGCAGAGCGTCACCTTTCCTCTTTTTGTGAGAACCACAAGTTTTTCACTGGTATAGGAAAGGATACAGCGGTAGTTTTCAATGACAGCCTGGGTGGGCCCGGTGATGGTAACAATTGTATCCTGGTAAGCCAGATCTCCCGGAACCTCCAACGCTGTTACAAGATTTTCCCGGACGGAGGGTCTGTCATTTTTCAAAGCTTTTTTCCTACCGGTTCTTCTTTTTTTCATAAAAAAATCCCCCCGGCCTTTATCACTAATTTATGCGGGAGGTATTTTTTTATGCGCCAAGGCGCACACTTTTTATGACTCAGCGGAACAGAATTAGAGAAAACCACAAAATTGTATTTCCGCCCAAATTGTATTCCATTTCCCCGGACTCCACAAGCTCATGTGCTACCACTCCATGACTTTCCAGACAGGGGTGCATTCTTTCCGGATGACGGCATGGTTTGCCGTCCAGATAGGCACAGCGCTCACAGATATCACAGGACTCTGTGGAAAGGATGTAAATGGAAAATCCCTGCTCTTCCAGAAATTTTCCAATCTCTGTTGTGATCTGTTCATGGGCATGTCGGGTGGACAGCATTTCCTCCATATTCAGAAGGTCTGAAACCTCGGCAACACTGGAAAAAAACACGCCGTCGGGATAGCTCTTTATCTTCTTTTCGCATTCCTCAAGGCTTCCCACCGCCGGAGGGCATGCCCAGGTGGTTCCGTACCGCTCACATTCCACACGGCAGATAGTACGGACACGTTCCGCCCCATGAATGTCCGCTGTCCTGATCAGTCTGTATTCATAAATGGGATAATTCGCAATAAATTCCTCAAATTTTTCCATATCTAGCATCATAATTTTTCACCACTCATATTCCGCCCTGTACAGCTTCCGGATCCAGTTCCTGCTGTGAGAAAAGGCTTTCTACTGCTGCCTCATATTCCCGCAGATGCTGGGCTTTTTTTATCTTCTTAGCATATTTTTCATAATTAGTAAAAGTTGGCGCCATGTAGTTCCACAGCTCTTTCATGCGGAAAAGCACATTTCTTTCCCCGGAAAGAAGCTCCTGATAATCCCCGTAGATCTGGTCACAAAAGGCACGAAGCGTCCTTTTATCCGGCTGCTTCTTGTTCCGGATCGTACTTACCAGACAGGGATTTGCGATTAATCCTCTTCCATACATAAACCGCTCCATATCCGGGAACTGCAGTACCAGTTTTTCATAATCCTGCGAGCAAAAGATATTTCCATTATAGCAAACAGGAATGGACAGCCTTTCGGCTGCCTTCTGAAATGCTTTAAGTCTTGGCCTTCCTTTATACATATCCTTTTGGATCCTGGGATGGATGATCAGCTCGCTGACCGGATATTTTTCATAGATGTTCAGGAGGTATTCCCAATCCTCCTCATAGTGGGTACCAATCCGTGTCTTGATGGAAATCTTCATATCCAGTCTGGAATAAATCTCATCCAGAAAGGCATCCAGCTTCTCAGGCTCCCCTAAAAAACCGGCTCCCTTTCCTTTTGCCGTCACGGTTCCCGAAGGACATCCAAGGTTTAAATTTACTTCTCTGTGTCCGAACTCCTCTTTCAGCAGAAGAGCCGTCTGGATAAAGTCATCGCTGTTGTTGGTCAGAATCTGAGGAACTACACAAAGCCCCTCATTCGTTTCCCCGGATACCTCGCAGATTTCCTTAAAGCTAAGGCGCTTATTCGGCTTTGCTGAGATAAACGGAGTGAAATACTTGTCCATGGGATGATAAAACCTGTGATACGCACGGCGGTAAATATGATTTGTAATCCCCTCCATAGGGGCCATATAATCCTTCAATCCTGCCACCTCTTGTGTTTTCTCTCCTGATTATAATACGTTTCTGTACTCATTTAAAGTGGAAATTCCATAATGACAGAAAGAAATCGCTTCTCTTCCCCGCCGGAATACTCTGCGCGGATGGTTCCGCGCATATGCTCAGTCAGGGTTTTGCTGATGGTAAGGCCAAGTCCTGTGCCGGCATGGCTTCGGGACTGCTCCTGCATATAGAAACGTTCAAAAAGTCTGTCCGGTTCCTGTATTTCCTGTTCCGGAGAGATATCATTGGAAAAGGAAACCACAAGCTTTTTCTCCTGCATATTTTCCTTCAGACTGATTATCAGCTCGCTTTTTGCATAACGGATACTATTCTGAATCAAATTGGAAAAAATGCGCCGGAAAGCTTCCGCATTTCCCACTGCCGTAGTTTCCTTTCCGAAATCAGGAAGACTTACCGAAAGTCCCTCTTTTTCCAGCAATGTATAATGCTCCAGACAAGTTTCCTTTAAAACCCTTCCCACGTCCACCGATTCCAGCTTTAGCTTAAAGTCGCTGGAGGTCACACGGGAAAGCTCATAAAACTGCGCAGTCAGGTTTTGGAGCGAGTAGGATTTTTTTATGGCAATCTCCAGAAATTCCTTGTTTTCCTCATCCATTTCCTTCGTGTCGATCATTTTCAGATACCCCAGAATAGCCGTGAGCGGTGTTCGCAGGTCATGGCTGATGTTCTCAATCTGCTCCTTCAGCTTTCTCTCATTTTGCATGTAAGAGCGTCTTTCCAGGCGGATCGCCATAAGATTCCCGTTCACTGCTTTCAGCAGTTTTTCCAGTCTTTTATCCGGCGCAGACACTTTTACGACCCTGTTTTCACATAGCTCCCCTGAAATTTCCTCAAGCTCCTTCTGCGCCTTTTCCATAGCTTTATACAAAGCAAGAAGGCGAAATGCCAGATACAGACTCACCCCTGCCAGACAGATTATGATGATAATGTAAAGCATGCTCCGCCTCCTTTTTTATCTTAAAATTCTTGCTTTCTGATCCTCCAGATACCAAGTGCCAGAAAGATTACGATTCCTGCAAAACCAGAGATGATGCACCTGGAAAATCCGGCAGCGGTATCCCAAAGGCAATAATAATCAGAATAGGTCACAATGGCATCCATCTGTGTAAATCCGTATGGCATCCATTCTACGATCTTTCTGACAAACTCAACCTTTAATCCTACAAAAAACAATGCCATTGGAATCACATAATAAACAACTGCCCAGATCATCACTGCTGTCAAGTCCTTCTGAAACAGGATTCCCAATACGATTGCAAAAATAAGCGAAGCTGCTGCAGAAGGAAGAACTGCCGCCGTTCCGGTCAGCATTTCTCGTAAAGCAATCCATTCCGGATCCGGACGGAGCAGATATGCGCTTCCCACGTAAACTGCCAGAACAATGCACAGCATCAAAAAAGTAAATCCAAAGGCAACAATACATTTTCCAAGGAACATCTTTTCCCTGCTGATTCCATAGGATACCACATTCTTCAAAACTCCGTTTTTTCTGTCATCCCAGAAAAGCCATCCTGCAATACACGCTCCCAGAACCACCAGACAGTAGATACTCCCTGTATACATGTTCAGAAAGAACCGAAAGCTCCCATACCGGAAATTTGGAATATTGTGTGATGCTATCGTCAAGACCACGTTCAGGAACAGAACCAGGCCTGACAGGATTGCAGTTGCGAAATAGAAATTCTTTCCTTTAAGGGTTCGGTAACATTCACTTCTCATATAATTTAACATCTCTCGGCACCTCCGTTTTTCAGATTCATGTAGTAGCTTTCCAGGGACTGCTGCTTTTTCGCCAGCTCCAGGATACGGATTCCCGCGCTGCTGGCCAGAGCTCCGTAATCCTCCGCATTCTTCCCTGCATTCAGGATATGGATCCGACCATCCGGCAAGATCCGGTAATCCCTGTGATTCATTTCCCTTTCCAGCAATACCACATACTGTTCCGGTTCCGACACCATGATCTCCACATAATCCGCACACTTTTTATGAAGTTCTTTTGCAGAAATCTGCTCCAGAAGCACGCCGTTTTTCAAAAAGCCGTATACGGTGGCAATCTGTTCCAGCTCGCTTAAAATATGGCTGGAAACCACGATGGTGATGTTTTTGTCTCTGTTTAATTTCAAAAGAATGTTTCGCATTTCGATGATCCCGCTGGGGTCTAAACCATTGATGGGCTCATCCAGCAGCAATACTTCCGGTACTCCAATCAGGGCAATGGCAAGCCCAAGGCGCTGTTTCATACCAAGAGAAAGTGTTTTGCAGAGCTTCTTTCTATATGGTTGAAGTCCTGTAATCTCCAAAGCCTCTTCCACTGCTTCTTTGCCAGGAATCCCCTTCTGGATCCTGTAATACTCCATATTTTTCTCAATAGACAGATCAGGATAAAAGCCCGGATTTTCTATCAGAACGCCCATACGGGTACGCATCTCGTTCACTTCCCTGGGAAGAGTTTTTCCAAACAGGGCAATTTCTCCTGCTGACGGAAAAATCTGTCCTGCCAGAAGCTTTAAAAAGGTTGATTTTCCGGCTCCATTATCACCGATCAGTCCGTAGATTTCTCCCCGTCTGATTGAAACATTCACTTTATTCAGTGCACAGAAGCTTTTGTAGTTCTTTGTCAGTTGTCTTGTCTCTGTCACATAGCCTTCCATTTTGTTATCCTTTCCTTTCGTGAGTATCATTGATTACAGGATATAATATAATACCTGCCCCTTAAATAAGTCCTCAAGAAAGTTTAAAGAAATCATAAAGATGTATATTATGCCATTTTAAAGCCGATTCCCCAGATAGTTTTTATATATTCCTCCTCCGCATCCGCCGCGCTGATCTTCTTCCGCAGATTACTCACATGTACGTTTACCGTATTGTCCTCTCCGTAATATCCGCCCTTCCATACCTGCTCATACAGGGCTTCTCTCGAAAAAACCTTATCCGGCGTCTGCATCAGGATCTGTAAGATCTCATACTCATGTGGTGTCAGGGTAAGCTCCTTTCCGTTTACGGTCACCTTTCTGGATTCCGGAAAAAGACAAAGATTTTTAAACTGAAGGCTGTCTTTTTCATTTTTAGGAGCAGTTCCCGCTCCCTTTTCTCCTCTGCGCAGGCAGGCAAAGACACGCGCTGCAAGCTCCTCCGGCTCAAAAGGTTTTGTCATGTAATCGTCAGCGCCGGAAGTAAGAAGCGAAACCTTATCTGAGAGGGAGGATTTTGCCGAAAGCACCAGCACAGGTACCTCACTCTTCATTTTATCCCGGATATTTGCAAGCAGCGTTTCCCCATTCATTCCCGGAAGCATAAGGTCCAGGATGACCAGACGGAAGGCTTCCATTTCCAGCCTGAGAAGGGCCTCCGTACCAGAAAAGGACTGTACCGTTTCATAGTTTTCTCTTTTTAAAACTGCTGCGATCAGATTGTTAATGTCTGCATCATCTTCCACGATCAAAATTCTGTTTTTCTCTTCCATTTCTCTTTCCTCATGCTGTTAATACTTTCTTTTTCCAGTGCCCTGTTCTGTACCAGCACCAGGAAATCAGATAATTCACACCCCAGCCCATGGGAACCGCATACCATATCATGGAAATTCCCCATATCGGCGAACAGAGCTGTGCCACTGCCACCCGGATTCCCAGATTGACCAGATTGGCTATCATATATACCTTCATATCTCCTGCCCCTCTCAAGACGCCATCCGTGATGGCTTTAAACCCGAGGAAGGAAAAGAAGATCCCAACGAACCGAAAATATGCTGTGCCTGTCTGAAATGCCACCGGTGAACTGCTTTCGTTTACAAAGGCTGAGACAACTGGCCTGTAAAACAGTTGGGAAATCAGTATCAGTACAGCACCGAAACCGATAATAATACCATAGGAAGCTCTGTAACCTCTGCTGACGCGCTCTGTTTTTCCCGCTCCCAGATTCTGTGCAGTAAAGGTAGATACCGCATTTCCTGTGGCGATCATAGGCACAATACATATGGACTCCAGCCTTGATCCGGCGGAAAAGCCAGCCAGCGCAGAAGACCCGAACTGGTTCACTGCAGACTGGGTGAGCAGCATTCCGATACTGACAATAGACTGCTGTATAATGGAGGGAATGGCAATTTTCGTGCCTGCCCACAACATGTCTCTGCGAAACACAGGAGCCCTTCCCTCTGTTGGATAGTTTTTCATCAAACGCAGAAGGATCACCAGGGAAATAACCGCGGAAATCCCTTGTGCAATAACCGTGGCGATGGCAGCTCCAGCCACTCCAAGCTTCAGACCTCCTACCATCCACAGGTCCATGATGATATTCAGGATGGAAGAAAAGATCAATAACCCAAGTGGAATATTGGATTTTCCCAAAGCATTAAAATCCGATGAAAGAATATTATACATAAACATAAAGGGAAGGCCCATAAAATAAATCTGCAAATATAAAACCGCATCCCCCATGATATTGTCGGGAGTCTTTAGAAGCCGCAGAATAGCCGGATTGGCGATCAGCCCGAAAACAGCCAGCAATATGCTGACTGCGAAAAAAGTAATAAGGAATGTATATACGGAGCTTTTCATTTCTTTATACCGTTCCGCTCCAAGGTACTGGCTGGTAAGCACGGAAGCTCCGATTCCGCCTCCGATGGCAATCATAATAAACACCGTGGTAAAAGAATAAGATGCGCCTACTGCCGCCAGCGCATCCTCCCCTACCAGATTTCCTACAATGATGGAATCTGCCATATTGTAAAATTGCTGAAAAAGATTTCCCACGATCATGGGAAGTGCAAAAAGGAACAGTGCGCGCCCCGGCGCTTCTGTCACCAAAGCTGACTTTGTTTTCATAATTCTAAACCTTCTTTACTCAAATCTCATATCACTGCACAGAAAAATCAACCCATCTGTCCTTACCTGTTGCTTTTGCCTTATATAGAGCTTTATCTGCTTCTGAAATGTAACTCATCCATTCTTTATCCTTCACCTGCTCCAAAGCGGGAAAGCCGGTATAAATGCCAATGCTGACTGTAATACCTCGCGGATCCTGCTCAGACGGGCCAATGATCAGGGTGCGGATAACTGTATTAAATCTTTCTGCTTTTTCGGCTGGTGCATTTCCAGACAGACCGGCTCCTACATAAAGGAATTCCTCTCCACCATAGCGAAAAAGAAACTCATGTTCCGGATCCAGCTCCTGGTTCAGGCACCATGCCATACGCCGCAGGCATTCATCCCCCTGCTGATGTCCGTAAATATCATTATAATCTTTAAATGAATCTATATCTAACATCATTACAGTCATTGCAAGCTTTTTTTCGGCACAGTGCTGATAGAGACTGTCCATTTTCTCATTAAGCCTTCTCCGGTTCAAAAGACCTGTCAAAGCATCATGGTTTGCAATATGGCTTAGTTTTCGGTTTTTGTCTTTCATTTCCTCCTGCATCAGGTAGCTTTTACGGTCTAAAACATAACGGCGTGCAGAGATTGATAAACATATAATGCTCATAATGGTAGTATTAACCTTGGAGCCATACATATCTATGGGTTCTGCGCAAAATACCGGTAATCCCAGGCAGAGAAAAATCTGTACACCCAAAAACACAACGCAAGCCTGCAAAGGGGTCATATAAACCAATACAGCAACCGTAAATGTTGTAATAAGATAGACGCTGATATTATCGGAAACCCGCTGATCATAAATGGTCACACAAGCGCTCCATATCATCAGAAAAAGGCCAAAAAAGAACTGCATCCCCATGATCCGTCCGGATGAATCCGGCAGGCGCTTCCCCATGTACTTACATACAAGCAGACCTGCAGCAGCCACTGACAGCAATATTACATAAAGTATAGTATAAACCCGGCTGGCAGCACTATGCAGTGTCCCATTGGTATAATGTAATGTATATAAAATATTATATACCTGTATGCATATGATCAGCCACAGAAAAACAGGATCATAGCGGAGAACATGCCTGGCACACAACAAAGTATAATCTTCTTCATGCTCCTTGGACATGGGACAGAATATCATTTTTCGAATCTCTCGTATCATTTTATTAACCCTTTCTCTTTTGCCCCATCCTCGCACAGAGCGCTTTTCTTCTGTTTCTATTTGTGATACGGCTCGTTGTTCATAATACGATATCCCCTATAGATCTGCTCCAGCAGGATCATCTGCATGAGCTGGTGGGGAAAGGTCATTCTGGAAAAGCTCAGCTTATAGTCAGCCCTTGCCAGAACCTCCTCACTTAATCCAAGGGATCCTCCGATCACAAAATCAATGCTGCTTTTTCCTTCCACTCCAAGGCGTGCAAGAAGGCCGGACAGTTCCACGGAGTCCAGCATTTTTCCCTCAATGGCAAGTGCGATCACATAATCCTGCTCCCGGATATGCTTTAAAAGCCTCTCACCCTCAATCTGCCTGATCTGGCGATTGAGGGCATCAGAAGCCTTGTCCGGTGTCTTTTCATCTGCAACCTGGATAAAGGACAGCTTACAATACCTTCCCAGTCGCTTGGCATACTCGGCAATGCCGTCATTTAAATACTTTTCTTTAATTTTCCCAACAGATAGAATACGGATTTCCATAACACAAAGAAAATCCTATTCCACGAAATCCATAGCTGCACGGTTGCAGGTAACGCTTCTCACAAAAGTAGCGACCTTTACATGATCAGGATTGGTTGCATAAGCCTTTAAGGATTCCGGCGTGTCCAGCTCTGTGATCAGGCACAGATCATGGGTGCTTGAACTGATCGGCTCCGTAACCACAGTTGCACTTAAAAGTCCCGGCACCACGCCCACAAGCGCTTCCAGTCCCTCCTTGATCTTTGCTGCTGCAGCCTTCCTCTCATCCTGAGAAAGCTCCTCTCTGAATGACCATAATACCATATGCTTTACCATATCAATTTCCTCCTTCATATCCATTATTATCTGTTTTCCTCTACATAGGCGCTGAATTCCTCCATGGTCATAAGCACCTTTCTGGGTTTTGTCCCCTCCTCAGGGCCAACCACACCGGCATCGCAGAGCTGATCCATAATGCGCGCCGCTCTGTTAAAGCCGATCTTAAACATACGCTGAAGCATACCGATGGAAGCACGCTCCTTCTCAATGATAAACTTGCCCGCTTCCTCAAAATAAACGTCGTATTCCTCATTTCCCGATGCTCCACCGGAAAATGCCGCCGTATTCACCTGCTCCTCGATCCGGGTATTGTATTCAGCCGCAGGATTTTTGTTTGCCAGAAACTCAACAATGCTGCTGACTTCCTCATCCGAAACAAAAGCGCCCTGCAGTCTGGCCGGCTTCTGATAGCCCTGGGGATAAAAAAGCATATCACCCTTTCCAAGAAGCTTTTCTGCGCCATTCATATCCAGAATAGTTCTGGAATCCACACCGGAGGAAACAGCAAACGCGATACGGGACGGCATATTTGCCTTGATCAATCCTGTGATGACATTAACGGACGGTCTCTGTGTGGCGATAACAAGATGGATACCCGCAGCCCTGGCAAGCTGTGCCAGACGGCAGATTGCGTCCTCCACCTCACCCGGAGCTACCATCATAAGATCCGCAAGCTCGTCCACAATAATGACGATCTGCGGCATCTTCTCAGGACGTTCCTCACCTTCCGGAATGCGCATTCCCTCTATCTTTTTGTTATATTCCTCCAGATTACGCACACCGTATTCCGCAAAAGTATTGTATCTGGTACTCATTTCGGAAACAGCCCAGTTTAAAGCCCCTGCCGCCTTCTTTGGATCTGTAACCACCGGAATGAACAGATGTGGAATACCGTTGTACACGCTCAGCTCCACCACCTTCGGGTCGATCATGATCAGCTTAACCTCCTCCGGTGATGCCTTATAAAGAATGCTGATGATCAGTGTGTTGATACACACGGATTTACCGGAGCCTGTAGCTCCTGCTATCAACAGATGGGGCATCTTTGCAATATCCGCCACCACCGGTTTTCCGGCAATATCTTTTCCGGCTGCAAAGGAGAGCTTTGATTTTGCGTTTTGAAACTCCTGAGACTGAATCAGCTCCCGAAGCATGACCGGACTGTTTTCCTTATTTGGGACTTCGATCCCCACTGCCGCTTTGCCTGGAATCGGGGCCTCGATACGGATATCAGCCGCCGCCAGATTCAGCTTAATATCATCGGAAAGACCTACGATCTTGCTGACCTTGACTCCCATTTCCGGCTGCAGCTCATACCGGGTAACAGTAGGCCCGCAGCTTACGTTGGTGACTGTTGCGTTCACGCCGAAATTATAGAGGATTTCCTGAAGCTTCTGGGCTGTCCTCTTCAAATGGGCATCCGAATCACCCTGTGCTTTTCCGCTTCCCCGCTTTAGAAGCTTCAGCGGTGGAAACTGATACTCTTTTTTTACAGTAGCTCCCTGCTGATTGATCTCATGCTGTATATTTACAATTCCGCTTTCGATTTCCTGCTTCGAGGATTTTGGATTCCGAGAAGGCTGCCGGTGGGCCTTCTCCGGCTCAAAAGGGGGCGTTTCAGCCTCCTGCGCCGCTCCCGCTTCACCATATCCTCCAATAGATTCCTCTGCATCCGCAGCAGGAGCCTCTTCCCTGTGGATGGCAAAGGACATCTGGGACTCCTCTTCCCCATCCCTGGTGTCTATCGTCAGGGTATCTCCTTCAGGCTCTTTAGATTCCCCGTTTCTACTCGTCAGAAGTTCTGTCCCTTCCAGAAAATGACTTTCTTTTCGTTTGGCGGAAGACTTTTTCTTTTTGGGAGCAGCAGGAACAGATTCCTCTTTTTCTTCTGCTTCCAGCGCCTCCTCAAGCTTCCGTATCCGCTCTTCTCTGCGTTCCTGTGCCGCCTTCTGCCGCTGCTGGCTCTTCAGTTCTTTTTTAAGCTCTCTCTCCGGACGTCCATCCTCATATCGTTTCTGACCGCCCTTTACCATAGCGATGATCCAGTCCAGGATTTTGTTTATAAAACCGAAAAAAGACTTCTGGGTAATGATGATCAGGCACACCAGAAGCACCAGAATGATGATCACATAGCCTCCAACAGTTCCAAAGGCTGAAGTGGTTGAGATGCAAAGGGCACCTCCGATGATCCCTCCTCCTGTACGATAGTCCGAACACAGCTTATAGTAGTCCATCAGAGTATTGCTGCTTACATAGCCTTCTGTAAGAAGCTGCAGCAGACCGCACATAACCAGTAAAAACACGATCAGCGCAGCGGCCTTTTTATATGCCAGAGGATTGGCCCTGTTGGACAGCAGAAAGGCTGCTCCTATAAACAGGACAATGGGAAAAACATATGCCATAAGCCCCATCACGCCAAAGAAAAACTGGCTGATCGCGCTTCCCACAAAACCTCCCAGACCGAAATTGCTCACCAGCAGAATCACCGATGCCGCCAGGATCACCAGCAGGATGATTTCATTCTGAAAGCCATTGGACCCGGTCTTTTTTTTATTTGTCGTTTTTGAATTTGTAGTTTTCTTTTTAGTCGTCTTCGACGCTGCCATGAAAAGACTCCCCTCTATGATTTCTGTCAGGCAAAGTTCCCGATCAGAGCCAGTGCTCCTGCCAGGAAACAGTAAAATGCAAAGTAACGTAATTTTGTCCTCTGAAGGATCCGGAAGAATAAATGTACGGCAAAATAGCCTACAACTCCTGCCACGATCATCCCCAGAAGATAAGTAAAGCCCAGTCCCACTGTCATTTTAGGCGAGGTAAACTGAGAAAGCTCCATGAATAAAGAACCAATGATGGCCGGAATACTTACAATATAAGAATATTTTACAGCAAACTTCCGGCTGTAGCCGCAGAGCAATCCTGCACAGATCGTCATTCCGGCTCTGGAGATTCCAGGGAACACAGCGATTCCCTGGCAGATGCCGATCCACATGGCACTGTCGTAGGTAACCTCCTTCGGCGTTTTGTTTCCCCCGATATTGCCCAGATCCGTTACAAGCAGGAAAATCCCTGTGATCAGGATACAGGCTCCCGGAAGGAGCGGAGAAATGGCAGCCTTTGTCACAAGGCGTCTGGAGGTATATCCAAGAATCGCCGTGGGCAGAAAAGAAACCACCATAGCTGCTGCAAACTTCCGATAGGTACCATAAACAATTTTTGCGTAATGGAGATTATCCCCTGTTCTTTTGTTGTGCAGGTAAATGTTCAGATTTCCCACCAGATCCATGATCATTCCCGCAAGCTCTTCCCCGATCCGTCTGATATCACTCCAAAATGCCACAAAAACTGCGGCAAGGGTTCCCACATGAAGAAGCGCTTCAAACAGGACCGCCGTACTGCGCTCGATTCCCATCGCATTCTCCACAACAGCCAGATGACCAAAGCTGCTCACAGGAAGAAACTCTGTGATTCCCTGTATGATTCCCAAAATTATTGCATGCAACACTGACATAGTTTCGTTTCCTTTTCCTTTGTACTAAAATCTCATAAGTATCTCACAGACACTTTATCCGTATATCACATCGTAAATATAAAATGTCCCGATCTGTTTTCTGACACGGAAAGAAATGTTCTCCGTTTCGTATTCTTCCAAAGCTCTGTCCGTAAAAATGTGCTTTACATCCAGAGTCTCCAGATCTTTTACCGCCAGCTTCACCAACATACCGTCCACAGTGGGATTTCTGAATGAAGTCTTCTTCTTTCCGCTTAAGACAATCTCAATATGTGCATACCGGTTATAAACATCCCGGCGTTTTCCTTTTGTATCGATTTTTTCCCAACGTTCTATAGCCGGATACGTATTGGTGCAGTTAATGGTAGGTGCCCCTGCCACAATGGGAAGGTTGATATATGGATTTCCCATATTCTCCACGATCCACAGGCCGTTCTCAGGATCCTCCTGTACCGTTTCACGGATTGCCTGCGTAACCGGATTTTCAAGGACTGCATCAGCACCGGAATGCAGCGGATTCACCATAACCCCCCCCCCCCCGGCTACAGCTATTATCATACTATAAGTTGCCAGAAATTTGCAACCCTTCTTTCCCAAAGCAGCCGATCCAAGAAAAAATCCCGTGAAAAAAATACCGAAAATAAGCGGTACGGCAATTCCCGTATACAGATCCGGGTACTGTCTGCTAAGCCATGCTACACTGAAAATACTGAGAAATCCCGCACAGGCGAGACACCATTTTACCGGAATAGCCTTTTCCGAAATATGCAGCGCATACAATAGCAGAAGCAGATTGAAAAGTCCGGCAGCCAATACGGTCCGCTCTGACTGGCTCATGGAAAACAGCGTGATTTTCGCCAGCCACGAGGGCCAGGGAGTGATACAGTAAAGGCTCATGACCACAGTCCCTGCAAAAATCGAAATCAGCATAGGATCCTTTTTTCTTTCTTTTATCAGCACCCAGAGAGCTGCCAGGATTCCCAGCGGAAAGAACGAAAACATACTGGCAGCTTCACACACATTTGAGATACCCAGGTTGGCAGTTCTATATGGAAATATAATATTTCCGGCCCAATTCAGCAGAATTTTCAGCGTATCTCCCCCATGGAAGGAACGTTTTCCAGGATATGCGGTGTTCAGCACTGTCTGTACCGTGTCCCAGGATTTCAGGAAAATGCTTCCCATGGCAGCTCCCAGCAGTATCAAAAACAGAGCCAAAATAGGAATGTCCTTTTTCCACGACAGCATTCCGGGACGGTTCTCACGAATCACAATTCCGATGAGCAGCGCCAGATACACGTATCCCAGGGGCAACTGCCAGGAGGGATAAAAGGTAAGAATATAGCCTCCCATACAGAGAACCAGCGGAAATACCAGACAAGCCCGCTTTTTGTATGACTCTGTCCTGAGATAAGCAATTCCGATCAGCAGTGCAGCCTGTCCCATGACAAGCATTTCCACAAGACCATTTATGGCAAACCACCACTGTACTGCCGGCGAAAAGCAAAGCAGCACGGCATAAACTGCCGCATAGGATTTCCTTTTATGAAACAGATACAGTCCAAACTCAAAGGACACCAGCAAAAGGGCTAACAACCGCCCACACCAGAAAAAGGAAAGTCCTTTGGCCGGGGACAGGAATAAATACCCCCAATGAAAAGGACGGAATATCACTTCCCAGCTTTTCACCGGCTGCCCGTATACAATAAAAGTATCGGTATCCGTCCCCCTCAGTGTACTGGAGAAGTATGGAAATTCTCCATCCCTATTGTAATACTGAGAAAACGCCATGGGTGTATTCAACGCCCACTCATCGCTGCGGATCTCCCTGTATGTTCCCAACAGATCCTTTTCCATGCTTTCTTCATCCACATTTCCAAGATATTTATTCCAGGCCCCGATCGAGGAGCCGCTCAGTTCAAAAGCAACACAGAGTACCAGCACAACTGCCGCCAACACATATCTGTATTTATATATATATTTCAAGCTTCTTTGATCCTTCCCACTTTTACTATTCCGCGCATATCATCTGTTATCAGCCAAGCTTAGTTTACCATGGATTCCCAAACCGCACAACTAAATTCCGCAGGATCAATACCCGAAGTACGCGTCAATACCGTTTGCGATCCCCCGGACTATTTTTTTCTGGTAGGATTTTTTCTGCATCTTTCTGTCTTCTCCCGGATTTGACATATATCCCATCTCAAGGATCGTACATGGGACCTTGCACCAATTGTTTCCGCTCATGCTGTCTGTCTCCCAAACGTATTCCTTTTTCGCACCGGTTGCCTTTACATAGGAGTCCAGCAGGACCTGGGAAAGCTTTTTGCTCTTCTTTGACAGTGACTTTGACACAAAGGGGCTGTTGGATGTAGTACAGATCGTCATAGCACCGGTTATGCTGGTGTTGTCGCTTCCATTGGCATGGATCCGGATAAAAGCGTCCGCCTTTGCCGTATTTGCAATCTCCGCCCGCGCTTTGCAGCTCAGACCTTTTTTATTGTTTTTACGTGTCAGGATCACACGGTAGCCACGCCTTTCCAGCTCTGTAGCAACTTTTTTGGCAATGGTCATATTCAGCGCATACTCCGGCACCTTTGTCACGATTCCTTCTGTTCCGCCGGAATCCTTTGCTTTCTGCTGGCTGGAGCCGGGACCCAGCGGTTCTGTTCCTGGTTTTACCACGCCGGAGTGACCCGGATCCAGCACAATGGTCTTTTTCTTTGTCACACCGCTGTAGACGCCTTTTTTATTAAACCAGTACCATTTTTTCCCTATCTTCTGCCATCCCGTCAGTTTTTTGCCGTTTTTATCAAAATAATATTTTTTTCCATTGATGGTCTGCCATTTTCGCAATTCGCTGTTTCCGGATGCTTTTGTTTCCTGGGGAATAAAAAGCAGACTCATACAACATATGAGAATGAGCAGCCTGCGGATCATCTTTTTCATCGTCTTCTCCTCCTGATCGTCCTTTTCCCAACAGGACTTTTATACGACAGAACCGATGAACATGTGAGATTTTCACAGTCATCGGTTCCGCTGATCTTTATAACGTGTAACAGGTTGTTACATTATTCTGCATATTTTGCCTTGATGTACTCGTCAATTCCGCGTGCGCCGGCTTTTCCTGCGCCCATGGCGAGAATAACGGTCGCTGCTCCTGTTACAGCATCTCCGCCTGCGTATACACCTTCTTTGGAGGTCTTTCCAAACTCCTCATCGGCAATGATACATTTTCTCTTATTTACATCCAGACCGATCGTGGTGGAGGAAATAAGCGGGTTCGGGCTGGTTCCCAGTGACATGATCACAGTGTCCACGTCAATGGTAAACTCAGAGCCGGGGATCTCAACCGGACGTCTTCTTCCGGAAGCATCCGGCTCACCAAGCTCCATACGGATACACTTGATACCGGTTACCCAGTCTTTTTCATCAGTAAGAATCTCTACCGGGTTGCAAAGAAGGTCAAAGATCACACCTTCCTCTTTTGCGTGATGAACTTCCTCTGCTCTCGCCGGAAGCTCTGCCTCGGAACGACGGTAGATGATATGTACCTCTGCGCCCAGACGAAGTGCTGTTCTGGCTGCATCCATTGCAACGTTTCCGCCGCCTACAACCGCTACCTTCTTGCCGTGTGCGATCGGGGTATCATAGTCCTCACGGAACGCTTTCATCAGGTTATTTCTGGTCAGGTACTCGTTTGCGGAGAACACACCGTTTGCCTGCTCGCCCGGGATACCCATGAACATCGGAAGACCTGCACCGGAACCGATGAATACAGCCTCAAAGCCTTCTTCTGTAAGAAGCTCATCGATGGTCACGGATTTGCCGATGATAACGTTTGTCTCAATCTTAACGCCAAGTGATTTTACATTCTCAACCTCAGCAGCTACAACCTTGTCCTTTGGAAGACGGAATTCCGGGATACCGTATACAAGAACGCCGCCTGCTTTGTGAAGCGCCTCAAAAATGGTTACATCGTAGCCAAGCTTAGCCAGGTCTCCGGCACAGGTAAGTCCGGAAGGACCGGAACCGATCACTGCTACCTTGCGTCCGTTCTTCTGTGCTGCAGGAGTTGGCTTAATGCCGTTTTCCTTTGCCCAGTCTGCTACGAAACGCTCCAGCTTACCGATGGAAACAGCCTCGCCCTTCTTGCCGCGGATACAAACGCCTTCACACTGGCTTTCCTGCGGGCAGACACGTCCGCAGACTGCCGGAAGTGCACTGGACTCGCTGATGATCTGGTATGCTTTCTCAAAGTTTCCTTCTTTTACTTCATGTACAAATGCAGGGATATTAATGGAAACCGGACATCCCTCCACGCATTTTGCTTTTTTACAATTCAGGCAGCGGGATGCTTCATCCATCGCTTCTTCTTTGTTATATCCAAGACATACTTCCTCGAAATTGGTGGCACGAACTGCCGGCTCCTGCTCTCTGACAGGCACTTTCTTTAAAACATCAATATCTGCCATTATTTGTCACCTCCGCAATGTCCACATCCGCCGTGATGTGTGTCGCCTTCCTGAAGCTTCAGCATTGCACGGCCTTCTTCGGTCTTATACATCTGCTGTCTCTTCATAGCCAGATCGAAATCTACTTTATGTCCGTCAAACTCCGGACCGTCAACACAGGCAAATTTTACTTCACCGCCAACCATCAGACGGCAGGCTCCGCACATACCTGTTCCATCCACCATGATCGGATTCATGCTGACGATGGTCGGAATATTCAGTTCTTTTGTCAGAAGACATACAAACTTCATCATGATCATCGGTCCGATGGCGATACAGACATCATATTCTTTTCCCTGATTCTGAACAAGGTCACGGAGAACATCGGTACCCATACCTTTTCTTACGTAAGAACCGTCATCCGTTGTCACATACAGGTTGCAGACTTCGCTCATCTGCTCTTCCAGAATAAGGAGGTCTTTTGTCTTAGCACCAACGATAGCGTCTGCTGTAATGCCATGCTCATGAAGCCATTTCACCTGCGGATAAACAGGAGCTGTACCAACACCGCCGGCTACAAACACGATGCGTTTCTTTTTCAGCTCTTCAATGTCCTCATGTACCAGCTCAGACGGCTGTCCCAAAGGACCTACAAAATCTTCAAAGTAATCTCCTGCCTTTAACTCTGCCATCTTTGTGGTAGATGCACCAGCCGGCTGGAAAACGATAGTTACGGTTCCTTTTTCGGAATCATAGTCGCAGATAGTAAGCGGAATTCTTTCGCCCACTTCATCCATCTTTACGATTACGAACTGGCCCGGCAGACAATGTTTTGCAACACGCGGGGCTTCAACGTCCATAAGAAAAACGTTTGCAGAGAGCTTCTCTGCTTTCAGAATCTTATACATAATTCCCTCCTGATATGTATTTTTCACGTAACTGGTCACGAAGTGAACAGTAACTTTTAACTGACACCTGAATGCGCCTGTTATTTTCTTATTAACTATAGCACAAAAAACACGGATAGTAAAACAAAAATCTGCAAAAAATGCAGATTTTGTTTTGCCCATTTATTAGTTCCAGGCTATTTAACCTCTTTTTCTTTCCCTGCGCCGGATTTTTCCCTTTTTTGCTCATCGATCATGCTGTACAGCTTCGAAAGAGCCTCTTTCATTCCCCCGACTTCATCGATCAGACCCTCCTTCACAGCCTCTCTTCCTTCCAGCATGGTACCTACATCTTTAACGAGCTGCGTCGTGTCCAGCATCAGCTCCTCCAGACGCTGCTGTGTTGTATTGGAATGATCAGAAATAAAGGTGGTGATGCGGTCCTGGATCTTTTCCATGTTGCGGTAGGTCTGTGCCACACCGATGATCATTCCGTTTGAACGCACCGGATGAATGACCATAGTCGCGCTGGGAACCACAAAGGAATAGTCCGCGGAAACCGCCATGGGGACTCCGATGGAATGTCCCCCGCCCAGCACAAGAGAAACTGTGGGAATACTCAGGGAAGCGATCATTTCCGCAATGGCAAGGCCTGCTTCCACATCTCCGCCTACCGTGTTGAGAAGAATAAGAAGCCCATCCACCTCGCAGTCATCTTCTATCATGGCAAGCTTTGGGAGCACATGCTCATACTTTGTCGTCTTGCTGTGGGAGGGTGCTGATTCATGGCCCTCCACCTCACCGATAATGGTAAGCAACTCCACCTTGTATTTCTTTGTATTGCCATCCAGGATCACCTGACCCATATCCTTGATCTGTTCATTCTGCTTATCTTCCCGCTCCAGCTCCTCCTGCTTTTTTTCTTCCTCTCTTTTTTCGCCCATTATAATACCTCCAGATTCAATTTCTGGAGGTATTATGTGTAAATTAAGGAAATTCCATTCATTTCCCTATTATTTTTATCACGGCTGTGTGACCGTAGATCAGCGGACCGGAATCCATAAAAAATACCGTTCCGTCGACAGGCGCGTAAATATGTGCCCGCACTTCCCCATCCACAGGATTCAGGATTTCCGCAAGAAGCTCACCCTTTCTCACCTCCTGCTCCACGCGGACAACAGGCTCAAAAAGCCCTGCCTCCGGAGAACGGACGGAAATGATATCATGATCATCCACTACCCTCGAAGCATTCTGCTCTTTGTCTTTCCAGCGGACAAGCCCTGTAGATGACATAAAAGAAAAAACAGCTCTTACGCCCCGCAATGCACTCTCTTTGTTGATACGCTCCGTAGCTGTGGTATAAAGGCTGAACGCCTTTGTCTCCCAGATCTGCCAGTTATAATTCAGGGTGGTGGTATCATAAGGTCTGGAATTTCGGATGACCACATAGGGAAGGCCAAACTTTTTCGCCGCCTCCACATCCTCCAGCCCTGTTGTCATCACATTAATATAAGGCATAAATTCTCCGGTCATATAATTAGAAGCAAGGTGTACTCCATACTCATATCCCTGGATCTTATCAAAGATACCTGCCGCGATCCTTTGGGTTGTTTCTCCCTCGCTGTAGCCTGGAAACATACGGTTTATGTCTGTGTTGTCAATGGGCCAGAACCGCTTTTTAATGTTCATGGAATAAGGATTTGCCGAAGGGATCACCATGATCTCACAGCCCGGCGTCAGAATATCCTCCCGCTCCGCTTTTTTCAGTCTCTGAATAAGCTGAGAGCAGGTGTAAAGCTGCTGATATTCGTTTCCTCTCATGTTGCCGACCACGCACAAAGACTTCTTTCCGGTTCCAAACACATATGCCTTCACCTGAAAACTATCACGGTACAGGGAGCGGCTTTCGTATATGATCTCAGTTCTCATGGGAAACCTCCTCTCCCTCCCGGGTCCTTTTTTCAGCAAAGCTTTCCGGCGCTTCCTGGTACCCTGCCTTTAAGATCCTTGCAATAAGAGAGCCTTCATCCACCATGGGATATTCCCGTATGGTAAACAGGATTCCCTCCACCGGTGCTTTCATACGCTCCAGAATCGCACCCTGCAGCGGATCCACGATCAGGCCGATAGCATCGCCCTCCTTCAGATAATCTCCGTGATTAGCCTGGCTGATGAAGACACCCGCGATCGGCGCATTGAGAAAGGCCACCGCATCCTCCTTTTCTGCTAATATAGGAGTTCTGGGCTCTACGGCAGGACCACTCCACATACCCATTTTTTTCATTACGTGAAAAATGCCGTCTGAAAGCTGCTCACAATAAGACTTTGTAATGCGCATTCCAACTCCCATTTCCACCACCAGAGTGGGGGTATTCCGGCTGTTCAGGCTGTATGCAAGAGTAGATTCCAAAACAGTACTGTTGGAATGCACCCAGATTAAATCAATGTTCAGATCCTTTGCAATGGGTACAAGCTGATCCCTGTGAAGCTCGTTGATCCTCACCTGTGGAATCTCCGTGAGGAAAATATTGCTGGCATGGATATCAATACAAAGATCAGAACCGACAAGGTCATCCATGATCTTTGACGCCATGTACTCTGTCATAGAACCATCTCCGCTGCCAGGAAAAACACGGTTCATATCCAGGTCAAAGGCCGGGATTCCTCTTGTGATGGAATCGATTCCAAGAGGATTCATGGCAGGGTAAATATCCACGATCCCGTTTAAATATTCCGGGTGCTCCTGGATCCTCCTGGAAACCTCAAAGCATACATATTGTCCCTCCAGCTCATCTCCGTGAATTCCGGTGACGATGCTGATTCTCTTTTTATTATCTCCATCCCCTGATTCCAAACGATTTTTATGGATCTCCAATTTTTCCATAACCGGAAGGGGAATGGAAGCTACTGTTTTTATCAAGTCAACATTCCTCCATTTTTACATATATCTGCTGAAGCTGGGAAGCACTGCCCTTAAAGATTCCCTGACTAAGGCAGCAGTCCCTTGCGTCCCGTCCTACAGCAAAGCGGATATACTCATCATTTGTCATGCGGTTATGAGTCGGGTCAAAACCCTTCCAAAAGCCCTCACGGTACACCTCGATCCACGCATGGCTCTGTCCTTCCCCTGGAATTGCCCCAGCCACATATCGGGCAGTGATCCTTTCACGGCGCAAAAGCGCCAGAAGGATATGGGCATAATCCTGGCAAACCCCGCATCCCTGGGAAAAGGCTTCCTCCGCTTTCGTATTAAAATCCGTGCTGCCGCTTACATACCTAAAAGACGTCCAAAGTATGTCCATTACCTTCTCCGTTCTCGCCCATTCGTCTGTATTCTCATCAGGCAACGGCAGCGTATCATAAAATTTTTTCAATGATTCTCCCATTTTTGTAAGCTCTGTCTCATAACGGTACATTCCCAGTTGATATGCCTGCCGCTTTTCCGGCTCCAATGTATCCTCTGTCATGACAAATGCCTGCATTTTTACCTGGAACCTGGTATGAGGCTCCTGGCAGCAGCCTATAAGAATGGGATTCCCAAAAGAATCCCTGCCCCGGCTTTCACCGGAACAGGGGCAGACTGCGCATTGGCAGGATTCAACCTTCTGTGAAATCATATCACGTGGAAATAGCCGAAGACTGTATGAATGTCCTGTTACGGGAGAACTAAAATCATCCTGCAGTTCATATGTCAGTTTCCACAACCTCAAAAATCTATACCTCCAGAATCTGTTCCACTCTCGAAACGATTTTCGGATAGTCCAGGTTTTCTTCTTTTACAAGCTTGTTCAGATCCTCCAGGACTTCCTGACTGTATTTTAAATTACATCTGTCGATTCGTCCAGTCAATCTGTGAATTTCTCTTGTTAAATCTTCTCTGTCTCTGTGAAGGCGTCCGTAAAGGTCGATTCTCTCCACCCTTTTTCCCACCTTCAGTATATTTCTTACATTTTCGCTTAAAATCTGGTCATCACAGATTCCCCAGAATGCCATAAGGTTATCCAGGACGCGCTGGAACTCCATGAGCGGAGCTTCGCTTTCCGCTGCTTTCTGCATCTCATAAATTGCAAGCTGGATATAGGCCAGAGATTCGCTGCCGATCTCTTCACGGAGCACAATGGCATTATCG
Source organism: Ruminococcus sp. 5_1_39BFAA (assembly GCF_964240875.1). Taxonomy (NCBI): domain Bacteria; kingdom Bacillati; phylum Bacillota; class Clostridia; order Eubacteriales; family Oscillospiraceae; genus Ruminococcus; species Ruminococcus sp. 5_1_39BFAA. Next base: position 58,188 of record NZ_CAXSVO010000008.1, on the reverse strand, counting down.
TAAGCGCGCATCAGATTGCTCATCATGGAATTGCAGTCTGTCTCGTCAAAAGCATACCGCCTGATGAAATCCTCCGGCGATGTATAGATTTCCGGGATATCCAGCTTTCTGCAGAATTCCCCGTACTGTTTTCCAATCTGGTCAATGAGCGTATCGTATGTAATAAAGTACAACCGCATAGTGGTGTAAACACGCTCTGTATATCTTCCAAGCCAGTAAAGCCTGTCTGTCTGTTCTACTGAGATAATACCCATGTGTCTTTAAATCCTCCTCCCTGAGATGAGTTTACAATAAACGAATCCGGATTTCTGGAAAATCTGGTCAGTCCGCTTTTCCATACCCTGGTGGTGTCCCCGCTTAAGACAAACGCACGAAGGTCTGCTTTTCTGGCAACCACTTCGCCGTTGTCAAAAATCTCCAGGTCTTCAAAATCAATAACCTCCTGTGCAATAAAGCGGCGAGGTTCTTTGTCAAGAAGCTTCAAAAAGCTTTCTTTTTCCGCCTTTGTCATCTTTTCCGCAAAGACAACGCCATAGCCGCCAGCCTCTGCCACATCCTTCAAAACAAGCCTGTCAAAATTATCAAGAACAAATTTCCTGTCATCCTCGTAGAACGGCAGATAAGTTGGTGCATTCTGCAGGATCGGCTCCTGATCCAGGTAATATTTGATCATCTTCGGCACAAAACAGTAAATGCCCTTATCGTCTGCAATGCCATTTCCAGGTGTATTGAGAAGCGCCACATTTCCTTTCCGGTAAACGTCAAAAATATGAGGGATTCCAATGACAGATTCCGGATTGAAATTCATTGGATCCAGATACTCATCGGAAATACGCCTGTACACAGCTCCCACCTGCTCCTTCTTTCCGGAATAGTCTACAAAGTACAGGCGGTCATTTTCTACCATCAGCTCGCTTCCGTTTACAAGATGGGCGCCTGTCTTTTCTGCCAGATAAGAATGCTCAAAGTAAGCGGCATTGTAACGGCCAGGTGTGAGAATGACATTGATTCCCCCTGTATTTACAGCATCCATGGTTTCTTTCAGCATATCCGCATAGTTTCGGTTATCCTCAAGATGATTCTGCTGATATGCCTTTGGAGAGCAGCGCCTGCAAAGATTTCTGGCGATCATGGGATAGGATGCTCCGGACGGCACACGGAGATTGTCTTCCAGGATATACCACTCCCCATTTTTGCCCTTTACCAGGTCAATGCCGGAAATATGGGAAAAGACTCCCTTGGGCGGTACAAAGCCTTCACATTGGGCCAGATAGCCGCTTGAAGAATAGATAAAGTCCTCCGGGATCACCTTATCCTTCACGATTTTCTTATCCGTGTAAAGGTCCTTCAGAAAGAGATTCAGCGCATCCACTCTCTGCTTCAGTCCCCGTTCCAGCACATCAAATTCATCCTTTTTAATGATACGCGGAATTACATCAAACGGAAAAAGCTGCTCTTTGAATACATTGTTTTTGTAAATTCCGAATTTGACCCCGTATCTGGCCAGCAATTCGTTGATCGTATCGGTCCGATCATATAAATCCATATCGTACAATAGGATTTCCTCCCTCCATATAAATATCAGCCAGCGAAGCGAATTTACGACAAAAAAGGCGCTTTGCTTACGCAAAACGCCTTTGTCTCCGCTACATAGAAATAATATATCAAATCTGCGGCAGAAAGTCAACAGACAGATTGGATTTTTTCACTCATCCCAGTTATGCCATACGTCTGTTACATCATCATCGTCGTCGAGAAGATCCAGTGTACGCTGCAGATCCTTTACTGCTTTTTCATCTTCCAGCTCCACATAGGTCTGCGGGATCATAGCAACCTGTGCCTCCAGAAGCGGTACGCCTGCTGCCTCCAGCGCCTCTCTGACTGCGCTGAAATCATCGGGAGCGGTAAGAACCTCGTAGCTGTCCTCTTCCTCGCTGAAATCCTCTGCACCTGCATCAAGAGCTACCATCATCAGCTCGTCAGCATCCATCTCACATTCTTCCTTGTCAATGATGATCTGACCCTTCTGGTCAAACATGAAGGATACACAACCCTGTGTTCCGATGCTTCCGTTTCCTTTTGAGAATGCGTTGCGGACATTGCTGGCCGTACGGTTTTTGTTGTCAGTCAGTGTCTCCACGATAATGGCAACGCCATTTGGTCCATAGCCTTCGTAAACTGCTTTTTCATAGCTGTCAGCAGAATCTGCTCCTGCTGCCTTTTTGATACCGCGGTCAATGGTATCGTTTGGCATATTGTTTGCCTTTGCTTTTGCAATGACATCACGAAGCTTGCTGTTATTGTTCGGGTCAGGTCCGCCTGCTTTTACAGCCATTACGATCTCACGGCCGATAATGGTAAAAATCTTACCCTTCTTAGCATCATTTTTTTCTTTCTTATGCTTTATGTTTGCGAATTTTGAATGTCCTGACATTTCTCTTCTCCTTTTGTTTCTTTCTTTATTTTTTCGGCCCGCACCTTTCCGATGGTCTTATTGCCAAGGGACAGGATTTTAAAACGATAGCCGTTTGCAACAATTTCTTTGTCCATATCCTTTTCCGTAGGAATATGTCCTAAGCATGAGGTCAGATAGCCGTTTAGTGTTTCAAATTCCACCTTTCCGAAATCAACTTCAAGCTCCTCTGCCACATCCTCCAGATATGCAAGCCCGTCTATGATCACACTGTTATCGATCTGAGTACGGAAGGTGATCTCATCCTCATCATACTCATCCAGGATATCCCCTACGATCTCCTCCAGGATATCCTCCAGAGACACGATTCCCGCAGTCTGTCCGTACTCATCCACCACGATCGCCATATGCAGCTTTTTCGCCTGCATACTGCGGAACAGATCTCCGATTCCTCTGGTTTCGGGAATAAAGGCGGCATCCCTGATCAATCCCGGTAATTCCCTGAGAGGCTTGAATTTTGCCCAGGAATTCTTTGTAATAAATTTCAGGGCATCCTTATAATGGATGACTCCCACAATGTTATCAAGCTTTTCTATATAAACAGGATAACGGGAGTTTCCCTCCTCCAGCATTACATCGATCACTTCCTGTAGCATATCCTCCTGGTCAAACGCCACCACGTTTTTCCGATGGGTCATAACATCCTTTGCTTCCGTTTCATTAAAGGAAATGATGTTCTGGATCATCTCCGCTTCATTCTCCTCAATGACACCCTGCTCATGCGCCTCACCTACAATGGAAATGATCTCCTCCTCTGTCACGGCATCCTCCGTCTGATTCAGATCAACCCCAAAAGGCCGTGCCGCCAGCTTTGCGATCAAGGTAATAAATACGGTAAGGGGGTACAGGATATTGGTGAAAAAGCTCACTGCTCCCAGATAACGGTAAGCATATTTTTCAGAATGATAAGTACCGATCCGCCGGAACGTGAGGATTCCAAGTGCAGCCAGAAGCACCACACCCAGCGCCAGCACCAGGATCAATGCAGGTACGTGCTTTATGTAGGGATGAAACGCATTGGCTGCCCAAGGTACCAGAAAAGCACCGAAGCATACTCCTGATGCCATTACAATAAGCGGAATGGCATTGACATATAAAGCCGGGCGGTTCATCAGCTCCAGAAGGCGGACTGATTTTTTGTCCCCTTCCTGCGCACGCTTCTCCACCTCATTTTCACTTAAATTATGAACTGCTGCCGCAAAGCCGTAAAAGATACCGTTCAGCCACAGTAATAAAAGTAATATCAATACGCCCCAAAGGGGCAGACTACTGCCGTCTTCCATAGTTTAAAAATCAGTTCCTCCATTTGTAAAACTACGTAAATACGCATAGTTACTGATAAAATATACCACCTAAACAGATTTTCGTCAAGTCTAAAAGGTCAGCTCCAGGCTGATTTCAAGTGCATGGTTCACTTTGTCCAGCATTGCCCCATCCAGGTGGCAGACCTTATCCTTCAGTCTCCGTTTATCTATAGTGCGTAGCTGCTCCAACAAGATTACGGAATCCTTTTCAATACCATAGGCAGAGGCATCTATCTCAATATGTGTGGGCAGCTTTGCCTTATTCATTTTTGATGTAATGGCAGCGCAGATGACGGTAGGGCTGTGCCTGTTTCCAACGTCATTCTGAATGATCAATACCGGACGGATTCCTCCCTGCTCGCTGCCCACAACAGGACGAAGATCCGCATAAAAAATATCCCCTCTTTTTATAACCACACAATTCACACTCCGATTTCTATTTTAACTGGCTTTCGCCTGTTCTAAAAAATAGTATTTCCACTTTTTTCTTGTGTATACATGCGTGGTAAGTTACTTAAAAGGAAGTTCCATTCACTAAGTGTCTACTTATACACCCTCGGCACCCTCTTGCTCACATCGCAGACAAATTCATAGGGGAATCGCCCGGACAATTCGCCAAGTGTCTCCACACTGATAAATTCTTCTCCGTCGCGTCCCATCAATGTCACCTCATCGCCCGACTTTACATCCGGAATGTCTGTCACATCGACCATAAACTGGTCCATACAGACACGACCGCAGATTGGTGCCTTTTTTCCGTGGATCAGAACCCATCCCTTATTGGAAAGAAGCCTTGGATATCCGTCCGCATACCCTACCGGAATAGTAGCCAGTCTTGTCAGCCTATCTGTTACATAAGTGCCGCCATAACTGATCTCGCAGCCCTTTTCCACATCCTTCACATAAGAAACACGGCTCTTTAATTCCATGACAGGGGCAAGCTTTACAATATCCCGCTCCACCTCATCGGAAGGATAAATGCCATAAATGGTGATTCCCGCGCGCACAACATTTAAGTTTGCCTCCGGGATCCGGATGATTCCCGCACTGTTGGAGCAATGGCGGATGGGAATCGAAACACCCTCTCCTTCCAGCATATCTGCAAACCGCAGATACCGCTCAAGCTGCACCATAGCAGGTGCTCTGTCGTACTCGTCTGCCCTGGCAAAATGGGTAAAAAGCCCCTCAATCTCCAGGTTCTCCAGTTCAGAAATTGCCTTGATCTCTCCCAGGCTCTCCCGCCCGTCTTTAAAACCGATTCTCGTCATTCCAGTGTCAACTGCCAGATGAATATGTACGGTTTTTCCAAGCTTTTTTCCTGCCTCGGCAAACTTTACTGCCAATTCCAGAGTACAGACTGCGATCCTGATTTCCTCTCTGGCAAGTGCTTCCAAATGTTCCTCAAAAACAATTCCCAGGATCAGGATGGGCTTTTTAATTCCTGCTTCCCGAAGTTCCAGCGCCTCCTCTGCAGTAGCAGTTGCAAAGCCCCAGATATATTCATAAGGCTCCATCAGATGTGCCACCTGCACAGCACCATGGCCGTAGGCATCCGCCTTGATCACAGCAATGATCTGGCTATCCTCCTTAATATTTTTCCTCATTTCCTCAAAATTCTGTGTAATGGCATCCAGTGATATCACTGCCTTTACTCTGCTATACTTTTCCATAATCTCATCCTCCCGTATCTCTTTGTGCTGCTCTCTATTTTTCGTTTTCCCGGAGCACTTGGGGCAAAATCCCTGTCAAATCTCCCGCTGTCATGCCTCTGATGCCGTTCTTCTCTCCATACCAGTCTGCGCATTTTCCGTGAAGGTACACAGAAAGAGCTGCCTTCATTCCATTGTCAACAGGCTCCTCTGCCGCCAGATACATACAGAACACGCCGGCAAGAATACCAGAGAGTACATCTCCGCTTCCTGCTGTGGCAAGACCTGCATTGCCTGAGCGGTTCAGATACAGCTTTCCCTTTCCATCCGCGATTACCGTACAGGCATCCTTCAGCACACAGACCGCTTTCGTCTCCCCGGCAAAAGCATTGGCGGTTTCCGCAATATTTCTTTTGATCTCCTCCACCGGATGGCAGCAGAGACGGCTCATCTCCCCCAAATGAGGCGTAACCACTGTATTTTCATTCAAAAATACCCGCCACTGGGGATTCATTGCCAAAAGATTCAGACCGTCCGCATCCAGGATGACAGGTTTTCCCGTTTCACAGGCTTTGGACAGAAAATAATGTGCACGCTTTCTGCTCTCCGCTCCGGTTCCAAGTCCAGGTCCGATCACAACCACATCGCACCAGTCCAGATTTTTTTTATTTTCCTCTTCTTCAAAGCTGCATGTTACCATTGCCTCCGGGAGCATGGTCTGCAGGGGCTGGCGGTTCTCCTCCACAGTCTGAATCTTTACCATGCCTGCGCCCGTTTTCAGGGCTGCGGCTGCGCTTAAGTAAGCGGCTCCGCACATTCCCTTACTCCCGGTCACCAGTAAAACCTTCCCGAAGGTTCCTTTGTTTCCCCAGGGAACCCGCTTCGGCAAAAGAGCTAAATCTTTTGTTTCCACGTACCAAGCCTCCACGGGTACCTCCGGTGATCGGTAGATGCCGATATCCGCCACAACAGTTTTTCCCGCATACATCCGTCCAGGGAAAAAGAGCAGCCCTCTCTTCAAAAAGGCAAAGGTCACGGTCAGGTCTGCATGAAAGGCGCATCCCAGCACCTCCCCCGTGTCTCCGTTTATACCGGAGGGGATATCTACCGCCACTTTTCTGGCATGGACCTTATTCATCTCTTCAATGATTTCCCCGTACCTGCCCTGAATGGGCCTGGAAAGTCCAACGCCAAAGACGGCATCTATTATAGTAGTATATTCATCCCATTTGGGGTTATTCGTAACAGGTACATGATAATTGCATGCAACCTCCCACTGAGCAGCCGTTTCTGCTGTCATTTTCTCTTGATTTCCAATAAAATAAATTTCACATTCATATCCCTTCAGAAAAAGTATCCTGGCTATGGCGATCCCGTCTCCGCCGTTATTGCCGCTGCCGCACACTACCAGGATTTTCTCCTGTTGGGTACAGAGGTCTTCCAGCTCCTCCGCGACCTTTAAGGCAGCACGCTCCATCAGCACAAGAGAGGGAATTCCTTTTCCACGTATCGTTTTCTCATCCAGAGCCTTCATTTGCCTGCAGGTTACCACTTCTTTCATATTGATCACCCGACTTTCTTTGCATAAAGTATGAAAGGCTGCCGCACGTCTCTCTTACTTGAAACCAGAGAACGGCGTCAGCCCTTTTTGTTTGCATGAATTTGTTTATTTATCAACATGTTCTTTTCGATACTGGCTCAGATTATAGGATAATGCCATCAGACTTTCCGAAAGATGTACGTTCTCCACGATCACATCCTCCGGTGCGTCAAGGTCAATGTGTGCAAAGTTCCAGATTGCTTTGATTCCATTGTCGATCAGCACATTTGCCATGTCCTTCGCCTTATTCTTCGGCAGCGTGAGAATGGCGATCTCCACCGGATTTTCTTTAAGAAACAATGGCAGCTCACTTACCATCTGAATCTCAATGCCCCGCACTGCAATCCCTTCCAGCACAGGATTCACATCGAAAATGCCAACCAGACGAAAACCTCTTTTTTCAAAATCCACATAATTGGCAAGTGCCTGTCCCAGATTACCTGCACCCAGGATGATCATGGGATGTATGGTATCCAGACCCAGGATCTTACCGATCTCTGCGTACAGATATCTCACATTATAACCATAGCCCTGCTGTCCAAAACCGCCGAAATTATTAAGATCCTGCCGTATCTGCGATGCTGTGACGTGCATTTTTTTACTCAGATCATTGGAGGAAATACGCTCCACGTTTTCTTCCATCAGCTCTCCCAAATATCTATAATATCGAGGCAGCCTTTTAATCACTGCTCTCGAAATTTCTTTAGCCTCCACAAATGTTCTCCTCCTTACAATACTATGTTAATTATAACGAACTGACATTTTATTGTCAATTAAAGTTGTGCTGATTAACCAAATTTTTGCTATTTTTTTGATATTTTGCCAATTATCATTTGAAAATAGCATGAAATTGGGTATAATAGGGATATTGTTTATTGGGCTAAAGGAGGTAATTATGATTTTGTCATGCCAGAGCATCTGTAAGGCATTTGGAGAAAAAGTGATTCTTAGAGATGCCTCTTTTCATATAGAGGAACGTGAAAAAGCGGCCCTGATCGGAAATAACGGTGCCGGAAAAACCACTCTTCTGCGTATCATCATGCAGGAGCTTCCTGCTGATTCCGGAAACGTAGTCCTTTCCAAAGATAAAAACATCGGCTATCTGGCACAGTATCAGGATATCCACGGACACCATACTATCTACGAAGAGCTGTTGACCACCAAACAATATATTCTCGATATGGAAAACCGGATCCGCACTCTTGAGCAGGAAATGAAATACGTATCCGGTGAAAAGCTGGAAGAACTGATGAATACATACACCCGGCTCACCCACCAGTTTGAGCTGGAAAACGGTTATGCCTACAAAAGCGAGATCACCGGTGTCCTGAAGGGTCTCGGCTTTGATGAGGAGGATTTTGAAAAGCAGATTGAAACCCTCTCCGGCGGTCAGAAAACCCGCGTTGCCCTGGGAAAGCTTCTTCTTTCCAAGCCGGATATCCTGCTTCTCGATGAGCCTACCAACCATCTGGATATGGAGAGCATCACCTGGCTGGAAACCTATCTTCTGAACTATCCGGGAGCTGTCTTCATCGTATCCCATGACCGCTATTTTCTCGATAAGGTGGTAACAAAGGTTGTGGAGATCGAAGCCGGAGAAATGAGGATGTACAGCGGAAACTATTCCGCATTTGCCCTGAAAAAGGCACAGCTTCGGGATGCCCAGTACAAGGCATATTTAAACCAGCAAAGAGAGATCAAGCACCAGGAAGCTGTTATCACAAAGCTTCGTTCTTTTAACCGCGAAAAGTCCATCCGGCGTGCGGAGAGCCGTGAAAAAATGCTGGATAAGATACAGCGTATTGAGAAGCCGGTTGAGGTTCAGAACCAGATGCGTATTTCCCTGGAGCCGCGGTACATCAGCGGAAACGATGTTTTAAGTGTGGAAGGGCTTTCCAAGGCTTTTCCCGGACAGACTCTTTTTACCGATATCTCCTTTGAGCTGAAACGCGGCGAGCGTGTGGCTCTTATCGGAAATAACGGAACAGGAAAAACTACGATTCTGAAGATCCTTAATGGAATCGTGGCTGCGGATGCCGGAAAATTCACCCTTGGCTCCAAGGTTCAGATTGGTTATTATGACCAGGAGCATCATGTGCTTCATATGGAAAAGACCATATTCCAGGAAATTTCTGATACGTATCCTACTCTTACGGAAACAGAAATCCGCAATATGCTGGCAGCGTTTTTATTTACAGGTGATGACGTTTTCAAAGAGATTTCCGCCCTCTCCGGCGGGGAAAGAGGACGCGTTTCCCTGGCAAAGCTGATGCTTTCCGAAGCGAATTTTCTCATTCTCGATGAGCCTACCAACCATCTCGACATCGCCTCCAAGGAAATTCTGGAGGAAGCGCTGAACAGCTATACGGGAACTGTATTTTATGTTTCCCATGACCGTTATTTTATCAACCAGACTGCCACCAGGATCCTGGACTTAACAAATCAGACCATTGTTAATTACATCGGGGATTATGATTACTATCTGGAAAAGAAAGATGAAATGACCCAGAAATACGCACCTTCTGCCCAGGTTGTATCAGAGGTCCGCCAGACCTCCGAAAACAAGCTTTCCTGGCAGCAGAAAAAGGAAGAGCAGGCGCAGAAGCGAAAACGTGAAAATGAGCTGAAAAAGGTGGAAGCCCGGATCGAGGAACTGGAAAGCCGTGACAGTGAGATTGATGAGACGATGGTTTTACCGGAGGTTTGCACCAACGTGGCGGAATGTACCAGACTGAGCAAGGAAAAGGCTGCTATTGCAGAAGAATTAGAAACTCTTTATGAAAAATGGGAGGAGCTTGCAGGAACAGACTAAACTACAATCGAATCAGCATATTTATGTATTGAAGAAGTCCATACTCTTCCACTTCGAAAGAGTACGGACTTTTTTCCGCTGCTTCTTCATCCACGTATGATCTTAGCTGTTCAGATATTTTTCCAGCAGGTGCTCCACTACTTTCATATCAATCGGCTTTGCCACATGGGCATTCATGCCATGTTCCATGCAGCGCTCAATATCATCCAAAAAAGCATCTGCAGTCATAGCAATAATAGGAATGTCCGCATCAGGCCGATCCAGAGCACGAATTGCATCTGCCGCCTCGTAACCTGTCATTTCCGGCATCCGCAGATCCATAAGAATCGCATCATAGAATCCCGGTTCGGACTGCTGAAATTTTTCCACACAGATTCTGCCGTTTTCCGCCCATTCAAGCTCCAATCCCAAGCCCTTCAGCAGTTCTTCTGCAATTTCCCAGTTCAGCTCATTATCCTCCGCCAGAAGAATCCTTTTGCCGGTAAAGTCCATCCTGGGTTCTTCAGCGTCTGTCAGATCCATAGAAATATCGGCATAAGGCTTTAATCCGTAAAAAAGCGTGGAGCGGAACAACGGTTTGGAGATAAATCCGTTGATACCGGCAGCCTTGGCCTCTTCATCAATTTCACTCCAGTCATAGGCAGATATAAGCAGAATCGGAATATCATCCCCGTATTTCCGGCGTATCTCCCGAGCTGTCTCAATTCCATCCATCCCCGGCAGTTTCCAGTCCAAAAGAATGATATGGTAATCATCATGCGCTTTATGGCGCATCTCTATCAGTCTGACTGCAGACTCACCATTCAATGTCCATTCCGCATGAATTCCGATAGACTCAAGAGATAAAACGGTACTTTCACACAACTGCTGGTCATCATCCACTACCAGCATGTTCCACTCCGGCAGTATCATCTCAACATCCAAATCAGCAGCCTTTTCAAAATCAAGTGAGACATCAAACTCCGTTCCCTCACCCTGTTTACTGTTAAGCTCAATCGTACCGCCCATCGCATCTATAATGTACTTGGTAATGGCCATACCCAGACCGCTTCCTTCAGTCTTATGTACGCGCGCGTTATCCTCCCGGATAAAGGACTCAAAAATCCGCGTCTGGAATTCTTCTGACATTCCGATTCCATTGTCTTTCACCTGCAGATGGATCCTGATGTAATCATCTCCTTTTGGAGATTCTTTCTCACTCATAGACAACTGAATAGATCCGCCTTCGGGAGTAAATTTAATGGCATTAGACAGGAGATTCAGCAGCACCTGATTGAGACGAACACTGTCGCCATATACATCTTCCACGGAAATGTCATGGATAAATACATCGAACTGCTGCCTTTTTCCCCTTACCTGCGGTTGGACAATATTGACAATATTATCCATTACTTCCCGTAAAGAGAATCGTTCCATATTCAGATTCATTTTACCGCTTTCAATCTTGGACATATCCAGTATGTCATTGATAAGTCCCAGTAAATGCCTGCTGGAAAGAGCTATTTTCTTAAGACAGTTTTGTACCTGCTGCGTATTTTCGATATTGGCGCCGGCAATGGTCGTCATTCCAACAATTGCATTCATAGGTGTTCGGATATCGTGGCTCATGTTAGACAGGAATTCACTCTTTGCCTTGTTGGCCTGTTCCGCCTCCATCTGTGCCTTGTGCAGTTCCTGTACCTGTTTCTGTGTCATTTTTAGATACATAGAAAAGACAAATAGCAGCAGACCTAAAATCAAGAAGCAGCAGCAAAGAGATATAAAAACCCACTGACTGCTGAAACGGCTAATAATACTGTCCAGCTGATCACCGGTTATGAAAGTGAGCAGATGCCATTCCGAATAAGGCAAAGCACTGCAGTACAGATACCGCTTCTCCCCGTAGATTTCAAATTCACTGGAATAATCCTCTCCTTCCGTCATAGCTTCCTGGAGTTCTTGAATATACTGCTCCGTATCCATTCCGTTCACGTCCTTGTAAACGGCGCGTACCCGGTCAAAATAGTTGTTGCGGTACGCATCAAAATTACGAATCACGAAACTTCCGTCCCGACGTATCACATAGGAATACACCATATCATCATCTGCGTCCAAAGAAAGTGCCTCACTAATATACTCCACAGGAAAGGCTGCCACCAAAGCAGCACATTCTCTGCCATCTTCCATGTAATAAGACGCCGGAATCCCCATCAGGACAACACTGTTTCCCTTCTCATCCAGGCCTGCAGACACCTTTCTCTCCCCCGCATTTAATGATTCCAGAAATAATTCCGGATTCAGCGATTCTACCACTTCACCATAGATCATATCCATGGTTCCGTCTGCAGCACAAAGTCCCAGATAGTCAAATCCACGGGCACGGGCATCATGAGCTAAAGTCTCCTGCACAGTCTCTCTGTCTGAAACAGTTCCGGATGGGATCCTTTCGGTAAAAGCAGCCACCTGATCCAGACGCAGGTCAAGTGTTGTTTCAAAGTGCAGGGAAATCTGCTTATTCAGGCCGGACATATAAATCATAGCCACTTCGTACAGCGTTTGCGTGCTTTTCTTGTTCATATAAACTGCCAGAAAAGAAAAAATACCAACGCACAAAACCGAAATCAGAATAAGGCTGCACATTAGAAAGCGTATGGACTCATTCTTAATTTTCTTTTTCATTAGCTAAACTCCTCCTGAAAATTCCCGATTGCCCTAATAATTTATTTTATCATAAAACGCTTGATTTTTCAACGTTAACGTGCTAAACAGCAATAGAATAAGGGCAAAAAAGCCCCAAAAAAGCCTTGCGGAGGATTTCAAATTCATCCGCAAGGCTGCAAAGATGCGCATCATGATTTCGTTTTACATCATCTTATCCAGATTTTCTTTTATTGCCAGAATAAAATCTTTACTGTTGAGGACTGTCACATCCTTCAGGCTGGTGATCAGAGCCAGATCCTTTGTCATTTTGCCGCTCTCAATGGTAGAAAGAGTTGCTTTCTCCAGCTTATCTGCAAATTCTGCCAGCTCTTTATTTTCATCAAGCTCACCGCGCTTTCTCAGCGCACCTGTCCATGCAAAAATTGTAGCCACAGAGTTGGTGGATGTCTCGCCGCCCTCTAAATGACGGTAATAATGTCTCTGTACAGTACCGTGAGCCGCCTCATACTCATAGTAGCCGTGAGGTGACACCAGAACAGAGGTCATCATGGCAAGGGAACCGAATGCTGAGGAAACCATATCGCTCATCACATCGCCGTCATAATTTTTACAAGCCCAGATAAAGCCGCCCTCAGCCTTCATCACACGTGCAACAATGTCATCGATCAGGCTGTAGAAATACGTCAGTCCTGCTGCCTCAAATTTATCCTTAAACTCGTTCTCGTAAATCTGGTTAAAGATCTCTTTAAATCTTCCGTCATATGTTTTGGAAATGGTATCCTTGCTTCCAAACCATAAATCCTGCTTTGTATCAAGAGCATAATTAAAGCAGCATCTTGCAAAACTTACAATGGAATCATCCAGGTTATGTACGCCCTGGAGAACACCCGGTCCGTCAAAATGCTGGATCAGCTCACAGCGCTCTTCTCCGTCCTCACCCTTGAATACCAGCATGGCATCTCCCGGCTTGTCAATGTACATTTCTGAATTTTTGTATACATCACCGTATGCGTGACGTGCCAGAGTGATTGGCTTTTTCCAATTCTTTACACATGGCTCGATTCCTTTTACCACAATGGGCGCACGGAAAACAGTTCCGTCCAGAATGGCACGGATAGTTCCGTTAGGGCTTTTATACATTTTTTTCAGATTATACTCTGACATTCTCGCCTTATTCGGGGTGATGGTAGCGCATTTTACAGCCACGCCGTATTTCTTAGTCGCCTCGGCTGCATCGATCGTTACCTGGTCATCTGTCTCATTGCGGTATTCCAGACCAAGGTCATAATACTCTGTATTCAAATCAATATAAGGAACAAGAAGCTCGTCCTTGATCATTTTCCAGAGAATTCTGGTCATCTCATCTCCGTCCATCTCCACAAGAGGCGTCTGCATCTGAATTTTCTTCATAATCTCCTCCAAATATTTAAGTTTTTACGAAAGGGTAATTCCCAGACGGCTGCAGGCATCTGCTACGACCTCCTCCAGCTCCGGGTCGGAAAGAACGGTCACACGGCCTTCCTCATACTGCTTATCTACCCATACCTTTATCATTGTAACAAGTTCGCTGTTTTTGTCAATCTTTTTGTCAGCGCTGAGACGATAATGGGCATCGATCCAGTGGGCGATCCCTGCTGCTCCCGATGTATTGGAAACAGCTACTTCAACAGGCCTGTTCAGGAATTTCTCCGTATCAAAAATGTTATAAATCTCCTCATTTTTCAGCAGGCCATCTGCATGGATGCCAGCCCTCGTCACATTGAAATTTTTTCCCACAAATGGGGTTCGCTCAGGAATGTGATAGCCGATTTCCTTTTCATAATACTCGGCAAGCTCGGTAATAACTCCGGTATCCATTCCACCAAGGTTTCCACGAAGCTGTGCGTATTCAAATACCATAGCCTCCAGCGGCGTGTTTCCGGTACGCTCTCCGATACCGAACAAAGAAGTATTTACACCGCAGGCGCCGTAAAGCCATGCTGTAGTGGAATTGCTTACTGCTTTGTAGAAATCGTTATGTCCGTGCCACTCGATCAGCTCGGAAGGAACACCTGCATGAACCATGATACCATAAATAATGCCAGGTACGGAACGTGGGATAACGGCTCCCGGATAGTTTACTCCATAACCCATGGTATCACAGCAACGCACCTTTACCGGGATGCCGTACTGCTGCCGCAGCTTCATCAGCTCCAGACAGAAGGGAATCACATAGCCGTAAATATCAGCCCTTGTAATGTCCTCCAAATGGCAGCGTACAGACACACCGATTTCAAGACACTCCTTCACAATGCTCAGGTAATGTTCCATTGCCTGCTTACGAGTCATTTTCATCTTATAAAAAATGTGGTAATCCGAACAGCTTACCAGGATTCCCGTCTCTTTCATTCCCATATCCTTTACAAGTTGGAAATCCTTTTTGCTGGCACGTATCCAGCTTGTAACCTCCGGAAACTCATAGCCCCGCTCCATACACTTTTCAACAGCATCCCTGTCCTTTTTGCTGTAGAGAAAGAACTCAGATGCACGTACTCTTCCCTCCGGGCCGCCCAGCTTGTGCAGATAGTCATATATCCTTACGATCTGCTCTGTGGTATAAGGTGCTCTGGACTGCTGTCCATCCCGGAATGTTGTATCAGTAATCCAGATGTCGTCCGGCATATGGTGTGGAACAACTCTGTCGTTAAATGCGATTTTCGGTACTTCGGAATATGGGAAAAGATTTCGGAATACATTTGGTGTCTGTACATCCACCAACGGATACATATGCTCCTCCAATTGAAGAAGATTTGTATGCCGGTCCATTGTTACACGTCTATTTTCCATAATTTTTACCCTCCTCATTTGTTCATAACTCCCATTGTACTCAAAAACCCTACCGCCGTCAACGCTTTTGTACGTTACCATGATAATTTCTTATCAATCTCACAAAAATATTATAGTGAAAGGAACTTTTTCCGGTTAAATTTACCCCATCCCTGCTGGTTTCTTGGAAGTCCCATATCATCTGCGCACTCCCGGAGCATCATTTTAATGTCCCCGTTTGTCAGAGAAGGCGTTTTCTCCAGGGCACAGGCAATGGCTCCGGATATGAGAGGCGTGGACATAGAGGTGCCGCTTTTGATGCCATAGGGATAGTCCGTTCCCGGTATACAGGATATCATCCGATTTCCCGGCGCCACAATATCCGGCTTACACACGCACTCCTCCGTAGGTCCTCTGCCCGAAACGGCTCCCTTTCCCTCCAGCATGTCACAGGAGCCAACTGTGATCACCTTTTTGCTGCTTCCGGGAGCTGTAATGCTGCCCGGGCGCGGTCCCTGGTTTCCCGCCGCAGCTACCACCACAAAGCCTTCATCCCACAGACGTTCCACTCCCTCCAACAGGGAATCATGGTCCTGCCTCGTACGGCAGGTTGTTCCCACTGAGATATTCACGATCCGGATGCCATACTGGATACGGTAGTCTGAAAGCCACCGGAATGCCCGAAGGACATCCTCCTTGCTTCCATTTCCAAAGCGGTCCAGAACCTTCAGCGAAATGATGCTGCAGCCCGGGGCTGCACCCCTGTATTTTCCCCCGGATGCGCGGCCATCCCCTGCCACAAGCCCGGCGACATGGGTGCCGTGACCGTTGTCATCATAGGGGCGGGGCTTGTAGGACAAAAAATCATAAAAAGCTCTGATACGGTTTCCAAAATCTATATGAGGGTATATCCCAGTATCCAGAATCGCTACGCCAATACCTTTGCCTGTATAAAAAGATTGCTCCATAATATTCTCCTTAATCCAGGTATCTGTATTAATTTATTCCGGTTCCCTCCGATTCGCCACCGCTGGAGCGCGCGCCAAAAAAGACCGAAAGAAATTTCACTTCTCTCGGTCTTTTCGTTATCCAAACAGATTCATTATCCTATCACTGTGTCGGATGCAAATTTTACTCTATTTTGGATGGTATGACTGATATTGTAGGAGCCGCTTCCGTATACGCCCGGGAACCATCCCATCCACTGTGCTTCCGGATCATAGGTCAAGCCGTTTATTTCCACCCAACCATGGCGGGTCAGGCCGTCTGCAGCGCCGTCACGGGTTCCGGACACACGGCCCATCACTACAACAGGGTTATATCCAACCTCTCTTGCAAGAGCAGCAAACCCACAGGCAAAGCCATAGCAGTCACCAATTCCGGAATTCAGCAAAGTATAGGCAAGCTCTCTCTGCCAGCCTTTTTTATTAAAATTGGGATTGATCGTCACATAACGGAATCTCCCCCTGTTTGTAACATAATTCCAGCACGCCCGGAGCTTTTCCGATTTAGACATGGTGGGTCTGGTAATCTGGGAAACAATGCTCATGGTTACCTTTTTTAGTCTGGATGCCGTATTGGTCTTGGCATATCCCTTCTTTGTGAGCACGATTCCTTCAATGGTCTTGCTTTTGGTGAGCCGTCCCTTAGCATCAGCCCGGTAAAGCTTTGAGCCTATCGTAAACCATCCGATTGTGGCACGGCCCTTTTTGTCTACGTAATATGTATATTTTCCCACATTCTGAAGAGATTTCTTCGATGGACGGACCAGACTTCCGTCCGGTCTGAAAACATACACATAATTGCCGATTTTTGTGCCGCCGGTAGCCGCATAGCCTTTTGCATTAAAGTAATACTTGGAACCGTTCACGGATTTCCAGCAGTTTTTTCTTTTGTTGCCATTTTTGTCAAAATAGCAGTACTTTGAACCGACTTTAACAAGCCCTACTTTTTTTGTCGTCTGTGCCGCGGTATCTGTGGCTCCGTGAACGGGAACACATACCGTCACCATAAGAAAAAGCATTGTCATGACAAATAAAGATTTTACCTTTTTCATACTTCCAATCCCTTCTCTTTTGCATGTTTTATATAATGATCATTTGCTTTACATCAGTCCTTCAGTCTGCACACCATATTCCACAGTGCTTCCGCAGAATTGAAGTTCTCCGGAATAATATCTGCCGGCGTAATGGTAATATCATATTCATCCTGAAGCTCGCTGACAATCGAAAGAATGGCAAAGGAATCCAGGATTCCATCGTCAATCAGAGTATCACAGGTTTCGTAGTCCGCATCCGGCTGGATCTCTTCCAGAATTTCAATTAATTTGTCCATTATTCATTCTCCTATCTTTCTGAGTTTAGTGTGTCGATCTGTATTCCGTCACGAATCAGCCGCAGCCCCTCTTTTTCTGACCAAAAATAAATCCTTGGCAGCGGCCTGCTTAGGAACAGATAGATTCCCTCCGTCACAGAATATGCACCTACACGTTCAAATATTAGAATATCATGAATCTCCGGCTTTTTCAATGGGAAACGTTTTACGATCACATCACTTACCGTACAGAGTGAACCGCAGAGATTCCAGGGCTCCTCTTCCCCATCCGTACAGGGCTTTCCCTTCCTGGTAATCTGCGTGCACCATGGCTGCTTCATTGCCATGGTCTGTCCATAATAATTCAGATGATGGATGCCGCCGTCCAGGATCACATAAGACTGCTCCTGATTTACCTTTTTATCTACGATAGAAGTCAGATAAAAACCGCAGGAATAAGCCAGAAATCTTCCCATTTCCAAAATGATCCTGCCGGAAAAGCGTAGACCCTCCAACAACTTCCCAAAAGCATCCAGAAGCTCTTCCTTATCCGTTTCCTGATCCTTCTTAAAATAGGGAGCAAAAAACCCCGGACCATACTCAAGCTCTTCTGCTTCAAACCCGTATGTCTTTTTCAGCTCCTCCAGAAATCCGTCGAGGTGACTCAGCTCTTCCTCCATCTGAGAAAGATTCTTCTTCTGGGTTCCTGAATAATACTGCAATCCCAGGATTTTCAAAGCCGGATACGCTTCCCTGTCCTCAATGATCTTTCGGATGTCCTGCTCGTCCATACCAAACTGGTTTCCGCTTGTTACACGAAGCAGAACTGAAATCATAAGATTTTCTTTTTGCGCTTCCTGATTCAAATGACGCAGATGCTCCCAGGATTCAACGGTATACACACCTTTTCCCTTATAGGTTTCCAACACGTACCGGATATCCTCAGGATTTTTATACACCCCAGAGAGCACGATCCTTTCCATGGGAACGCCAAGCCTCTCACAGATACGGAATTCTCCCGGAGAGCAAACCTCAAAAGCGGATACATGCTTCATCATAGGACCTGTAAGGAAAGGATTTGCCTTCATAGCATAGCAGACCTCAGCTTTTCCCTCCAAGCATTTTTTTACCTGCTCCACATAGGCCGACATGGCGTCAAGGTCAAAAACATATGCCGGAGTGGGTGCCTGTTCCTTTTCCAGGAATTCCTGCAAAAACTTATATTCTCCCACTTTTAACCCTCCTGATACATTGCTGTCAGAGCCTTTCTGTCGATCTTGCCGTTCTTTGTCAGAGGCATGGAATCCACCTGCATGAAAACATTGGGAACCATAAATGCCGGAAGATACTGACCAAGATTTTTCGCAAGGGGCTTCTTTTCAATATCTCCTTCATAAAAGGCCACAATCTTGTTTTTTACATTATCGAAAATGCAACAGCTTCTTTTTACCTCTGCAACTCTCTCCATAGCCGTCTCGATCTCCCCAAGCTCAATACGGTGTCCCATATGCTTGATCTGGAAATCCTTTCTTGATGCAAAGCACAGCTCTCCCCGTTCATTATAATTTGCCAGATCGCCTGTGCGGTAGATTGGCTCCAGGTACCGGCTATTCAGAGGATTCTGTACAAAGGCTTTCTGTGTCTGTTCCGGATTTTTATAGTAGCCGAGGGCCAGGGCACTTCCTGATACACAGATTTCCCCGTTGATTCCCGGCTCCGTGATAAGATGATCCTGATCGTCCAGAAGAAAGACCTTTTCATTTGGGAACGCTTTGCCCATAGGCAGCACATCTCCCGGCTCAAAATCCCTGTCCACAATATAATAGGTGCAGTTGCAGGTGATCTCCGTTGGACCGTAAATGTTTACAAACATAGTATCCGGCAGATATTTCCTCCAGATATTCAGATGCTTCACCGGCATGGCTTCCCCGGAAAAGAGTATCTTATTGATCTTATCCGGTATCTTATATTCAAAACCATTCAGCGTACTAATGATGCAAAGAGCCGATACTGCCCATACAAGCGTGGTCACTTCCCTATCGATCAGATAATCGATAAGCTTCATAGGGAAGGAAAAATACTGTTTCGGAATGATCTGCACCGTCGCTCCTGTTTTCAGACCGGAATAAATATCCTTTACGGACACATCAAAATCCCAGGGCGCCTGATTACCCAGTACATCCTCTGAAGTAATATGGAAAAGCTCTGTAAAGCAGTCGATAAAATCCAGCACGGAACGGTGTCCCACCACGACTCCCTTTGGAACTCCAGTGGAACCGGAGGTAAAAATTCCATACAGCGGATCCACATCAAGCGCCTGCTCCCGGATGGCGGACAATACCTTTTCATCCTCTTCTGCTTCCGCCAGATCATTTGCCATCAGCACAGTGCCTTTAAAATCCAGTTTTTCCAGATCTTTCAAATATTTTTCCGAGGTGACGATTGCATCGCTGTCCAGAATTTCCATGATCTGCTGCAGGCGCATGGCAGGCTGCTTTGTATCAAGCAGCACGTAAAAGCACCCTGCATAGACAGCCCCCATGAAAACGCTGATGGTTTCCACGCTTTTTTCCATAAACACCGGAATCGGATTTCTCGGAGTAAAATGCTTTGCAAGGGCGGTTCCCGTCCTTCTTGCACGTTCCCTTAATTCTCCAAAAGTACAGGAGCTGTCCTGATCCGCAAACGCAGTCTTATCCCCATAATTTGCAGCAGATTCCTCCAAATACTCTAAAATACTTGTTTTCATAATGAACCCCCTTTCAGGTACCTGATGAATCAGGAATCCTTCTAATCTTCCATATCCGGCAGAAGCTGTGCCAGGATCTTTGAATACTCTCCTGCAGCCTCACCGTTCATATGTCCATCGTAATCTGTGTAGCATTCAATACCATGAGAAAAATCCTGATAATACTGAACATTAAAGTTTAAGTATTCCACTCCCTTTTCCTTGAAAAAATTCCCGAAGTATGTCCAGGCTGCCTGATAGTTTTCACTGAAGGCCGTCAGGGTAACTGCCGGAATGGGTGTGGTTACTGCCACAAATTCAATATTATTTTCCTTGCAGTAATCAATGGTCTTTTCCAGGTATTCCATATTCTGGGCATTGACCTTTCCCTCCTCATAAAGCTTCGGTGTCGTCAGCTTTAGCTGGGAGGTATCCACTGCGTAGCGATTGATAAACCCATTGTCGTGGTATTCCTGGGAATCGCTCTTTAAGGAGGAAATATCATAGTTATGATTTAGCTTCTGGGAGATCGTCTCCTTCGCCTTGCCAAGCTCATATTTCAGAGAATACTCATACCATGGGAAAAGAATGGTCCTGAAATTGCATTTTGCTATGGAGGCCCAGAAATACTCCCATTTTGCCCGGGAAGCGGGGAATTCATGGTAAAACAGCAGATAGTTATTTCCCTCTTCCTTTTCTGTCACAAAATACCCCGGATCTATCTCATAAATAATCCTGGTAGGATTCTGTTTTTCCGTGATAAGGCGGATAAGATAATACACATCCACTCCATACTCACCGCCCACACAGATGTTGTGGGCACTGCGCCCGGTCACAGGCTCCATGGCCTCCGGGTCAATATTCATTTTTCCGTGGGAGGTTCCCACAATAATATCATCATACTCCCTGGTACAAACCGAATGAATGTCATTGCGCATAAAGGTGCAGGGATACAGAAGCAAATCCAGTCCATGGATCAAAATTGCGCAAATCAGGATTACCAGGATCGGTTTCAGGACTTTCTTAAAATTGTGCATAGATAAACCCTCTCGCTGCGGCTGTTGAGCCGAAGAATCCAATGGACAGTAACAGACAGAAATAAACCAGCACTGTTACAGGCAGCGGCAGCTTTGCCAATGACTCCCGGATCTTCACGCCGCGCTCCTGCAAAACTCCCACAATAAAGAGAAGGATACAGCCCGCTGCCAGAATGATCAGCGCATATGGCGTAAACGCAGTCCCCTCCCTGCCAGCCGGGATCAGAAGAAGCTGGGAAGGCTGAAACTGCGTCACAGCCTGCTTCATCATAGAAAGCGCCTGTCCCACTGTATCAGCCCGGTCAAAAAACCAGCTTATGTTCACCAGGACAAAGGTGCGTAGAATCATAAACACCTGATACCAGTTCTCTTTTCCTGTAATATGAAGAGCTTTTTTCCATACTCTGTAATTGTTTGCCATCAAACCGCTGAATGCGATGATAATGCCATTATACACACCATAGGCGATAAACTTCCAGGCAGCTCCGTGCCATACGCCCACTACAAAGAAAACAATAAGGTTCGCCAGACAGATCGGCAGAGTCCTTCCTGTCTTTTTTCCGAAAACTTTCTTTCCCCATTTTCCGAATTTTCCCATCCATTTTGACAGGGAAATAGGATAAAAGACATAATCCTTCATCCAGGTACCAAGAGTGATATGCCAACGGTGCCAGAAATCTGTAATGGATGTGGCGAAAAACGGACGCTTGAAGTTCTCATCCAGGGTTATACCAAACATGGATGCAAGTCCAATGACAACATCCATTCCGCCAGAAAAGTCCGCATAAAGCTGAATGGTATAAAAAAGCACTCCAAAAACAGCCAGCCCGCCATACTCTCCGGTGTCAAAAATTGCATCTACAAAGACAGCCGCCCAGTCCGCCAATACCATTTTTTTGAAAAAGCCCCACAGGATCCTCTCAAAACCTCTGGTAATGTTTGTTCCGTCAAAACTGTGCGGTTCGTAAAGCTGCTCTGCCAGCCGGCTGTAACGCCCGATCGGTCCCTGAAGAAGCTGTGGAAAGAAAGATACAAACAGCGCATATCTGAATATATTTTTCTCAGCGCTGCACCTTTTCCAGTATACATCCAGAAGATATCCGGATGACTGGAAGGTATAAAAAGAAATTCCAAGAGGAAGAAGAAGCTCCATTCCCCGCAGATTTGTGTGAAACAGGGCGTTTATATTCTCCACGGCAAAATTCGTATACTTCAGCACGCCCAGCATACCGAAATTTAAAAGAAGCCCTGCGATCAGAATCCGCCTTGCCTTCCTTTGGGGCTTGTCCTGTTCTGCGGCACGTTCAACCAGCAGGGCTGCCCCATATGTAATAACTGTGGAAAACACCAGAAATGCTGCATAGCGGACGCCGCCCGCAATGTAGTAGAGATAGCTGAAAAGCAGCAATACCACCCATTTTACTTTTGCAGGCGCCAGATAATAGATCAGCACGCTCACTGCGGCAAAAATAATAAATGTATTCGACACTAACGACATTGTTGTTTTCTCCTAAAAGCCAAACGTGCGCCATGAGTTACCATTTGTCGTATGGACAAACCAACCCAGGCGCCCGCTTTTTTAGTATTTAATTTAAGAGTCCGCCTTCCAGACAGCCATCTCCGCCGCCTTCAGCGGGCTGTGCTGCTGCAGCTGCCGCCGCTGCTTCTGCTGCCGCCTGCGCTGCTGCCGCTGCCTGTGCCTCTGCTGCTGCCTGCGCTGCCGCTGCCGCCTGTGCCTCTGCTGCTGCCTGCGCTTCTGCTGCCGCCTGCGCTTCTGCTGCCGCCTGTGCCTCTGCCGCTGCCTGCGCTTCTGCTGCCGCCTGTGCTGCTGCCTCGTCAGCAATTGCCTTCTCAGCCTCGTAGGTATCTGCTTTTTCTTTTGTTTCTATACTGGTATATGTTACGTAATAAACGCCATCCTTCACACGGATCACAAGCTTTCCGCCGTCAATATCCTCAAGGGCTACCTGATGAAGTGTCGCTGTGGACTGGTCATCAAATGTCAGACGGATATCATATTTTTTCAGTTCTGCGTTTTCCTCCCCATCTTCTGATACAGGAGCTGTGTAATACAGAGTGCGTCTTTCACCTTTCTCAAAGACTCCGTTCTCTTCCATTTTAAGGTTTTCCGGATAGTCACCGTCCTCCTCAGCTTTTACGGAGATTCCGGCGATGACTCTCTTTGAAGAATTCTTTACCGTGAAGGTCAGGCAGCCTTCCGCTTCCTCACCGATGGTTTTCAGTTCTCCGGCTTCCTCTTCCTCTGCGCTTTCATCCACCGCCTCTTCTGCAGTGTCAACCGCTTCTGTCTCCGCCTCTGCCAAACAGGTGAGCGGTAAAGATGTACTTAATGCTCCGATCAATAATGCTGCGATAATTCTCTTTTTCATCTTTCTTGTCCTTATGCCTTTCCTATTAGTTTACGCGTTTTTTATTTACATACTTAAGTGTTCCCTTTGCGCCGTACTTAAAATTATAACCACTGTGAGCGCCGCTGACGTTCCGGTAGGAATAAGCAAAGTTCGGATCATATACGCCGGTTTTTCCTTTGCGCACGATCTCAACCCAGCTATGCTCTCCCACGCTATTCTCTCTCTTAAAGCCGCCCTTCATGTAGTGCGCGTCGTAGCCCAGAACCTTCGCCATCTGGTAGAAGGTCGCTGACATTACATAGCAGTCGCCGTATCCGTATTTAAAACCATAGATCGCATAATAATCAGCTTCTGCCTGTTCCTTTGCAGGTTTTCCGCAATTTGCCTTATACTTGATCTGTGTGGATGAATACTTGAAGGCTCTGGTCAGCTTTTTGCCGATTTTTTCAAGTCTGATGCCTGCAAGTCCTTCCGCTTCGGATACTCTGGTCGCAACGCCCTTTTTGTCAAATTTATAGTATTTTTTTCCAATCTTGTAGCCAAGCTTATTTTTGATACGCTTGCCGTTTTTGTAGTAATATTTCTTTCCGCCGCTTTTCACCCAGCCTGTTTTCTTCGCAGCAGTGGTGCTGGTTGTGCTGGTTGTGGCAGCGTAAGCAGGCGCAACAGAACAAAATGCCATAAGCACTGCCAAAATAAGTGCAGCTAATGTTTTTCTCTTTTTCATGTTTCTTTTCCTCCTGTATATTCAATAGATTTTAGTTTGGATATGCACCATATACGATTTCTCTGCCATCAGCATATCTGCCGAGGGTCACCGTAACGTAGCTGTATGTTAGGATTACATCATTTACTACAAGCGGGTCTGTATAGCAGCTATCTGTTACTTCTTCCTTCAAGGGCTTTCCAAGCAGCTTACGCAGTTTACTTGCATCAGTGCCTTCCTTTGAAGCTTTTCTAAGTGCGCTGGTGGTTTTCGCATCATACAGTCCTCTTTTAGTAAAGGCATAAAACTTCATATTACTGCCGTTTACATACACTCCCTTTGCCATACGGCCTCTGGCATTAAAACCGTATTTCTTTCCTTTAATCGTTTTCACAACAACATTATTATAGCTTCCAAAGCTTTTTGCTGCTGTGTAGGCAGCGCCGTTTTTACCGAAATAGTAACGGTAGGAAACGGTTTTCCCTTTTTCTTTGACCTTTACGGTTTTCCATGTGTTTTTAACTTTTTTGCCGTTTACGTAATAGTAATATTTGCCCTTTTCTTTTTTCAATCCCTTTTTCACGGTTGCCGCCTGAACGGTCTTAGGGGATGAGACTGTCATCACCGGAACCTGTACCAGCATGAGACAGAGCACAAAAATTAACAGCTTTTTCCATTTCTTCATGTTTTTACTCCTTCTTATTGATTTTGTTTATTTAAGTTTCTAAAACTTCACTTTATAAGCCAAATGATAGGCTGAATGACTGGAAGCCCCAAACAACGGCCCCATATTATCATAATAAAGTCCATTGATCATGACAAACGCATGATCCTCCGCAGCGGCAATGACATACGGCTCATAGCCCAGTTCCTTTGCGCAGGAAGCAATGAGACTGGCGATGCCGTAACAGCTTCCGCTTACATTATTCTCCAGCATATCGATTGCCATCTTATAAGGCCATGTACCATTTTTGAAATCCTCGGAAGCAGGATTTTTCCATGGCTGAAAATGCGTATATCCGATTATGTAATTAAAACAGGTTCTGAATTTTTGGCTGTTTGTCATCTGTGAACTGGTATGCTGCTGGATAAACTGCTGGGTGGCTATAGAGCATTTTGTTTTTATGTCATCGGTGACTTTTAGCACGCCCTTTGCACTGATCCTGTAGTATTTTCCCCCAATTTTAATAGCCGTTTTATTTGTTACCAGCTTACCATTCTTGTCAAAATAATATTTCTTACCTTTAATGGTCCTGATTCCGGTGAGACGTCTCCCTGTTTTTCCAATGTAGTATTTGCTCCCGTTTACCTTTAACCACTTCGGTCCTGTAACCAGTGCGCCGTCCTTGTCCAGGTAATAGTAGTATTTATCCTTTACCCACTGATTCTTTGCCATGGAGCCGTCTTTCTTCATATAGCATTTCTTGCCGTTAATGACCTGCCAGCCTTTTCGCGCTGCTCCTGTCTTTTCATCAAAATAATAGGTTTTTCCTTTTACCGTGACAACACCATATGTAACACAAGGATGAAGATAATAAAGCTTTTTCTTGATCGTCACAAGACCTTTTTTACGGGTTCCGTCCGCATTGAGATAATATCTTTTTCCATCCAGCGTCACCCATCCGGCTTTTTTCAGATATGTGCCGTCTGCATAGCGCCATTGGTAAGCGCCTTTTTTATTTTTTACCCAGCCTCCTGCGGAAATGTTTTCCGTACCTGCAGTCTGTACGCTCTGTATTTCCTCCGCGGAAACCGGAATAAAAAGAAATGCACAGAGAATTATCATTGACAATAATGTCAGTATCTTATTTCTCATTTTTCATACTCCGGTCAGGAAATCTTACATCTGACCTTTCCCTTCATAAATTCCAGAAAGGCTTCCGGTTTGCCCACCTGGAAATCACTTTTTTTCACCCAGTAGGTAAGCCCCTTCGCCTCAATAAAAAAGCTATTGGGCAAATCCTTAAATACCTCGATATCCACATAAGCTATGGAAGAATACGTGTTTCCCCATCCATACTGGAATGTCTTTTCGTAAAAATAGTAGTTGGCCTTCAGAATCCCGCCCGGAACACTCTTCAGAATCTTATTACGTTTCCAGTAAGGAAGACCGATCATCACCACGATACAGACCGCCAGCGCTGCCAGCAGGATGATATCCAGCACTCTGGATGTGCCTTCCGGAAACAGAGAGACATGTCCTGTTCCCTTCACTACTCCCCATAATATTATGGCAAGATACAAAACAAATACTGCAACGGTGATCACAAGGCTTCTCAGCCGCAGCTTCCGAGTGGAGACCTTTTCCATCTGAAGGATATCTTCCTTTGAGTAGACTGTATGTACTTTGAATTCTGTTGTCCTCATTATTTCCTCCGTTATTCTGTAATGACTAAAGTATAGTATAGCAAAAAAAAGTAAAAATTGCCACTATTGTTTCATAAAATGTATTAAAATTGAAAAATAGTAAATACTTTCTTTATCACCATTATGAAAAGGAGGATTTGCTGTGATTTTACTTATTCTGATTATATTCTTTGCACTCCAGACTCTTGTACTTTTCAGTTGCCTGGCAGCAGGCAATGATCCTCTTTCACAGGCGATCTCCGACCAGGAACAGATGGAGTTTCTTGCCGCCTGGGAAAAAAATCACAAACGTAAATAGGAAAAAGGGCGGCAAACCGGATGGTTCACCGCCCTTTTATCATATTTACTTTTTCTCATCCGGCATTTCACCGAATTCATCTGTCCCAAAAAACTCCTTTACACTGATATCCAATCCGTCACACAGCTTGAATATGGTATAAATTCCCGGATTTCTTGTAACACCATTCACGATATTCATAACTGTTGTAAGCGGAACACTTGATTTTGCTGCCAGATTATAATAGGAAAAGTGTTTCCTTTCACAAAGCTCCCTGATTCGTTCCGTAAGTACCTTCTTTTCAACCATCATATGTACCTCGTTTCCTACAATATAGAGAGACAAAATTCCTCTATATGTAATACGGGGCAAATCACGGAAAATCACATTTTTTTTCAAATAAATTTAGAAAATGTCAAATTTATTTGTCGTTTACCATAACTTCAGATGATAATGCAGACAAGCCCGCCTTTGCTGTCATTTACGATCTTTTTCATGGTGTCCTGAAGCTTAACCTGGCTTTCCTCGCTAATAGCTGTGATCTTACTTCGGATTCCATCCTGAACAAGCTGCTCAATGGATTTTCCAAAAATGTTTGTTTCCCACACGCTCTCTCCACGGGCTTCGCTTTCTCCGATATAGGCGATCAGGTCCTTCGCCTGCTGCTCGGTTCCCACAATAGGCGCAATCTCTGTTTCAATATTTGCTTTGATCATATGGATGGACGGACTCTTTGATTTAATCTTTACACCAAACTTATTTCCCTGCTTGATTACCGTGGGCTCCTCCAACTGGATTTCGGAGAGTTCCGGAACTACCACCCCGTAACCGCTTCCTCTCACAGATTCCAAAGCCGACTGTACCTTTACGTATTGTTCTTTCATAGCAGACAATTCCTTCATCGTATGAATCAGCTCATACTCACTCTCCATGGGAATTCCGCTGAGCTCACTTAACATCCTGTAATAATAGGAATCATTCACTTGGATCCTTACCTGCACGCTACCGTCGGAAAGACTGACACTGTCAAGAAGTGTATCCTGCACATAAGGCCCTTCAAGCTTTATGTTCTCCCTGGTAACATCCCGGATATGCAAAAGCTTTTTCATGATTTCTTTGATCTGTCCAAGGATCTGTGCCTTCAGCTCATGGTCCAGAGGCAGCATCTCCACCCATTTGGGGATAAAAAACTGCACCTCACTTATGGGGAATTCATAAAGGATCTTTTCCAAAATACGCGTAATGTCTTCTTTTTTCAGTTGCTCACAGTTTGCCGTCACCGCAGTCACCTGATATTTTTCCTGAATGCCTTTTGCTATGGCAAGGGTTTCCTCTTTATAAGGCATCTGAGAATTCACAAGTACCAGAAAAGGCTTGCCCTGCTTCTTTAATTCCGTAATGGTCTGTTCCTCTGCCTCCAGAAAATTCTCCCTTGGTATTTCCCCAAAGCTTCCGTCTGTTGTGATCACAAGCCCTATGGTGGAATGCTCCTCAATCACTTTTCTTGTTCCTGTGCGGGCAGCTTCATGAAAGGGTATTGCCTTGTCAAACCATGGAGTCTTTACCATCCGCTCCCTGCCGTCCTCGATATTTCCTGCAGCATCCTTTACCAGAAATCCCACACAATCAATAAGCCGCACCTTCACCTTCTGGTCATCTCCCAGTTTTACAGGAACTGCCTCCTTTGGAATAAACTTCGGTTCTACGGTGGTGATCATTTTCCCTGAGCCGCTTAAAGGCAATTGATCCCTGACCTCTGCCTGTCTCTGTTCACTCATCCCCGGCAGAGCGATCAGCTCCATAAATCTTCGGATAAAGGTAGATTTCCCGGTACGGACAGGACCTACAACACCTATGTATATATCACCGCCGGTTCGCGCCTGGATATCCCGGTAAACCTGAAAATTTTCCATACTAAAAGCCCCCTTGCATATTTTTCACACAATCCATGTATTGTTATAAAAATATATGCAGGGAGGCTCTTGGTTATGCTTTAATAAAACTGCGAAATCCCACTCGCTTCTCCTATATAGCGTTTGCACACTTTCCAGCTTATCTGCTGAAGCTGCTTTGCGCTGTTTTTTTTCACACCTGCTGTGGAGGCACCTACCGGTGACTGGTCAAATAAGGCTGCATATATGGTACATGCTGCCAGATAGCTTCCACATTTTGTAGGATGACTTTTATCTTTCGCGATAAGACTTAAACTCTTGCTCTGCTTCTGTGCATTCTCAAAGGCAAGCCCCACAGGAATCACTATGGCGTCTGTTTTGTCCGCAACGTATTCATAGGCACGGGTAATCTTCTTCTGATATTCTGTTCTGCTGGATACCAGCTTCTTATACTTTTGGTAATCGGAATGACCTTTTTCCGGCGCCCAAGTCATATACAGAGCCGTTTTCGCTCCCGCAGCCTCGATATATGACTGAAGGGCACGAACAGATTTCAACATCTCTGAAATGTCAGTCAGAGGATAATAATGCCGTTCCTGCAAAACTACATAGTCCCACTTCTGTGCTTTTAAAAGCCTACGGACCTTTTTTCCAAGGCTGGTGGATCTGCTTGCAAAATCACTGAGACTCGCCATGCTTTTTGCAACAGAGGTTACTTTTACCTTCTGTCCCTTGCTGGTACAAATCTTGCGGAGCATGCCCGGCATGTTGTTGTATTTTGTATAGCTGTTTCCAATCAGCAGGATATTAATGGTTGACGCACTTTCTGCACTGCCGCCCACCTTACCGACAGCCGCTCCCGCCTGCGCTGTACTCCCAAATACCAGTATAAAGCTGATCATCAACGCAAGACATCTCTGATATCTCAGTATTCCTTTCACAATCCTTTTTGCCATTGTCTTCCCCTTCATTCTCTGCTGCCTTTCAATGACTGCCCTGACTTCTGTCCCCATCACTCGCCAGTTTATATTTTTATTATAGCTCTTTTACTTTTTTTTACAACCCCAAAAATGTGCGCCGGCAACCACTTTCCTTTGATACAAAAAGGCTGCTGCGGGGCAGAATACTCCAGCAGCAGCCTCATGACTTTTGTTTGCTTGTTTTATGCGTTTGCTTTTCTCATTGCAGCTTCCACTACATGGCCTACCAGTACGGAAGTGGTAACGCTTCCTACTCCGCCAGGTACAGGTGTGATCGCGTCAACGATCGGCTCTACGGCTGCATAGTCAACATCGCCGCAAAGTTTTCCTTCTGCATTTACGTTGATTCCTACATCAATAACAGTCTGGCCTTCTCTTACATACTCAGCGCCTACAACACCTGCGCGGCCTGCTGCTACGATGATGATATCTGCTTCCCGCGCTACGGAAGGCATATCAACAGTTCTGGTATGGCAGATCGTAACAGTCGCATTTTTCTTAACCAGCATCATAGCTGCCGGTTTTCCTACTACAAGGCTTCTGCCGATCACAACAGCCTTTTTACCTGTGCAGTCAATTCCGTAATGATCCAGAATCTCCATACAAGCCTGTGGTGTACAAGGCGGGAAACCAATCTTTTTGCCAGTGAATACGCCTGACATGGAAAGGTCTGTCATACAGTCAACATCCTTTTCTGCAGCCAGTGCATTTTCAATAACAGCCTGATCCAGATGCTTCGGCAGCGGACGGAACAGAAGTACGCCGTGAATGCTGTCGTCTTTGTTTACTTTGTCAATGGTTGCCAGCAGCTCATCCTGAGAAACATCTGCCGGAAGAAGAATCTTCTCACATGCAACGCCTAAAGTCTCGCAGCGTTTTGTTGCACCTTTCTCATAAGAAATATCGCTTGGATTCTCTCCAACACGAATGATGCAAAGAGTCGGGTTTACCCCCTTTTCCTGCAATGCAGCTACATTTGCTTTGATTCTCTCGTTTAATGCTGCGGTTACCTCTTTACCTAATAACTGTTTTGCCATTTTTAACTTCTCCTCCAGGTCCGCATTTTATGCGGCTTTCTTCCACTATTTCAGTCTTGCAAGCACGCTGTCAAAGATCTCGTCTGCCAGCTTTGTGTATTTCTCAAGCATTTCATCTGCCTTTTTGTTCAGCTCTTCTGCGTATTCTCTGTCAGCCATGGACTTTGTGTTAATATAAACATTCAGGCTGGCACCTTTTAAAGCTGCTTTGCAGAAGGTAGCAGCTACACCGGCATCGCTGATTGCCAGTTTGGAGCCTTTTGCTGCAAATTCCTTGATCAGTTCCAGAGCTTCACAGCATTTCTCCATGATCTCCATAGGAACGGAGCAGGCATCTTTTAATACAATTGCCATAACTCTTGCCTTTTCAGCCTTTTCTTCCTCTGTTTCCTTCGGCATGCCGTATGCCTTGGAAAGAGGCTCGAACACTTCAGCGTCTCTCTCGATGAGACGGAGGAAGTCCTTCTGAAGCTGATCGCATTTTCCTTTCAGCTCCCACATTTCTTCCTCTACATCAGCATATTTCTTTTTGCCGACCGTAAGGCTTCCTACCATGTTTCCAAGAGCGGTTCCTACAGCACCTACCAAAGCAGATGCACCGCCGCCTCCCGGAACCGGGGCTTTAGATGCTAAGACTTCTACGAATTCTGTACATGTACTTGTTGAAAATCCCATTTTGTTTTTCCTCCGAAAATGTGGGTAATAGGAAGAGGCGGGGGCCTGCTTCCTTATTACCTTATTGCCTTATTACTTTATTACTTTTTATTTTAAAAATAAGAAAATCTGCGAGGGGGAACCGCTCGGAGGCAAGGCCGCTCTTCCCCCTCGCGCTCCCCCTTCCGGCCGCTTTGCGGCGTAATGCTTTTCCAGGATGTTTCACTGTAGGCGTGTTACGTTGGTGGGGCGTCCCCCAAAACGGACCCAACGCCCGCCTCATCGCTACACTGCCGCTCAATGTGTCACCGAAAAAAAATCCGAACTGGTCGGGGCATATCGCTATAACGCGTCCTCCACAACAGACCCAACGCCCACCACGCGGCTACACTACCACGCTACCTATCACTGAAACAACGTCAAAGGTGGCAAAGTGTCCCACCCGCGTGCCCAAGTAGGGGGTGTTTGAGGGGGAGCTTCGGGCTTCGCAACTCTGAGATGCTCCCCCTCAAGGTTTTCATTTTTTCCAAAAAGAAGTTTTTAGAACAGCCCAGTAATCTTACCGTTCTCGTCTACATCAATCTTCTCCGCCGCCGGAACCTTAGGCAGACCAGGCATGGTCATAATCTCTCCAGTAAGAGCAACTATGAACCCTGCACCCGCAGAAATCTTCAAGTTACGAACCGTAACCTCAAAATCCGTCGGAGCCCCCAGCTTAGTCTGATCATCTGTCAAACTGTACTGTGTCTTAGCCACACAGATCGGGCAATTACCAAATCCAAGATCCTCAAGCTGTTTCGCCTGCTTCTGAGCATTCGCAGTAAGAACAACCCTCTTACCACCATAGATCTTCTGAACGATCTGGTTCAGCTTATCCTCAATGCTTCCTTCCAGCTCATAGGAATAAGTAAACTCATTCGGCTCCTCAACAAGACGGATAACCTCTTCTGCAAGCTTGATTCCGCCTTCGCCGCCCTTTGCCCATACTTCGGAAAGTGCAACATTTACGCCAAGTTCCTTACATTTCGCTTCAACAAGGTCAAGCTCAGCCTTAGTATCGGTCGGGAATGCATTGATAGCAACAACACACGGCAGTTTGTAAACGTCCTTGATGTTATGCACATGCTTTAACAGGTTCGGAAGACCCTTCTCAAGAGCTTCCAGGTTCTCATTGTTAAGGTCAGCCTTAGCAACTCCACCATTGTATTTCAGGGCACGAACGGTTGCTACGATAACAACTGCGTTTGGCTTCAGGCCTGCCATACGGCATTTGATATCCAGGAACTTCTCAGCACCAAGGTCAGCGCCGAATCCAGCCTCTGTGATGGCGTAATCAGCAAGCTTTAATGCCATCTTAGTAGCGGTTACGGAGTTACATCCGTGAGCGATGTTTGCGAATGGTCCGCCGTGAACGATAGCCGGAACATGCTCTAAGGTCTGAACCAGGTTTGGTTTCAGGGCATCCTTTAACAGAGCGGTCATAGCGCCTTCTGCGTGAAGGTCACCAGCGGTAACCGGTTTCTGCCCTGACGGTTTTCCGTAGGTGTATCCGATGATGATCCTGGAAAGTCTTGCCTTCAGGTCCTTGATGTCGCTTGCAAGGCAGAGAACTGCCATGATCTCGGATGCAACGGTGATGTCATAGCCGTCTTCACGAGGCATACCGTTTGTTCTTCCGCCAAGGCCGTCCACTACGTTACGGAGCTGACGGTCGTTCATATCCACACATCTTCTCCATGTGATCTTACGCGGGTCGATGTTCAGAGCGTTGCCCTGGAAAATGTGGTTGTCGATCATAGCTGCCAGCAGGTTGTTTGCTGCGCCGATGGCATGGAAGTCACCTGTGAAGTGAAGGTTGATATCCTCCATCGGAACAACCTGTGCGTATCCGCCGCCTGCAGCACCGCCCTTAACGCCGAATACCGGTCCCAGGGACGGCTCACGGAGAGCAACCATAACGTTTTTGCCAAGCTTCTGCATACCGTCAGCAAGACCTACGGTTGTAGTGGTCTTTCCTTCTCCTGCCGGTGTGGGGTTGATCGCGGTAACAAGGATCAGCTTGCCGTTTTCCTTGTCTGAATCTTTTAACAGGTTGTAGTCAATTTTTGCTTTGTACTTGCCGTACTGCTCAAGATACTTGTCGTCAATCCCTGCTTTTTCCGCAATCTGGGTGATTGGCAGCATTTCGCATTCCTGTGCAATTTCAATGTCGCTTTTGAATCCCATAGTAAATTACCTCCGCTTATATTGTTTTATATAAAACAGGATCCACCTGTTTTAATCATCCCTAATTCTCCCTGGTTCTCTAAGCCTGAACAACCTTAAAAAACGCTTTCAGGGAACCGATGATCACATCTCCCATCACAGCCATATCTTCCGCTGCGAAGGATACCGGAAAATTATCAGAAAACAGGATCTGTGAGGAAGGTGGAAATTCATCATCTCCCTCCCATAATATCATACGGATCTGATATCCCGGGTAAATGGAAATCTCATAAGCCGCATCTCCGTGTTCTACCGGAACTGCGTTTATATGTTCCATGATTTTTTTGAAATCCGAAAGCCGGTTTCCATAGCTGAAAGCCAGCCTCTTGATACACCGTCCGTCAAACTGACGCAGATAGACCTCGCCCCAGGGCATCTCACGGTAAGTTTTGAAGTTTCCCGTGCCTTTGGAATCAGCCCCGTTAAGCAGGAAACGAAGAGTCAGGATTCTGGCATAGATCATCTCCTCCAAAGGATAAAAGCCCATGTCGTCCGGCTCATGGCTTACCTGGAAATCCGGATAAGTGATATGGTAAACAGTCCCCAGAAGATTGAGGGTAAAGGATTTTTTCTCCTTGTCATAGGGGATAGCCAGCCTTACTGCTATCTCTTCCGGGTCCGTCTCACGGTACAGTTCCAGATAATGCTCCCACGGCATTCTCTCCTTGCTGTCTTTTTCATAGTTTAAGTCATTGATGTTAAATGGCATAATATTATTACTTCCTGTTTTCTAAATCATTCATAACGTCAGGGAACATGCCTGTGTCCGTATGCGGAATAAAGCAGGCACCCACGAACTCATCCATATAGGTAGGAACGGTAGAAAGCTCCATATAAGTCATGTTTGCTGCCAGTTCATAGGTCTTTTTCTCCGCCTGTGTAGATAACAGCATCAGGTATGCACCTGTCAGGGAAGAATTGCCGATGTAATGGAATTTTTCCAGCGGGATATCCGGGAACATTCCGATATTCACAGCATTTCTCATGTTAATGCCGCTTCCGATACCACCTGCTACATATACGTCATCGATCATGCTCACATCAAAATCAAGAGAACTAAGCATGGTACGGATAGCCGAGAAAATAGCTCCCTTCGCACGGATGAAGTTATCAATATCCACCTCGGTGATCTCCACATCCTTGACAGAACCAGCCTCCTCCTCAAATGCGATCACATAGCTGCCCATTCCGTACTGGTCATGCTTCACCCGTTTGCCCTCGCGGACAAATTTTCCCTTCGGATTAATAATACCACACATAAAAAGCTCACTGATCACGTCAATGATACCGGAACCGCAAAGGCCTACCGGCTTTGTACCCGGATCTCCAACTACCTTATATGTAGGCTCCATAGTTTCCTTGTCAATGGTACAGGCCTCAATCGCACCGTCTGTGGCACGCATACCGCAGCTAATATCACCGCCTTCAAAAGCAGGTCCCGCGGAACATGCACAGCTCATCATAAAATCAGAGTTTCCGAATACAAGCTCTCCGTTAGTTCCAAGATCAATGAACAGAGAAAACTCCGGTCTGTTCCAGATCATACTTACCAGTGTACCGGCAGTGATATCACCGCCTACATAGCTTCCGATATTTGGCGCCATGATAATATGCGCGTCTTTATTGATGGCAATTCCCACATCGGAAGCAAACAGGGAATTGGTCTTAAAGAATGCAGGAATGTATGGTTCCATACGCACCGGATCTGCATTGATTCCTGCAAACAGATGATTCATAGTTGTGTTGGATGCTACGCACATCCTGTAAATCCGGTTAGCCGAGATACCCGCTGATTTACACATCTGGGCAATCATCGGATTAATCGTTTCTTTTATTACAGCATCCTGAAGACGTTTCTTTCCTCCAGGCTTCTGCTGCTCAATTATTCGGTTAATGACATCCGCGCCAAAACGAATCTGCCCGTTGCCGGAGGATGCTTTTGCCTGAATCTCTCCTGTCTCCATATCAATGAGCACGGCAGACACAGTGGTGGTGCCAATATCAATTGCAAGCCCTCCTATAATGGCTTTTTCGTCCTTTCCAAACACATCATAAACAAACATATCGTTTGGCGTTGTGCGAAGGACGCACTTTAGCGCATAATTATTTTCACGCATTACATCAGGAAGCTTTTTTAATACAGTATAAGGAATCCTTACCTGTTTCAGATTCATGAATTTTTTTAAAGCCCTTGTAAGACGTTCATTATCAGGCATGGTATCATCCAAGCTGGGCGGGTCCATAGTAACCTCTACCACATCAAGGCTGTTCCGCAGTCCGATGCCTGCAAATTCCACTTCCTTCTTGGCATTTTCAAAAATGGCTATCTCCTCTTTGGAGCTCAGGTCTGCAACCTTCATTCTGCTCTTGTATGCAGAAGCAATATCCGGCACAAGAACCGTCACGTCCGCGCAGATCTTGCTGACACAGGCAAGTCTCCATCCTGCCGCAAACTCCTCCTCGCTGATGTGAAGGGTCTTCTTGCTTTCCAGTTCTCCGCCCTTTAGCTGCACCCGGCATTTTCCGCAGGAAGCATTTCCTGAACAGGGTGCGTCAATAGCCACGTTGGCCTCTCTGGCGATTTCCAGTAAATTATCCCCCGCATTGGCAAATGTCTCTACCACACTGCCATCTTCGAATGCAAATGTTACCTTAAACATCCGGCAACCACCTTTCTTTTAGCCTTCTCATATTGTAAAACCCAATATTTAACAAAAGGGCTGCGGCCAAAGCCCCAGCCCCTTGTGTCTCGTCACTTAACTCTCATACCCTGCGGTAAAGGATTAAAGCTCCAGATAGGAATCTGCGTACAGGGTGTTGCCCTTGAATACATCACAGGACTTAATTGTCTCCATCAGACGAAGGTCATTAGGATTAACGATAGCAGAAGTAAGACCATTCATCATAGCCATTGCAACAAGTGCAGAGTCCATGATCGGACGGATGTTTTTCGGCATACCGTTACTGTTATTGGAAAGACCGCCAGTGGAGTTCAGTCCCATATCGGAGAACATTTTGATAGCTTCCAGAACTTCCATCTGCTTGTCCTGCATTCCCTTTACAACCAGGAATAACGGGTCAAACCAAAGATCTGACGGATCCATACCAAGACCCATACCTCTTTCCAGCATGTTCTGGCAGTGCATCATACGCTCGTCATTGTCTGCTGCGATACCGTCAGCAGAGCAAAGAGCGATAACGATTGCATCGTTAGCTGCTGCAAGGTCAATATTTTCGATTCTTCCGCCTGCGTCTGCGGAGTTTACGATTGGTTTTCCTTTGCTTCTGTTGTATACGGAAATACCAGCCTCGATTGCTTTTTTGTTAGCGGTATCCAGTGCCAGCGGAACATTGTCAAAGTTTTCCTGAAGAAGCTTTACAGCCCATTTCATTAAATCTTCACCATCGTTCTCAGCCGGTCCGATGTTTACATCAAGATATACAGCACCTGCATCCAACTGCTGTTTTGCTCTTTTTAAAATCGGCTCAGGATCTCTCTCAGTAAAAGCTTTGTTTACTGTGGGTGCTGTGGTGGAAAGTCTTTCCCCAATAGTTATAAATTTTGCCATGCTCGTGTTCTCCTTTACATGTATAAATTGTGTACCCCGGGGAAGTCCCGAACAAGACTTCCCTCAGGGATTCCTGACAACTTTATGAACCTTTTCGTCCATCGTCGTTTTAAAATGTAAGCTTATGCCTCAAGATCTTTCAAGAATTTCACAAGCTGTACTGCTTCTCTTGGTCCTACGATAATTTCCCATCCGGGAAGTTTTGCTTCCAGGTCGCCCTTGAGAACTGCAACTTTACCAGGAATGATCAGCTTTCTGCTCTTTACCTTCGGCTCAACATTTTCTTTGAAGAATGCGGAAATGGTATTGCCGGAGAATTTACCAGCAGCCCAGGAAGTCAAAACGGAAAGTCCGCCAGCATCATTGATAACAAGGTTCAGCGGAACGCCGGAACGTTCCAGCTCTCCTGTTACCAGGAAGTATGTAAGGGCGAAGTCTACGGTTGTTACAACTGGAGAATTCTCGTCTGCACCGTTCATCGGGTAGATACCCGGCTCCACTCTCATTGGCTTCTGAGGATCGGTAAATACATTCTGACGCAGTCCGTATAACGGAAGTGCTTCAGCATATGTCATACGCTCCATAACAACGATGGAACCATATTTCATAGTGAATACTGCTGCAAGAGCTGCCTGGAGGTGAAGATCACCTTTTGCAACTTTTACAAGATTTACGATGGATGGATATCCGAAGGTTCTGTCCTGATCCTTCAGAGCTGCACGACGAACCTGAACGGCGTTGCCGAAGGTTTCTTTTACATCAGCACCTGTCACATCTAATACAAGGTTTTTGTTGCCAAGCTTTTCAAGAGCTGCAGTTGTGTCATACAACTCATTTAAGTCTTTACCGGATACGCCCAGAACAACGCCAGCCGCTGTAGCAACAGCGTTCATTGCCTCGTAGTTGGAAGCGTTTGCTCCGTTTAATACCGGTTTGCTGTCTTTGCAGACTTCAAGAGCAGCTTTTGCGATCTCCGGATCTGTACATCCTAAGATCAGAGTTCTTCCAAGACCAGCAGCTTTCTGAACCAGTTCTGTGAATTTTGCAGCGTCAGCGCCTTCTGCACAGTTTACATATACCAGCTCAGCATACATTCTCTCACCGATACGCTCATAATCAACCTTCGGGATTTCAGCCAGCTTTGCCTCTACAGTTGCATCGTCCATGCAGGTGCACAGCTCTACCGCATATCTGGTCTTGTTTACAAATGTCTTCTCATGTCTGAACAATACAGTCTCACCGCCCAGAGTTAATTCCTCTGCACCGGTTCCGACTTTGATCGTCTTCATTGGCGGAGCAGTTGCCTCGGAAAGAGAAGCTAATGCTTCTTCAGACATATGAGGACATTGCTCAATTTTTAATGCGCCCTGTGCAACTTTCATAGAGAAAGCCATACATGTCGGGCATCCACATTCCTTACAGTTTTTCTTTGGTGTTAATTTAAAGATCTGAATACCATTCAGTGCCATATCTTCTTCCTCCTAAACTTATTACACAAGTGCTTTGATCATTCTGGCGATAGCTGCAACAGACTGAGGATGTCTTAAGATAACAGCGTCAGAACCGGATACCAGGTCTGCTGCTGCAGTCATAACTTCCATGTCAATTCCACGCTCATCTTCTGGTCCCCACTCAGGCATGTCAGCCTCTGAAGCAACAGACTCCTTAACGCCCCATGTCTCGGAGGAAACCGGTGTAATAATAGGCATCTGCAGCATGTTATCGTTCTGGGATAAAGCTGCTCCTCTGATACGGTCCATAGTGGATACAACGTACTCATATCCGTATCCAACAGATGCGGTACCAATGTTCATTACGATCTTTTTCGGGTCAACACCTAACTGTGTTGTCACAACGTTCAACTGTTTTGCAAGGTTGATATCGTCAGCAGACTCTGCACCTACGATCTGATTATAAGCAAGTCCTGCTGCAGCACCGATTGCTTTGTAGTTTTCCTCTTTCTCAGACATGATAACTACGTTTCTGCCCTGAAGAGCCTCTGCAACCTTCGGAAGAAGTTCCGCATCCTTCTCAACGTTCTTGCAGCCTTCTACAACTAACGGACAATCAATTGCATCTGCAACCTCTTTTACAACAGCGATCAACTCGTCAACAGATTTGTTTTCACCATTCGGATCTCCGCCATCCAGAATGAGGGCAACAAAATCTGCACCTTCCATAGCTGCAGCTTTCTTTGCAATCTCAGCCATGGTTGTAGCACCTTCGTAGTATGCACGGATTCCAGGTGCAAACTCTTCCAGGCCCATATCGGTGATTTCCACACCAATCTTCGGTGTAGTCACAGTGGGAGCATCAAAAGTATAGAAAGGGAATGTGGAATTTCCTCCTATCTCAATTGTTTTATCTCCGCTTCCGATTGTGACGGTGTTAATCTTTGCATTGAACTTTTGTGGTTTCTGATTAAACGGCATTTCTCGTTAGCCTCCTTAAATATTAATTTCCGCAGACGCATCATGCCTGATACGCCCACAATATTCATGGTTATTATACTACATCATTAGGTTTATTGACAAGGCTGGATAAATATGTTCTGCCAAAAATGCAACTCCTCTATTACTGTAACCAGCAACGCGAAAGCTTCCGGAACTGCAGCCATTTTTTGATCTCCCGACTTGGATATTGAGACCTGTGCCTGCAGAGCTTCCTGAAGTTGCCCGGATGTTCCGCAACCATCTCGTATCCGGCAGCATATTGATATCCTGCATGCCACCTGCCCCTGATGCAGATAATATAATTGTGGAATTTGCGCTGGATAACCGATCTTAGTCAGGCTGCAGCTTTTATCTGCTACATCTACCTCATAAACCAGATATGCATCCTTTCATATTCGGTGATATCTCCATCCTGTCCAATTTCACGGGAACCGTCAAATTCCACACTCCAACTCACCAGACGGCAATGTACATAAAACAAATATATGTACTACAAGCCAGGGCAGATTTCTGCTGCCCTGGCATTATTTTAATGTATTACATCATCGGATCCAGTCCAAGAGCCGGATGTCCTTTTTCTGTCAGGAACTCAACCAGTGCCTCCGGATCGGTAGCAACAGTCTCATCACCGATCATATCGGTAAAGTTTTCGATTCCGTACAGATCTTTTGCAGAAGCATTCAGCTTATCTGCAATAAATTCCTTCAGTTCCTTCGGCATCCAAACGATACGCTCAATACCGCCCTCTGCCTTCATGAACTTCTTGGAAGCGATAAAGTGTTTACCATGTCCCATAAAGCCAGGTGTCTGAACACCGCCGCCTGTCATGGAAGCCATCTCCGGGAAGGTCATTCCAAGAGGTGTCATGCCTGCATACTCACGGTTTGCAATAACAACACCGTTGGAGAACGGCTCAATACCGCAGATACACTCAAAGCATCCACAGGAGGTCATCGGATCCTGCATGATGGAGTACAGAGTTACATGCTCCAGAGCACCCTGGGAGTATTTCTGTACAGCCTCATCAACATCTTCGTAAGCTCCAAGATTCTCATCGATCGGACGCTCTTTTGTGATAACCTGGCAAGCTCCGTTCGGATCAAGCTCGTTGGTAGCCTTTGCATCCAGCCATGAAACGGCACCGCAAAGTCCAAGTCTCTCAGGTGTTACCACGCATACGTGAGACGGGGAGAATGCCTGGCAAAGAATACAGCTATAGTATACGTCTACAGACTCGTCAGTCAGGTTTGCAAGACGGTCATCACGTTTTTCGAAGATCGGGATAGCAACCTCATGACGCATTCTTGTACACTCAGCCGGATCTGTGTAAATTACAACCTCACATTTATCAACAACGGCGTCAAACTCGTTCTTAACCTGTGCGTACAGAACCTCACCGATGTGTTTGATGCGGAAGCCTGCATCATATGCTGCATGGCTGATACGGATACGCTGCATATCTCTCTGACCGGTGTGGTATACACCCTCGATGCAGTTGATGTAGTTATGGAACTTACGCTCGATAACCGGCTCAAAGTCAGACTGCATGTTCTTACCAGCAACCTTAACAACGTAAACGATGCTGTTCTTGCTGCCGTCTGGCATATCGTCAACTTCCGGTCCGATAACGGTGATCTTGTGGTCCTCAACCTCAGAAGCCTCGCAGGTCTGAACAAGCTCTGCACAGTCCACACGGGAACCGTCAAACTCTACGCGCATGTCCTTACGGCGGATGATCTCACCCTCAAAAGCAGATGCAAATGCAACCGGAATATCAATATTTGTGATTTTGATCTTAATGTCACGTGCCTCAAGAGAAGTAGCATTGAATTTGCTTACATCCTCCTGAACGATCAGGCTCTTCGGTACGCGGAAGATATTCTCTGTCTCGTTTGTTACAACCGGGAAGCCAAGTGCAATTGCACCAGCGCCGCATGCAACGATCACGTCATCCAGAGGTTTGAATGCGTTTACGAATGCAGGTACACGCTCAAAGGTGTACTTCATCAGTGTTCCGGCATCACCTGGTGTTACGTTACCAAAGATCAGTGCTGCACGAAGTGCAACAGATACAACATGGATAACTGCCGTTACATCGTATCCCAGAGGAATAACACGTACGTTTGCTCCGGTGTTCATGCCGGCTTCTTTAACCTGGTCAATGATTCCGCCAACAAGTGTAACAAGAATACCCTGTGCCTGGTAGCTCTTTACAAGAGCAACGCCTTCCTCTACGGAAGGAGCAGCGCCGAGAATAACAGCTACGCCCGGGATATCTCCGGTTACAAGCGGTACACCAAGCTCACGGATCACTGCATCTGCAAGATGTCCATAGCATGGCTCTTCATACGGAGCAGCACCGTCAATATATTTTAATACCTCGATAAACTCAGCGCAGAGAGCGGTTGCAACACCAGACATAAATGCGTCATTCAGTCTTTTCTCTCTTGTCATCAGAGTCTTAACAACTCCAAGTGCTTCTTTTAACTCTTTCAGAGTGGTAACCTTGGTACCAGTTACAGAATAGTAGCATGGAAGGCTGTAAGCGGTGTTCGGAAAGCTTACGGCTTTGTCTTCGCCATACTGTGCGATGGCACCGTCAATAGCACCCTCTGTTAATCCATAAACAGCATCATTTCCGCTGAATACTCTATCAAATAAAGTCACTGTCATACCTCCTATATTTACAGACCTTAGTTTTGATCTATCTTTTCTTTGATTTTTCTTATCTCAGTAGTTACGGTTTCACTGAAATCATAAGGCGATTTTCCCTGACGGTCAGCATCGATCACTTCTGTGTTGTAATGAATCATGCCAAGTAGATCCTCCTCCGGGATTCTGGACCGAATAAAGTCCTCATCGTCCTGGTTTCTGACTTTGTTTGCCACGACCTTTACCTGGGAAACTCCCAGATCCTTTGCAAGACGCTTAACATTTTTATATGTCTGTACGCTTCTTGCTCCCGGTTCTATTACAACAATGAATTCGTCCATACTCTCCGTAGTGCCGCGGCCCAGGTGCTCCAGCCCCGCCTCCATGTCAAGGATCACAACATCGTCCCTGTGCAGGACCAGATTATTGATGATACGCTTCAACATGACATGCTCCGGGCAGACACATCCGCCGCCGCCTGTTTCCACGGTTCCCAGGACAAGCAGCTTTACGCCATTGCAGCTTTTTCCATATGTGTCCGGAATATCGTCCACCTTGGGATTCAGTTTATAAAACTGATTCTGGCTGTTGGCTCCGGTACGCTCCTCAACCAGTTTACGCATCCGGGATATCGGTATAATGGAATCTAATGTCTCCTCGTCAAAGCCAAGAGCCAATCCCAGGTTTGCATCCGGATCCACATCCGCTGCAAGTACCTTTTTCCCTTCGTCTGCATATAATCTGGCAAGTGTTGCCGCAAAAGTTGTCTTTCCCACGCCGCCTTTACCGGTTACTGCTATTTTCATAAATTAATCGCGCCTTTCCTTATCAAGCTGCACGTTTCTCCTTAGATGCCAAGTGCTGCTCTCTTTTCTTCGATTCTTTCAATCATCAGATCGCCTAATTTGTCAATATCCTTCTCTACTGTGTATGCAGCCTCAACCCAGTCTCTGATGCCGCCCTTTAACAGACCGTCAACTTCGCTGGAACCGGTAGCATATGGCTCAACTCCAAGATATGTATCAATACCGGTAGCAACAACATAGTTACCGATGGAAACAGCCTTCTCAGACATCCACTCAGGAGCACATCCAACCAGCGGAAGCTGGGAGATATTCAGGCCGGAATCCTTAGAAAGTCTTGCAGCCAGAACCATCATACGGCTGATATCAACACAGGAGCCCATATGTAATACAGGAGGAATGTCAGCAAGTTCACAGACACGTTTCAGACCTGCGCCGCAGAGATCTTTTGCTCTCTTGTCCATCAGACCGGCTTTTGCAGCAGCCTGTGCGGAGCATCCGGAAACAACCAGGATGATGTCGTTTGCGATCAGCTTCTTCATCAGCTCTACATGAGCAGCGTCAGGACGGATCTTAGGATTGTTACATCCAACCATTGCAACAGCTCCGCGAAGAACACCGGAGGTAATACACTCGATGAGCGGCTTCATGGTTCCTGTCTCGTCAACCTGGGAATTGGTTACGCCGTCAAGCTTCTTCTCGATCTGCTCTACGGAAAAACCAACAACAGCCTTCTGTTTCAACTGCGGGATGTATACCAGGTCTTTGTTTCTGTTCTTAAAGTTTTCGATTGCAGTTTTAACGATTGCTTTTGCATTTTCTGCTGCTGTGTGAGCATTGAATCTGATGAAGTCAGAATCCGGCATCTGTGCAATCGGAGAAGTTGTGATGAATTTTGTATGGAAACATTTGCTCAAAGGTCCTAATGCCGGGAAAATACACTGTACGTCTACAACAATTGCCTCGCAAGCGCCTGTCAGTACAACGTTTTCCTGCTGCAGGAAGTTACCTGCCATCGGGATTCCGCGGCGCATAGCAACCTCATTGGAGGTACAGCATACACCGGAAACGGTGATTCCTTTTGCTCCCATGGATTTTGCGTAATCGATCATTTCCTTGCTGTCTGCATACTCACAGATCATTTCGGAAAGTGACGGATCATGTCCGTGAACAACGATGTTTACGTTTTCCTCAACCATAACGCCAAGGTTAGCCTCTGTCTCCACTTCCTTAGGAGTTCCAAAAAGTACATCAGAGAACTCAGTACCCATCATGGAACCTCCCCATCCATCAGACAAACCGTTTCTCAGGGACTGGCGAACCAGTGCTTCTGCC
Source organism: Ruminococcus sp. 5_1_39BFAA (assembly GCF_964240875.1). NCBI lineage: Bacteria > Bacillati > Bacillota > Clostridia > Eubacteriales > Oscillospiraceae > Ruminococcus > Ruminococcus sp. 5_1_39BFAA. The sequence continues at coordinate 13,465 of NZ_CAXSVO010000008.1, read as the reverse complement.
TTGGAAGAACATCCCATATGGGTCATGTGCATTGCACAGGAAACCTCACGGTCAATAGCACGCGGAAGGATTTCTTCTCTCTTCCAGATTTCCTGGGTATGCTCAGGAGCACGTTTTGTAAACACCTGATGTCCGAATGGCTTACCATACTCCAGAAGACCTGTCTCAGCGACATCGTGAGCGATATCATAGATATCTCTGCCTTCTGTCTCAACACCGAATTCCTTTGCAAGACGAAGAAGTTTTTCCTCATCCTTTACATGATAGCAGCCATCTGCGGATGCCTCGTAAAGAGTATGGGCGATCTCACGTCCGTGGTCAGAATGGGTTGCAGCTCCGCCTGCGGTGAAACGAAGGAAGTTTCTTCCTACGATGCCGTGTACATCACAGCCGCAGATGCCTCTCGGTGCTTTCGGTGTTACGCGGCACGGACCCATGGAACAGATACGGCAGCAAACGCCGGTCTCACCGAATTTACAGTGTGGAGTTTGATTCTTAACACGCATCTGCCAGGAATCTGCGCCAACCTTAGCACCGTTCTCCAACAGTCTGTTGGTGGCAGCTTCAAATTCTTCCACTGTAGTTAATTTGAATTCACTCATTGTAGACCTCCTTTTATTGTACATCTATTTTTGAATGTACTTTGTCTTTCTTTTATTTTAATAACCCGCATGTTTGGGAACCCATCCCCTCCCATGGGTTATTTTCCCTGTAAAAAACAGGAATTTATGAAATTCCTCTATGCAACAAATATCCCCTGCCGCCGGAAGTTCCCGCGTGCAAGGGTATTTTCCTATAAATTCAGCTTGTCAACGATCGAGCGCAGAGCAACCTTGACCGGATTATCTTCCGGCAATCCTGCCGTCGGACGTCCCTCGCAGTCATACTCATATACCGCTTCATCCTGCGGAACTACGCCCAAAAGGGTAAGTCCCTGTTTTTCGATCTCCTCTTTAATGCCATCATTGAGCTGACCGCCCGGCGCACGGTTAATGATCAGTCCAACCGTATCAGGATGCATCTCACATTCTTTTATGAGCTGTGCTATACGTCCCACTGCCTGTACACCTCTTCTGGAACAGTCACTTACCAGAATCGCTGTCTGCATGGATGGAAGAACCCCTCTGCTGATGTGTTCCATGCCAGCTTCATTGTCAACCACAAAATAAGGATAATTATTCTGGTATTTTGCCAGACGGTTCTGCAGCAGCCCGTTTACGTAACAGTAGCAGCCCTTTCCCTGCGTCCTTCCCATTACAAGAAGATCAAAATCATCGTCCTCGATCAAAGCATCTTCGAAACGCATCTCGGCATAATCAGCCTTGGAAACGCCTGCCGGAATGGGATTATCCTTCGCAAGCTCAGCACGGGCGATCTCTTCCCGCACATCACCCAGGGTCGTTTCCACTTTCACGCCCAGAACCTCGTTCAGATTTGAATTTGCATCTGCATCCACTGCCAAAACCGGCCCTTTGCCTTTTTCGCAAAGATACTGGATCAGCATTCCGCATAATGTAGTCTTACCAACGCCGCCTTTACCTGCGACGGCAATTACATGTGCCATAAACCAAAGCGCCTCCTAGAATGTAATATATTTCCGTGTTCAATCCGAACTCCTCTGCCGACCAAAGCCTCAGTCGCACTTTACTTTCACAATACTGTTGGCAAGATCCACCATAAGGATGCTGCCCTCCACAATTCTCTCATCGCCCATAATGTCACGAAGGATCAGCTTATCTCCGTCCACATCAATACGGCTGACATTTCTAAAGATCACAGAATCATCACTCTGCTTATATACAGTTGCCAAACACATAGTCATGCCTCCTTAAATCAAGCTGTGTTTCACATATCCCGGTTGCCGCACTTATTTCATTTCTTCTTTTACCAGTGTCAGTGCAAGACCAAGACGCATATTGCCCTTCTGGAAGTCTGCAACGCTCTCCTTAATGGTCTTTGCAGCGGCATCCATTCCCATCTTCGCCAGATTATCTGCCATCTGGTCGAGTTCTGCTGCATGGTGCTCATTATGCTGCAGCATATAAGTCAGAAGTGCAACTGTCTCATTTTTACAGTCGCCGCCCTGACAGGAGCCGCAGTGAGTTGTCCCGCAGGCTGTACCGTCTGTGTGTGTATGTTCATGGCCCTCGTTATTCTCATGGGTATGAGCATGGCTATGTGTCATTCCGTCTGAATGAGTGTGCTCATGTACATGCTCATGACCATGCTGAACAAGATTACCATTTTCGTCTTTAATCAAATGCATGGAAAAATACTCCTTTCTGCTGTTACCCTCAAAAGGGCAGACTTATGACAAGAATTTGTCAATTTCTTTTATTATACAACCAATCCTTTCGTTTCGCAAGAATATTCTTATAAAAATCCGCCAAAATCCATAACTTTTTTGTGAAAATCTCCATCCAATTATTAACATTTATGTCATCCGCTTAACGGAATTGTTTTGTTTTTAACAATCTCTTATGTATAAAATTTGTAACACAAATGATGTGACTCTTTCACATTTTTATGGTATACTGAATGTGATTTTAGTTTCGAAACATAATTCGAGGAGGAATGAGCTTTGAGAAAAACCGTTTTCCTGAACAACGACAGAGAAATGCCTCTATTGGGGCTCGGCGTATATAAGACAGCGGACAGTGAAGCGGAAACTGCAGTCACAGCAGCCGTTAATTCCGGCTACCGCATGATCGACACTGCCTCCGTTTACAAAAACGAAGAAAGCATTGGCAAGGCCATTGCGAAATGCGGCGTTCCCCGCAAGGATTTGTTCATCACCAGCAAGATCTGGAACACAGCCCAGCGTATGGGCGACATTGAAGGGGCATTTTACAGGAGCCTTGACCGCCTGAAGCTGGATTATGTGGATCTGTATCTCATCCACTGGCCTGTACCCGGCTGCTATCTCAGCACCTGGAAGGGTCTTGAAAAGATCCTGGATTCCGGCCGCGCCCTCTCCATCGGGGTAAGTAATTTCCAGATCCATCACCTGGAAGAACTGAAAAAAATTTCCGGCATCGTCCCCGCAGTCAACCAGATCGAATGCCATCCACTATGCTACCCCAAGGACCTTATCGAATACTGCCAAACCGAAGGCATCCAGGTTCAGGCATATGCTCCCCTGGCAAGAGGCGCCTATTTCGACAATGACGTCATGTGCGTCCTGGGCACAAAATACGCCCGCACCCCCGCCCAGGTAGGTCTCCGCTGGGCCATCCAGAAAGGCATTTCCGTAATCCCAAAATCTGTCCATCCCGACCGCATCGCCGCAAACGCTGACATCTTCAGTTTCAACATCGATGAAGAAGACATGGACATCATTGAAACCCAAAACCAAGACTACCACAGCTCCCACGTCCCCGAAGACCTGAGAGACGTAATCCTATAAGAATCATTAGAACCTGCCCTCCTCCCCGGAACGCAGGTTCTTTTATCACTCATACCTCCCGTGTGAAATCCCTCAAGAATATCTCACACGCCACCCGTGTGCAAAGCGGGCCAAAAGGGGGAGCGCGAGGGGGAATGCGGCCTTCGCTCTCTGAGCTTTCCCCCTCGCATCCTTACCATGGAATCTCCGAAATCTCCCCTTTCCTATCCCTCTGCATCAGATCCGTCACCGCCTCAGATGCCGGCTTATCCTCAAACAACAGTTTGTTCACCTCATCCACGATGGGCATTTCTACCTGATATTTCTCAGCAAGTGCCTTGGCGGCCTTGGCAGAATAAACGCCTTCCACAACCATTTTCACCTCATCCATGGCTTCTTTCATGGTGTAGCCCTTTCCCATGAGATAACCAGCCTTACGATTGCGGCTGTGTACGCTTGCACAGGTTACGATCAGATCGCCGATTCCCGACAATCCTGCAAAGGTTTCTGTCTTCGCGCCCATCTTCACTCCAAGTCTCGCGATCTCCGCAATTCCTCTGGTGATCAGCGCGGCTTTTGTATTGTCCCCATAGCCCAGACCGTCAGCCGTACCTGCTGCCAGCGCGATCACGTTCTTCAGGGCGCCGCCCAGTTCCACACCCAATATGTCAGGTGTTGTGTAAACACGGAATACCGGACTCATAAAAATCTCCTGCAGATACTCTGCTGTTTCTTTTTTCTTTGAGCTGACCACGCAGGTAGTCGGAAGTCCTCTTCCCACTTCCTCTGCATGGCTCGGCCCGGAAAGAACGCACACATTTGCCTGCGGGATCTCCTGCTCAATGATCTCGCTGAGGGTCATAAGCGTTTTTTCTTCAATACCCTTTGCTACATTTACGATGATCTGCCCCTCTTTCACAAATGGAGCAAGATTTTTGGATGTACTTCTGGTAAATGGGGACGGAACTGCAAGCACAGCCACATCCGGATTCTCCATAGCGCTTTCTGCGTCATCCGTAATCACGATCTCCTCAGGAAGCTTTACTCCGGGAAGCTTTCCCGGATTCTCTCTCTTCTCCCGGAGAAGCGCCACCTCATCTCCAAGGGCAGACCACAAAATCACCTCATGCCCATTGTTGTGCAGAAGAACTGCAAGAGCTGTTCCCCAGCTTCCCGCTCCCATCACACTGACTTTTGCCATACCGTTCACCTTTTATCCTTTCTTTTTCCTGGATTTTCCCAGGTAAGTTTTGTTCTCAGTTCCCTTTATCAGACGGGAAATATTAGACCTGTGCCGATAAACCGCAAGTCCGGTCAAACACACCATAACCACATCCATTTCAATGGTCAGCGCCCGGCTCATCCCATAGCTGCCCGCAGCCCCAAATGCGACAAAAGCCACAAGTGCTGTCACATAAGCTGTTACGGAGCACAGCGACACATAATGCGTAGTAAAGAAAATCGCAAAAAATACTGCTGCGCAGATCAGGAAAACCCGCCAGTCAAGAGCCATCAGCATTCCCACAGACACAGCAATCCCTTTTCCTCCTCTGAAATTCAGATAGAACGGAAAATTGTGTCCCAGCACGCAGCCGGCTGCCGTGTACATTCCCAGAAGAGGCAGGATTTCCTGACAGTTCTTTTTGAAAACAGCGTCCACAATAAGAATTGCGATCACGCATTTCAAAATATCGCACACCAGCGTCATGGCTCCAGCCTTTTTGCCGAATGTTCTAAGTGCATTCGTGGTTCCTGCATTCCCGCTTCCACAGTTTCGGATATCCTGATGATGCATTTTTCCGATAAAGTAGGATGTCTGAAACATTCCAAACACATAACCGATCGCCAGACAAATAATTCTCTCCATAATGACTATTCCTTCTCTCCCCGCTCACGCACAATAAACTTAAGCGGTGTTCCGCCGAAGTCAAAGGCATCCCGGATTTTATTTTCCAGATATCTTGTATAGGAAAAGTGCATCAGCTCTTTGTCATTCACAAAGATCACAAATGTAGGCGGTTTCACAGCCACCTGTGTCATATAAAAGATCTTAAGCCGTTTGCCTCTGTCCGACGGAGGCTGCTGCATGGCAACGGCCTCTGACAGGATTTCATTGAGAACACCGGTCTGAATCCGCATAGTCTGGTTTTCAATAACTGCATCCAGCGTTTCAAAAAGCCGCGCGATACGCAGTCCTGTTTTTGCGGAAATAAATACGATTTCCGCATAAGGCATAAAGGAAAGCACCTCGCGGATGCGGTTTGTATGCTTGTAAATGGTTTTGTCATTTTTCTCAATAGCATCCCACTTATTCACAGCAATGATCACACCCTTGCCATTTTCATGGGCAATTCCCGCAATCTTTGCATCCTGCTCCGTAACGCCCTCAGAAGCATCGATCATGACCACCACAATATCAGCCCGCTCCACGGCAGTAACCGTGCGGATCACGCTGTAACGCTCAATGTCCTCTTTTACCTTACCTTTTCTCCTGAGTCCGGCGGTATCAATAAAAATGTAATCCCGCCCTTCCCATGTCACCCTTGTATCTACCGCATCCCTTGTGGTTCCTGCGATGTCAGATACGATCACACGCTCCTCACCAAGAAGCTTGTTCACCAGAGAGGATTTTCCTACATTCGGTTTTCCTACTATAGCGATTCTCGGGATATCGGACTCTTCATCCTCTCCCGCGCCCTCTGGAAAATGGCGGACCACTTCATCCAGCATGTCCCCCAGCCCCTGTCTGTTTGCGGCAGAAATCGGCATTGGATCTCCGATTCCCAGATTATAAAACTCATACACATCCATCATGTACTTCTGGACGCTGTCCACCTTGTTGACTACAAGGACAACCGGCTTCCCGCTTCGGCGGAGCATATCCGCCACCTTTGCGTCTGCATCCACAAGGCCCTGGCGAACGTCTGTGATAAACACGATCACATCTGCCGTATCAATGGCGATCTGCGCCTGCTCTCTCATCTGTGAAAGGATCACATCGCTGCTGTCCGGCTCAATACCGCCCGTATCGATCATGGTAAAGGTTTTGTCCAGCCAGGTTACATCAGCGTAAATACGGTCCCTTGTCACTCCCGGCGTATCTTTTACTATGGAAATCTTGCCTCCTGCCAGTGCGTTAAACAGGGTGGATTTGCCCACATTAGGCCGTCCCACTATTGCTACTACTGGTTTGCTCATACATTTGTCTCCTTCTCAATTTTTTCTGCGCAGGCGGATTGATCACTGCCGACACCAGGTCAGCTCCGCCCTCCTCTACAATTACAACTTCTGTGTGAAGGGCATTCTGTACCTCATCCACAGTTACATCATCAAGAAATACTTTCTCCTGGTCCCTAAGCATACTGCAGGGAATCAGAAGCTTTTCGCCCAGCTCAGTGCCGGAAAGCTGCCCGATCAGATCCTCTCCTGTGATCAGACCGGAAACCGTGATCGTCTCTCCGAAAAAATGGTTTGTGATCTGCCGGACCTCAACCCGGGCATTCGGAAATTTCTCCCGGATCAATTTCATGTATCGGCTGATATAAGGAGCAGCAAGCGCTCCCGTAGCCGCTGTAGCCCGGATCTCCCTGCTGTCACCTTCCAGCCGTCCGAGTGCCTCCCTGACCTCCGTATCCAGAAGCCTCAGCATTCCCACGCCATTTTCCAGTTGAAGGTATCCGTCATACCGATCCTCCCTGGGAAGTTCTTTTTCCGCCAGAATATACCATTCATCGGAAGCATGTATAAAATGGATGCCGTGTTTTTTCATCATCCTCTGCTGCCAGCCATGGATCATCTCCAGGACCTCCAGCGCATCCTCCTTCGTAAAAAGCTCCAGGGGATAAAGTCCCTTGCGGAATTTTGTCAATCCCACTGGAACCACCGAAACACTCTGGAGGACGGGCGCATACGCAGCCAGCTTTTCGATGCTGTTTGACAGCTCCGCTCCATCGTTTACGCCTTTGCACAGCACGATCTGACCATTCATGGTGATACCGGCCTCAAAAAGCCTGTCCACCTTTGCCAGTGCTTTCCCCGCAAAGCGGTTATGAAGCATTCTGCAGCGCAGCTCCGGATTCATGGTTTGAAAGGAAATATTAATAGGCTCCAGGCGATACCGGATGATCCTGTCGATATCGTGGTCGCTCATATTGGTAAGGGTGACGTAATTCCCCTGCAAAAAGGAAAGCCTGGAATCATCGTCCTTAAAGTACAGGGTTTCCCGCATTCCCGGCGGCATCTGGTCAATAAAGCAGAAAATACATTTGTTGGAGCAGGAACGGTAGTCATCCATCAGACCCCCGTTTTCAAATTCAACGCCCAGGTCTTCTTCAAACTCCTTTTCCACCTCCAGCTCCCACATTTCTCCGCCGGTTTTTTCTATCAGAAGGGTCACATATTCTTCATTCATCAGATAACGGTAATCAAAAACATCCTCCACAGGCTGACCGTTTACGGAGATCAGCACGTCCCCCGGCTCAAGTTCAAGCTCCTCGGCTATGCTCCCGGGAAGAACCTTTGAAATCACATGTTTTTTCTTTTTTTTCATTCTTTTTAGCTCCATTTGTTTTCAAATGGGCCTTAAGACCCATGATTATGGTTACTATCATACCAATTTCCGAAGTAAAAATCAATAAATTCCTTGACTGCATTTAGGGCAAATGTTATAAATAAAGAAGTAGTGAGCTTTTTATCATGAATACTCAGGAGGAATATTATGCCGAACATAGAATTACTTGAAAAATCTATGCCTGTTGCACCGATTCGGATCGCCGCACTGGAAGGATGCCGCGAGCTGGCTGAAGAGGTGGACAGAAAACTGGTGAGATTCCGTAAGGAACTGGTTGAAAAAAAGAAAATCGCGGTTATCCCTCAGGGATACAGCGAAAAGTCATTTCTTGTAGACTGTGAGTGCCCGCGTTTCGGAACAGGCGAAGGAAAGGGCTATATCAAGGAATCCGTTCGTGGAACTGACCTTTTTATCATGGTGGATATCACCAACTACAGTCTTACTTATACGGTATGCGGTCATGAGAACCATATGTCTCCCGATAATCACTATCAGGATTTAAAAAGAATTATTTCTGCCGCTACCGGAAAAGCCCATAGAATCAATGTTATCATGCCCTTCCTTTACGAAGGCCGCCAGCACAGACGTTCAAAGCGCGAGTCCCTTGACTGTGCACTGGCGCTTCGCGAATTAAGCGAGATGGGCGTTTCCAATATTATTACTTTTGACGCACACGATCCCCGTGTACAGAATTCCATTCCGCTCAATGGCTTTGATAACTTTTTCCCTACCTATCAGTTTTTGAAAGCCCTTGTGAAAAATGTTCCGGATTTCAAGGTTGATAATGACCATCTGATGATCATCAGCCCGGATGAAGGCGCTATGTCCAGAGCTGTATATTTCTCTAATATTCTGGGTGTTGACATGGGTATGTTCTACAAGAGAAGAGATTATTCCACCATTGTAAACGGAAAGAATCCTATTGTTGCCCACGAATTCCTGGGCGACTCCGTAGAAGGCAAGGACGTTGTGATCATTGACGATATGATTTCCTCTGGCGAGAGTATGCTGGATGTTGCCAAACAGATCAAAGAGCGTCATGCGAACCGTGTATTCATCTGTACCACCTATGGCCTTTTCACAGATGGCATGGCAAAATTTGATGCTTATTATGAAAAAGGATGGATTGATAAGGTTATCACTACCAACCTGAATTACAGAATCCCGGAGCTTCTCGACAGACCTTACTATGTAGAAGCCAACATGAGTAAGTATCTGGCAAGCATTATGGATATCATCAACCATGATGTCTCTGTGGAAAAGGTTCGTTCCAGCAATGACAAGATCATGGAACTGATGAAAAAAGTAAATTCAAGATAGCAAAACAGCCGCGCGGACATCTGATGTTCACGCGGCTGTTTTGCTATGTTATATCTATACATCCAGAAGACCCAGAAAGGCTCCCAGATTTCCCCGTTTTCCCTTTGACGCCCGGTGGGAAAAGAGAAATTCCGGATTGCAGCAGGTACACAGATTCGGCATGGAAATGTGTTCCTCTCGGATTCCGGAGTCTATAAGAATCCTGCGGTTTGCCTCCCAAAGGTTTAGCTGGTATTTTCCGTCAGGCTTGGCATAAAACAGGGAATTCCAGTGTTTTTTATCAAATGCAGCCCGAAACTGGTCGATCACATCCTCACTCACTTCATAACAATCCTGACATATGGATGGGCCAACAGCAGCATAAATATCCTCCGGACAGGAGCCGAATTCCGCCTCCATTTTCCGGATTGTCACCTCCCCTATTTTTCCGACAGTCCCTCTCCATCCGGAATGGGACAGACCAACAGCCCTATGGACAGGATCCACAAAATAAAGGGGTACGCAGTCCGCGTAAAAAGTAGCAAGAACAAGCCCCGGAACATTTGTGATCATGCCGTCCACATCCGTATAGGGCCTTGGACGGGTAATCCCGTTCCCCCTGTCCTCTTCTGTCACAACACGGACATTTGTAGTATGGGTCTGATCGGAGGTCACGATATCCTCCGGGGCAAAGCCCATGGCTGCGGCAAGCCTGCGGTAGTTTTCCCGCACCGCTTCCTCCTCATCTCCTCTTGTAAAGCTCAGATTCATGGAAGAATAAATCCCGCTGCTCACCCCTCCAAGCCTTGTGCTGAATCCGTGCACGATCCCGGGAAGCGCTTCAAAGGCAGGATATGTAAGGTATGTAACGCCCTCTCTTTCTTTTACATTCATCCCCTTAAGGGCACTGTTATGCCATTTAATCTCCATGCAAACACTCCAATCCGCCGTCTCTGCGGCTCTATCTGTCGTCAAACGCATCCTTGATCCAGCAAATGTCATTTCCCTCAAATCCCACCACATCGAAACGACAGGGAATATCCAGAGAATGATACCGGCTCAGCAGATATCTTTTTGCCACCTTACTGATCGTCCGCTGCTTTCCTATATCTACTGCATCCAGGGGATTTCCTGAGCCTTCTGTGCTTCTGTACTTAACCTCCACAAACACCACATATGCTCCATCCTTTGCGATCAAATCGATCTCCCCTGCCCTGCAGCGGTAATTGCGCTCCACGATATGCATTCCATGGCGCTCAAGGTATTCTGCCGCCTTCTCTTCATAAAAGCTGCCGATGCGCCGATTATTTCTCCTATAGCTATTCAAAGCTTCCTCTTTTTTATTTCCGTGTCGGTATCTTTTGTCAGATAAAATTTTTAATAAAGGTAGCCCGGTGAATCGGTGTAGGGCCATATTTTTTCAAAGCCTCTATATGTGCCGCCGCGCCGTATCCTTTATTGGAGGAAAAACCATATTGCGGCATCACCTTATCATATTCCTCCATCATGCGGTCCCTGGTTACCTTAGCCACGATGCTTGCTGCGGCAATGGATACGCTTTTTGCATCGCCCTTTATAATGGGTACCTGAGGAATCGTCACCTCCGGAATGGTAACGGCATCATTCAGAAGTACCTGAGGCGTCACGCTCAGGTTGCTGATTGCCTGACGCATGGCCTCATAAGTAGCCTGAAGGATGTTAATTTCGTCAATCCTCGCCGGGCCCACCATTCCAAGGCCTACGGACACTGCTTTTTCCATGATCACATCATAAAGCTCCTCGCGCTTTTTTGCGCTGAGCTGCTTGGAATCATTGAGATATAAAATATCACAGTCTCTGGGCAGAATCACAGCGCAGGCAACCACCGGACCTGCAAGCGGTCCTCTGCCTACCTCATCGATTCCGCACAGATAGCCCAAATGCTCATACTTGTGCTCGTAAGCCTTCATTTCCTCTGTCCTTGCGATCTCCCGCATCAGGGCAGCCTCTTTTTTTCTGCACTGTTCCAAAAGCTTTATCACTCCGCTTCTGGAATCTTTGCTGTACTTTTCATATAAGGCAGGATAATCCTTTAAATCTGTCTCTGCGATTTCTGCCTTGATTTCTCCGATTGTTTTCATTTTTCAACCCATTCCAGTGTGATCCGGCCTATTTTTCCGCTGCGGAAGTCGTCAAAAAGGATACCTGAGGCTTTTGCATAATCCAGCTCTTCCCCTTTTTTCAGGCATCCCCGCACTCTTGCTATGGCTTCTAAAACCTCAACGGCTTTTCCTTCTGTCCTGATCTGGTACCGTTCCTCCAAATATCCCGGATAATATTGGCGCAGGTAATCGATCAGTTTTAAGGATAGTTCCTCCATATTCAGGATATCATCCTTGATAGAGCCCACATAGGCGAGCTTCATCCCTACTTCCTGATCCTCAAATTTGGGCCACAGAATACCTGGTGTATCAAGAAGCTCCACACTCTTATTCAGCTTGATCCACTGCTTTCCTTTTGTAACACCGGGCCTGTTTCCGGTTTTTGCACAGGCTTTCCCTGCAAAAGTATTGATAAAAGTAGATTTTCCCACGTTTGGTATTCCTACTACCATAGCACGTATGGGGCGGTTCTTAATTCCCCTTTTTCTGTCCCGCTCTGTCTTTTCCCGGCAGGCCTCCTGAATGGTATTCTGGATCGTCTTCATTCCGGCACCGCTTCGGGAGTCAACCTTTACCACAAAAATTCCTTTTTCCTGAAAATATTTTTTCCATGCTTCATTCTGGCTCTCATCCGCCAGATCCGCTTTATTCAAAAGGATCAGCCTTGCCTTGTTTTTTCCCAGCTCATCAATATCCGGGTTCCGGCTGGATAACGGGACACGGGCATCCACCAGCTCTATGATCAGGTCGATGAGCTTTATATCCTCCTGCATCTGTCTCTTTGCCTTGGTCATATGACCAGGGTACCATTGTACATTCATATTTTAACCTAACCTTTCAACGGCCCGATTTCCTTCACCGGGGAAATCCTGAACCACAGTTTTCCTGTAATATATTTCTTGCTTACCTTGCCGATATCCCCGTAACGGCTGTCCTCACTGTTGTTTCTGTTGTCACCCAGCACAAAATACTCCCCCGAATTCAGGGTAATGGCATTTGCCGCCATTCCGGGATTGCTGATCGTGGGGAAATCTTTTCCCTCCTTATAGGTTTCCCCGTTGATCAGGATCTGCCCATCCACGATCTGAATGGTTTCTCCCGGCAGTCCGATCACTCGCCTGATATGCAGTGCCGCATCATCGCTGGCATTTGTCCGGAATACGATAATATCCCCTCGTTTCGGAGAAGAAACCTTATATACAATACGATTTACGAAAAAACGGTCCCCTACGGCAAGAGTCGGTTCCATGGAGCTCTCCTGCATGGTCACGGATTGAAACAGCATGATCGCCACCAATGCCGCAAAAGCCAGAGTCACAGCAATCTCAAATACCCACCTTACCACACCTCTGACTTTTTTATTCTCCAGCTTGTCCTTCGCATCCAGAATAGCACTGCTGTCCATCCAGTTCAGCTCCGGCTTTTTCAATTTGTTCTTTTTACCCTTCATCCTTCATCTCCCCTGTCACAAAGCCCTCTTCTGCTTTGATGCGGTTAAAAAGAGGGACAATACCCTAAAAGCTATTGTCCCTTCCCTTCGTAACACTTATGAAATTATGATTATTTCACGCGCTCTTTAACCTTAGCAGATTTACCTACACGGTCTCTTAAATAGTTCAGTTTCGCACGACGTACTTTACCGCGGCGGATAACTTCAACAGTCTTTACGTGTGGGGAATGTAACGGCCAGGTCTTCTCAACGCCAATGCCGTTGGAGGTCTTTCTTACTGTGAAAGTCTCTCTTGTGCTTCCGCCCTGTCTCTTCAAAACAGTTCCCTCGAAGATCTGGATTCTCTCACGGTTTCCCTCTTTGATCAGAGCGTGTACTCTTACGGTGTCACCTACATTAAACTGCGGCACCTCTGCTTTTAACTGCTCAGCTTCGATGTTTTTGATAATTTCGTTCATGTTATTTCTCTCCTTATTCTACTGGATGTTCTTAATACCCATGTCGGTAACAGAGGACCATCTTTTTTACAACACTGGTGATTATACTATAGAAACCTGCACAATGCAAGGATTTTTTTCTTTTTTCGCACTTACCAGCAGATAACCTCGCAGCCGTTCTCT